>DATLXM010000073.1:0-17242 GCA_035575835.1 Gaiellaceae bacterium
CCTCGGTCCGGATCAACTCGCCGAGATCGGCAGAGACGTCGGGAGGATCGGGAAAGCCGCGGTGAACGCCGCCGAGCCCGCCCGTCCCCATGAAGAGGATCCTGGCGATCCGGCAGGCGGCGAGCGTCCCCCCGACGGTCGTCGCGCCGACGGCGCCCTGGACGATCGCCGCGGCGACGTCGCGAGGCCCGACCTTGCGCGCGTCCGCGTCGAAGCGGCCGAGCTCGTCCTCGTCGAGCCCGATCCGGAGCGCGCCGTCGAGCACGCCCACAGTGGCGGGAACCGCGCCCGCGGCGCGAACCCGGCGCTCGCTCTCGAGCCCCACCTCGACGCCTTCGCCGGGTGGAAAGCCGTGAGCCACGAGTGTCGTCTCGAGCGCCACGACGGGTCGCCGCTCGGCGAGCGCCTGGCGGACTTCGTCCGAGAGCACGATCAGCTCGCTCACGGCATGGAACCTAGCTTCGCGACGCAGCGTGCCGCCGCCTCCAGCGCGAGCTCGGGGCCACCGACGAGGTAGCCGGCGGCGAGAGCGTCTCCGGCACCGGTCGTGTCGATCACGGTTGCTGGGAGCGCCGGCAGCTCGAGCTCGCCGAAGCGCGCGCCACGCGCACCGAGCTTGAGGATCCAGGTGCAGCCCTCGAGCGGGCCGCCGAGGATCTCCTCCTCGTCCTCGTTGGCGAAGACGACCTCCGGCTTCAGCGCCTCGAGCCGCTCGCGGAACCGGGCCGGCCCGAAGTCGCGGATCGCGCTCCAGGACGAGAGGTCGACGCTGAGGCGAGGCGCGAGTTCGGCCGCGCGCAGCGCCGCCCCGTCGATCGGGGCACGGAGAAGCGAATAGCCCGGGAGGTGGAGCAGCTCGCAGCCGTCCAGCCAGGTCGGTTCGAGCTCGTCCGCGCGCAGGTCGGGCGAGACGCCTCGATCGGAGGCCATCGTCCGGCTCCCGTCCTGCGAGACCAGCGAGACCACCGTTCCGGTTCGGCCCTCGACGACGGGGCCGCAGACCTCGACGCCGTAGCGCTCGAGCCCGCGCCGGGCGGCCAGTCCGGCCTCGTCGTCGGAGCGCTTGCCGACGAAACGCGCCGATCCACCCAGCTCCGCGATCCACGCGGCCACGTTCGCCGCCTGCCCGCCCGGGCCGAGGCGCGTCACGGCATCGGCGTCCGCGCCCTCGGCGAGCGGCTGTTCGAGCCGCACGATCACGTCGAGCAGGAGATCTCCGAGGGTGACCATCATTCGCTCTACGATCCTTCCATGGAAGACGAGCCCCGCCGCTCCCCAACCCGCTCGTTCCTCGTCGGGGCGGCCGTCGGTGCGAGCGCCGCGATCGCCGCCGCCCGGAAGCTCCGCCCAAAGGAGCGTCGGCGCCAGACTCCCGCCGGGCTCGCCGCCTTCGAGGATGCGCCGTGCTACCGCGAGCTCGTCGAGAGGGAGCGCGCAGCTCCGTAGCCGCGCAGGGCCCGCGCCGCCCGCTCGACCGTGAGCAGGTTGATGTCCGCGTCCCCGATCCAGAGCGCCTTGCCGACGAGCACCGCCTGACCCGCGCGTTCGAGGTAGCGCGCCGGAGTCACCGTCGGCTCTCTCGTCCGGATCACGAGAAACGGGCCGAAGCGGCGGACGTCGAAGGCCGACGCCGGAACCGGGCTGCGCAGTTCGACCTCGAGCGCGGGGGCGGCGTTGTTCGGCTCGCTCGCGTCGAGGATCCAGACGCCCCTCCCGAGCGGCCGCTCCAGGTTGAGCAGCGTCGAGAGCGCGAGATTCGCATCGGCGCGCGGCAGCACGCGCAGCGGAAACGCGTCGTTTCGCTCCGAGGCTCCGAGGTAGAGCGGCTCGAAGCCGAACAGGACGTCGTCGGGGCGACTTGTCGACGCGAGGTGAGCGGACGCGTCGGCGCGGGCGACCTGACGCGCGTCCGGTTCCCACTCGAAGAGCGGCGGGGTCTTCTGCCACGCCCACGCGACCTGCGCGACGACGAGCGCGCAGAGCACCGCCGGCGTCGCGCGCCCGAGCCGGAGGATCCCGGCGGCGACCGCGATCGCCGCGAACGGGAGGACGAAGATCAGGTGACGTGTCTCCGGCGAGGTCGCGCTCCCCAGCCGAGCCGCGAGGAAGGCGAGCGTCGGGATCACGACGACGCAGGCGGTGAGCAGAACCGTGCGGCGCGGGAGCAGGCGCAACCCGAGCGCGCCGAGAGCGATCACCGGGATCAGCACCGGCCACCAGCCGGCCGTGAAATCCCCGAGCACGTGCCAGAGGTAGACGAAGACCGGCCACGGCCCGCCGAGCTTCTCGCCGCCGCCGCCGACCCCGACCTCGAAGCGGCCCGCGAGGACGAGGTCGGTGAGCCAGAACGGGATCCCGAGCACACCCACCACGGCGAACGCGAGGAGCGCCTGGCGCAGGCGGTCTCTCCGGGCGACGAGGACGAAGACCGCCTGCGTCGCGATCACGATCGCCCCGTACGGGTGGGTCGCGACGGTCGCGAGGATCGCGAGGGCCCACCAGGCCCACGAGCGCCGGTCGCCTCGCTCGAGCGCCCGGAGGAGCGAGAGGTACGAGAGCGCGCTCGTGAAGAGGAAGAGGCTGTACATCCGGCCGTACACCCCGTGGAAAAGGAACGTCCAGCTCGCCGCGACGAGCACGGTCGCGACGAGTGCGCGGCGCCGACCGGCGAGCCGCGCTCCGAGGAGGGCGATCACCGGCAGGCTCGCGATCGCGAAGAGTGCGGAGACGAGCCGAAGGCCGCTCAGCCCGAAGCCGAGGTGGGCGACGGCCCACGCGAACAGGAAGTGGAGAGGCGCGCCACCGCGCTCCTCGAGCACGACCTGAAAGAGACCGTCCAGGGGATGGCGGCCGATGAAGAGCGCCAGGGTCTCGTCCTCGTGCGGCGGCCAGGCGAGGAGCTGGTGGAGGAGGATCGCCGCTGCGGCAGCCGTGATCGCGGAGACGGAGAGCGGAAACCAGCGCGTCGTGAGGACGACCGGCAGGGCCGGTAGCCCACGCGCGCGAATCCTCGATTCCTCGACGCCTTCCGTCATCTGCCGTCCCAATTGTCGCTGCTAGCCTTCGGCGCCATGCCGATCTACGAGTACCGCTGCCCCGACGGTCACACCTTCGAGGTCTTCCAGCGTATGGCCGACGCGCCCTCCGAGGTCTGCGAGGTGTGCGGCAAGAGCCCCGTCGAGAAGGTGCTCTATCCGGTCGCCGTCCATTACAAGGGCTCGGGCTTCTACTCGACGGACTACGGCAAGGGTGGGCGCAAGGCGACCCCGGCGAAGGACGGCGCCGGCGGCGACTCCTCGAGCTCCTCGAGCAGCGAGTCGAGCTCGTCGAGCGACTCGTCCACGCCGAGCTCCAGCGAGAGCTCCAGCAAGCCCGCCCCGGCCGCCGACTGACCTCCGGGGCAAGCGCAAGCTCGGCCGCGGGGCGCCCAAAAAGCGTCAGCGCCGCGAGAGCGCGTTCAGGCCGAGCAGGAGGATCATCGCGCCGGCAACGGCGAGCAGGAACGGCTCAGATCCCAGCCGAAGTTGACCTCGCCGTCGAAGACCGCCTCGCCGAGCAGCCCGCCGAGAAGTGCGCCGACGACTCCGACGGCGAGCGTGCCGAAGCAGCCGATCCGGTGCTTTCCGGGTGTGAGGGCACGCGCCACGGCGCCCGCCAGCAGCCCGAAGAGGATCCAGCCGAAGATGCTCACTGATCGACCCTAACCGGACTGGTTGCCGACGATGCAGCCTGCGCCGAGAGGCTGGCCCGGCGGCGGGGGCTGCGGGGCCGAGCGGCCGGCGAACATGTTCACCGTCGCGGTGTTCTCCTCGCCCCCGAGGATCACGGACTGGCCGCCGATCGAGGTGAGCTCTCCGCCGAGCCTGCAGTGGAGGGCACGGCCCTTGTTCGCGCGCTTGTAGACCCAGCCGAGCTGGAGCAGGCCACCTGCGGAGAGGTCGGTGGTGAGCGGGCTGACGAGGTCGCCGCCGACGAACGGGAGCCTCGCGAACGTGGTCACGCTCGTCATCTTCCCGGCCATCGCCTGGACGACGTCCTGCTGGCGCGCGCCTCGGGTGAGATCGTTCTCAACGGGGTCGAGCCGGTTCTCGCGGACACGGGAGTAGATCAGCGCGCGCTGGCCACTCATCGTCTGCGTCCCCTTCTCGAAGCGCCAGCCGTCCCATTGCTCGCAGCGCGCCTGGGTCGCGTAGGGACAGTCGAATCGGTTCGAGAGAATCGGTTTCGGCACGGTCACGGCGACGCCGCCCAGCGCGTCGATCACGGTTCTGAAATCGGCGAAGTCGACGAGTGCGACGTGATTGACGTCGAGGCCTGGCACGAGACCCTTGATCGCTCTCAGGGTCAGTGCGGGCCCGCCGAGCTGATAGGCGGCGTTGATCTTGTTCGCGCCGTAGCCCGGTACGTCGACGCGCAGATCACGCGGGATCGAGAGGTAGGCCATCCGGTGGCGGCTCGGGTCCGTGCGGACGAGGAGGATCGAGTCGGAGCGGCGGGCGTCCGAGCGGGCTGCGGTCCGGTCGCCGTCTGTTCCAAGGAGAAGGAGGAGCGTGGGCTTCGAGATCAGTGCCCCTTCCTGGGGCGCGAGCACGGCGTCGACGGCCTTCTGCAGCCGCGCATTTGCGTCCGTGACGCCCTCTCTGAACGAGAGGTAGCTGGCGACCGTCCAGCCAACGGTCAGCAGCGCGAGCAGGACGATCGTGAGCCCGATCCGGCGGCCCCAGCGGGGACGGGAACGCCGCTCGGGCTTGGCCCCGCGGCCCTTGCTCCGAGGGGGTGGAGCGCCCCGCGAACCGGCCGGCAGCTTCCCTTTCGAGCGGCCGCCCTTGTAGAGGCGGTACGGCTTTTCTCCCTCGGCCATCCGGCGGGGTATGGTAGCCGCGTCCCGTGAGCGACAAGCGCGTCATCGGCGTCGACCTGGGCGGCACGAAGATCCTCGCCGGCGTCCTCGATCGCGATGGCACGGTGCACGAGTCGGTCGAAGTGCCGACGCCGACCGAGTCTCAGGATGCACTCGTCGCGGGAATCGTCGGAGCGGTCGAACGCCTCTGGGAGGACGACGTTGCGGCGTTGGGGCTCGGGCTTCCGTCGGTGATCGATCGAGAGACCGGCCGCTCTCTCGGGTCGAACAACATCCCGCTCGAGGGGATTGCGCTGGCCGGCGTCCTGGGCGAGAGATTCGGCGTCCCGGGCGGCGTCGAGAACGACGCGAACGCGGCCGCCCTCGCCGAATGGAGAAGCGGCGCCGGCAGAGGCGTCGACGACCTCGTGATGCTGACGCTCGGGACGGGCGTGGGGGGAGGCGTCGTGATGGCGGGAGCTCTCTATCGAGGTTGGGCAGAGCTCGGCCATGTCGTCGTGCTGCAGGAGGGCCCCGCGTGCCAGGGAGAGTGCACTGGCCGAGGTCACCTCGAGGCTCTCGCGTCGGGCAGCGCGGCCGAGCGCGCCGCCGTCGCGCTCTGGGGTGAAGAAGCCACCGCCAAGCAGCTGGTCGAGGCCGCGCGCAGAGGCGAGGACGATGCCGTCGCCGTGCTCGGGCGGATCGGAGCGCACCTCGGCGCAGGCGCCGGCTCGCTGGTCAACATCTTCGGCGCGCGGCTCGTGATCATCGGCGGTGGCTTCGGTGCGGCGGCATTCGACCTTCTGCTCCCGGCGGCCCTCGAGACCGCGAGGCGGGAGGCGATAGCGCCTGGCCGCGACCTGAGGATCGTTCCCGCCGAGCTGGGCTCGAAGGCCGGCCTCGTCGGCGCCGGTCTCGTCGCGTTCGAGGCGCTCGACGGGATGCGCTAGTGGCGGGCTACTGAGTGCCGCTCGCGGTCTGCGCGACCCCGATCGGGAACCTCGAAGACGTCACGCTCCGCGTCCTGCGCGAGCTGGGCGAGGCGGACGTCGTCCTCTGTGAGGACACGCGACACACCAGGGGGCTGCTCGAGCGGCATGGAATCCGGGCTCGCCTGCTCAGCTACCACCGGCACAACGAAGCAACGCGCGTGGCCGAGCTCGTTCCCAGGCTGGCAGCGGGGGAGAGGGTCGCGCTCGTCAGTGACGCAGGGCTCCCCGGGATCAACGATCCGGGGGCACGGCTCGTGGCTGCGGCCCTCGAGGCGGGGGTGTCGGTGACGGTGTTGCCGGGGCCGTCCGCGGTCGAGACAGCGCTCGTCGCGAGCGGGCTCGCGGGAGAGCGGTTCCAGTTCCTGGGCTATCTGCCGCGGGGGGCGAAGGCGCTCGGCGAGCTGTGGGCCGAGCTCGGTCGCTCTGAGCATCCGGCGGTCGCGTTCGAGTCGCCGAAGCGCTTGCCGGCGACCCTGCGCTCGCTCGCCGCTGCGCTTCCCGAGCGGCAGGTCGCGGTCTGCCGCGAGCTGACGAAGCGCTTCGAGGAGGTGGCGCGAGGAACTGCGGGCGAGCTGGCGGAGCGCTTTCCGGAAGCCCCCAAGGGCGAGCTCACGCTCGTCGTCGGCGGGGGCCGTCCCGAGGTCGATGAAGGCGCCGCGCTGGACGCGGTCAAGGAGCTGGTCGGCGCCGGGGTGCCCCGTCGTCAGGCTGCAGACGTGGTCGCCCGCCTCTTGTCGCTCTCTCGTAACACTCTCTATCGAGAGTCGTTGCAAAGCGACTGAGCGGCCTGGCTAGCGTCGTTGGGACTCCCTCAACGACGAAGAAGGCAGGTGGCGCATGCGCCGATTGCTCGCTGCCGCGGTCACGCTTGCGACGCTCGTCGTCGCACCGGCCGCGCATTCCTGGACATGGCCGGTCGACGGCTCCGTCCTCCGTCCGTTCTCGCTCGGCAACGATCCGTACGCCGGGGGCCAGCACCGGGGCATCGACATCGGTGCGAGCGTCGGCTCGACCGTCATCGCCCCCGCCGGCGGGACGGTGTCGTTCGTCGGCTCGATCCCGAACGGCGGCCGCGCCCTCACGATCCAGACGAGCGACGGGCTTGCGGTCACGCTGCTCCAGCTCGCTTCCGTCTCCGTGCTGCGCGGCGAGGTCGTACCCGAGGGGGCGGCGGTAGGCATCGTCGGTGAGAGCCACGATGCGGTCACGCGCGCCGCGCACGTCCATCTCGGGGTGAGAACGGCGGCGGACCCGGACGGATATCTCGATCCGGCCGGGTTGTTGCCCTCCCGCGGCCCGGCTCCCGTCCCGGCGCTCCCACCGCTCGTTCCCGTGCTGCCGGCTGTGCCGGTTGCGACTGTGCCGGTGCCGACTGTTCCCGAAGCGGTGCAAGAGCCGGTGGTGCCGGTGCCCGTCGTCGTGCCGATGCCTGTCGTGCCTGTGCCGGTCGTGCCTGTGCCGGTCGTGCCTGTGCAGACTGTGCCTGTCACTCCGCCTGTCGTTCCCGTTCAAATCGCGCAACCGGCGGTCGAGGCCGTCCCGTCGGTCGCCGCGCAAGATCCTGCGGTGTCCGAGCCCGTCATCGAACCTCCAGCGATAGCGACCGAATCCTCACTGGTCGAGGAGCCATCCAGTGCGGAGACGCCAGCGGCCGCGCCAGAGGTAAGTTCGCTGCCGGCCGAAACCGGGCCGGCTCTCGATCCGGAGCCTGCGGCCGAACCGCCGCCGATCCCCATCTCCGAACGAACCCCGGATCAGCTCAGCGGCGATCTGCCCGAGCAGTTCATCCGCGGCTCTGCGCTTTCGGCGAACGCGCTCGGTGTCCCCACCGTCCGTGCGTCGACCGATCTTCAGATCCCGTCACGCCCCATCCACTCACTTGCGATCGCGTCTCCCGTCGGCCGGCCTTCCGTCGGTGGCCCGCCGAGTCTCGTCTCTCGCGTCGCCGAGGCCAGCCCCTCGACGCCCGTCCCACGGCCGGCGGGCCACCGTCAGCAGGGGCTCGAGCAGAATCGGGCCGCGCCGGGCGCGGCGTCGACGCGACTCTCGAGTGGATCCGAGTCGGCTGTTGCGCTGGCTGCGGTCGCACACGACCGCCCCTCGCTCGCGCTCAACCGCGTTCCGGGCGAACGACAGAGCGGTCGTGGGCAGATGCTCGCCGCGCTGCTCGGGCTCGCGACGTTCGCAGCGATGGCCGCAGCGGCCGTTGCCTCACGCCTCTCCCGGCAACGGAGACGGCGTCGAGCCGTTCGTATCATGGACGGCGATGCGCTCCGAGTCACCTCAGAAGATCCTCGTCGCGGTGGCGTGGCCCTATGCGAACGGACCCCGCCACATCGGTCACGTGGCGGGCTTTGGCGTCCCGTCGGACATCTACGCCCGCTACCACCGGCTCCGGGGAAACGACGTGCTCATGGTCAGCGGAACGGACGAGCACGGCACGCCGGTGATGGTCGCCGCAGATCAGGCCGGAGTCACACCACGTGAGCTCGCCGATGCGAACAACGAGATCATTCGAGACGACCTCCGTCGGCTCGGTCTCTCCTACGACCTCTTCACGCGCACGACGACGCGAAACCACCACGAGGTCGTTCGCGACCTCTTCCGCACCCTCTACGAGCAGGGCTTCATCTTCGAGCAGACGGCGGTCGGGGCGATCTCCGCCGCCACAGGTCGAACGCTGCCCGACCGCTACATCGAGGGAACCTGCCCGATCTGTGGCTTTCCGGAGGCGCGAGGCGACCAGTGCGACAACTGCGGCAACCAGCTCGACCCGGCCGATCTGATCGAGCCGCGCTCGAAGATCGACGGCGAGCCGCCGGTCTTCAAGGAAACCTCGCATCTCTTCCTCGACCTGCCGGCCTTCGGAGAGCGGCTCGTGGAGTGGATCACCTCCCAGGAGCACTGGCGCCCGAACGTGCGCCGGTTTTCGATCGAGCTGGCCGGCAACCTGAAGCCCCGGGCGGTCACACGCGACCTCGACTGGGGTGTGCGCGTTCCGGTGCCGGGCTACGAGGAGCGGGAAGACAAGCGGATCTACGTCTGGATCGACGCTGTCGTCGGCTATCTCTCCGCCGCGGTCGAATGGGCGCGCAATCGCGGCACGCCCGGGGCCTGGCGCGACTGGTGGCAGAACCCCGACGCACGTCATGCCTATTTCATGGGCAAGGACAACATCGTCTTTCACAGCGTGATCTGGCCCGCCCAGCTGCTGGGATACGGCGACGCGGGCGTCTTTGGCGCCGGCAAGGGGCGGCTCCACCTTCCGGACGACATCGCGAGCTCCGAGTACCTGACGATGGAGGGCAAGCAGTTCAGCACGAGCCGGGGGGTCGTCATCCACGTCGGCGACTTCCTCAGCCGCTACGACGCCGACCCGCTGCGCTACTTCCTGACCGCGGCCGGGCCCGAGACCCAGGACGCAGACTTCACGTGGTCGGAGTTCGTGCGCCGCAACAACGACGAGCTCGTCGCGAACTGGGGAAACCTCGTCAATCGGACCCTGACGAGCGCGTACAAGAACTTCGGCGGCGTCCCGGAGCGGGGAGAGCTGACCTCGTCCGACGAAGCGATCATCTCCGCCGTCGAGGGCGGCTTCGAGACGGTCGGCGCGCTGATCGAGCAGACCCGCTTCAAGGCGGCTCTCGCCGAGACGATGCGGCTCGCCTCGCTGGTCAACCAGTACGTCACCGAGGAGGCCCCCTGGGCGACGATGCGGGACGATCGCGATCGCGCAGGCACCGTCCTCTACGTCGTCCTCCGCGCGATCGACAATCTCAAGCTCCTCTTCACCCCGTTTCTCCCCTTCAGCTCGCAGACGTTGCACGAGCTGCTCGGGTACGAGGACGTGCTCGCCGGCGAGCTCCGCTACGAAGAGGTCGTCGAAGGGGACGACCCGCCCTACACGGTGCTCACGGGTGACTACGCCGACTGGGTGGGGAGCTGGGAGTCGAGCGAGCTTCCGCCAGGACGGCGGCTGCCCGAGCCGAAGCCTCTCTTTCGCAAGCTCGACCCGGAGCAGGTCGTGGCCGACGAGCTCGAGCGGATGCGCCAGGCAAACGGCGCGTGATCGACACGCACGCGCACCTCGACGCGTGCGACGAGCCCGCGGAGTTGCTCGCCCGCGCGCGCGCCGCCGGCGTGAGCCGGGTGATCACGATCGGAACCGGAATCGAGTCCAGCCGGGCGGCGCTCGCGATCGCCTCCGAGCACGAGGGTGTCCACGCGGCGCTCGGGATCGATCCGCACCAGGCCGGCGGTGACGAGGCGGGTCGGGTCGGGGAGCTCCGCGACCTCCTCGCACACCCGAAGGCGATCGCAGTCGGCGAGACCGGGCTCGACAACTTCCACGACTTCGCGAGCCCCGAGCAGCAGCTGGCGCTCTTCGCCGCCCAGATCGACCTCGCGACCGAGCTTCGTCTTCCGCTGGTGATCCACGCGCGCGACGCCGACGATGCGACAGCGGCAGCACTCGCCCGCTTCGAAGGCACCGTCGTCCTCCACTGCTTCTCCTCGCCCGGGCTGCTGCCCGCGGCACTCGAGCGCGGCTACTACGTCTCGTTTGCCGGCAACGTCACGTACCCCAAGGCGGCCGACCTCCGGGACTGCGCCGCCCTGGTGCCGCCCGAGCGGATTCTCGCCGAGACCGACAGCCCCTATCTGGCGCCGCAAGCTCGGCGCGGCAAGCCGAACGAGCCCGCGAATGTCGTCCACACCGTCGCCGTGCTCGCCGAGGTGCGCGGAGAAGATCCGGCCGAGCTCGCCGCCCGGATCGACGCGAACGCGACCGCTGCCTTCCGCCTATGACGGTTGTCCCGAACCTATGACGGTTGTCCCGAAGAAGAAGCTCGGCCAGCACTTCCTCGTCGACGAGAACATCCTCGGGGTGATCGGCCGCCTCGCCGAACTCGAGCCCGAGGACGTCGTCCTCGAGATCGGCCCAGGGCTCGGCGGCCTCACCCGCTACCTCGCGGCGCGAGTCGCACACGTGCACGCAGTCGAGCTCGACCGCTCGCTCGGCCGTCACCTCACCGTACTGCCCGAGAACGTCGACCTCCACTGGGGCGACGCGCTGGTTCTCGATCTAGCGGGGTTCAGCCCGACGCCGACGAAGCTCGTTGCCAACCTGCCGTACAACGTCGCGACCCCGATCGTCGTCGAGAGTCTCGCCGGGCTCCCAGAGCTCGAGCTCTGGTGCGTGATGGTGCAGCGCGAGGTCGCCGACCGCTTCTTCGCCGGCCCTTCGACGAAGGCCTACGGCGCCGTCTCGGTTCTGATTCAGCTCGCGGCGCACCGGAGCGGTTTCCACCCCGTCGCCCGCACCGTCTTTCAGCCGCCGCCGAATGTGGACTCTGCCCTCCTGGCCTTCCGCAGAGTGCCGCTCCCCGCCGGGTTTGCCCGCGTCAAGAAGGTCGTCGAGGCCTCGTTCGCGCACCGGCGCAAGACCCTCCCGAACTCGCTCGCGCTCGCGGGGCTGGCGAGCCGTGAGGAAGCAGTGGCGGCGCTGGCGACGATCGAGCGTGCGCCGAATGTTCGCGCTGAGGAGCTGCTCCCGCTCGAGTTCGTCCGGCTCGCCGAGGCGCTCTGATGCGCGCCCCCGCGACAGCGAAGCTCAACCTCGCCCTCGTCGTCGGCCCGACTCGCGCCGACGGCAAGCACGAAGTCGCGACCGTGCTCCAGCGGCTCGACCTCGGCGACCGGGTCGCGATCACCTCGGCCCCCGCTCTCACGGTCGACGGCTTCGTCGGCGACACGCTGGTCCGGCGGGCGCTCGAGGAACTCGCCGCCGCGGCCGGCGTCGAGCCGGGCTGGCGCGCCACGATCACGAAGCGGATCCCCGTCGCTGCTGGTCTCGGCGGCGGCAGCTCGGATGCCGCCACGGCGCTCAGGCTCGCGAACGAGACGCTCGAGCGGCCGCTAGCCGCCGAAGAGCTGTCCCGGCTCGCCGCCGCGCTCGGCGCCGACGTCCCGTTCTTCCTCACGAGCGGCCCGCAGCTCGGCCGCGGTGACGGCTCCGAGCTCGATCCGCTCGACCTCCCGCAGGACTACTGGGTCGTGCTCGTGCTCCCGCACGATGTCGAGAAGGGGTCGACGGCAGCCGTTTACGAGAGCTTCGACGAGCGCGACGGCGCCGCCGGGTGGGACGAACGCCGCGCCGCGCTGGACGCCGCCCTCGCGTCGGTCGCACGGCCGCGCGATCTCGGCGCGCTGCCCCGGAACGACCTCGCCTCCTCGCCGCTTGCGGCGGAGCTCGCTGGCCTGGGCGCGTTCCGCGCTGACGTCACGGGCGCCGGTCCTGTCGTCTACGGTCTCTTCCAGCACCGCCGCCACGCCGAAGCGGCGAGGCGCGCGCTCGCACCAGCCGGCCGCACTTGGCTCACCGTTCCCTCCTGGTACGGGTAACCGCCTTCTCACGACTCCTTCTCGGTCGCTACGGTTTCTCCATGAGCAGTCACGCGACGATCGAGCACGGCAACAGCCGCTTCGGCGCGACCTTGAGATCGCGCCGGATCCGCCTCGTGCTCGGGATCGTCGCGATCGAGGGCGCGCTCGTCCTCTTCGACGCGATTCCCTGGTGGTCGGTGCTCGTCATCGCCGCCGCCGCGTTCGCGGTCTACATCGGGTCGGCGCGCCACAGCAGGCATCTCGTCGTTCGCGAGGCGAGCTGGATCGCCGCCGTCTCCCAGCTCGTCGTCGTGCTCGTGCCGGCGCTCGCGCTCGTCGTCACGACCCTTGTCGTGATCCTGATCGTGGTCGTCGCGCTGGTCGCGCTAGCCCTGCTCGTCCTCGACCGGCGCTGAAGTGCGGCCCGCCTATACTCGGCCCGAGACCGTGGGGCGTAGCCAAGCGGTAAGGCAGCGGGTTTTGGTCCCGCGATCCCAGGTTCGAATCCTGGCGCCCCAGCCATTCACCTCGCACCCATGACCGAGACCAAACTCGCAGCAGTCGTGATGGCCGGGGGCCTCGGTACGCGCATGCGCTCCTCCGTGCCCAAGCACCTGCATCCCCTGCTCGGCAGGCGGATGGTGGACTGGGTGCTCGAGGCTGCTCGGCCGCTCGAGCCGGCCCGGCTGGTCGTGATCGCCTCGCCAGAGACGCATGGCGACTTCGGCGAGGTCGAGGTCGCAGTCCAGGCTCGTCCGCTCGGGACGGGCGACGCCGTCCGCGTCACCCGCGCCGCGCTGGAAGGAGCCACCGACGCCGTCCTCGTCCTCTCCGGCGACACGCCGCTCCTGACCGCGACGCTCCTCCAGGAGTTGCTCGAGACGCACGAGCGCGAGCAGGCGGCTGCAACAGTGCTCACGTTCGAGCCCGCCGACACCCGCTCATACGGCCGGGTCGTCCGCGACGCGGAGGGCTCGGTCGAAGCAATCGTCGAGGCGGGCGACGCAACGCCGGAGCAGCTCGCGCGCACCGAGTGCAACTCGTCGATCTACGTCTTCCGCGCCGACGCTCTCTGGCCGGCACTCGACCGGCTCCAACCGGCGAATGCCCAGGGCGAGCTCTACCTGACGGACGCCGTCCGCGACCTCGTCGAGCGCGACCAGCGGGTCGTCGCTCATGTCGCCGCCGATCCTGCCGAGACAGAAGGCGTGAACACGCGCGTCGAGCTCGCCGCCGCTGCCGCCGTCCTGCGCGACCGGATCAACCACGCGCACATGCTCGCGGGCGTCGCGATCTCCGATCCGGGATCGACCTGGATCGAGCCGACCGTCGTACTCGAGGCCGACTGCGCAATCCATCCCTTCACGATCCTCCGCGGCGCGACGCGGGTCGCCACGGGTGCCGAGATCGGCCCGCAGGCGGTCGTCGTCGACGCCGAGGTCGGCCCCGGGGCCCTCGTAGGCCCGTTCTGTTACCTTCGCCCCGGGACGCTTCTGGCGGCTCGGGCGAAGGCCGGAACGTTCGTCGAGATCAAGAAGTCCCGGATCGGGGAAGGCGCGAAAGTCCCGCATCTCTCCTACATCGGCGACGCGGAGATCGGAGAGGAAACCAACATCGGCGCAGGCACGATCACGGCGAACTTCCCGCATCAGCCGGGCCGCCCGAAGGGGCGGACGACCGTCGGTAAGAACGTCCGGACGGCCATCCACACTTCTCTGATGGCTCCGGTCGAGGTCGGCGACAACTCATGGACGGCAGCCGGCTCGGTCATCACGGACGACGTCCCGCCCGATTCCCTGGCGGGGTTCCCGCCCCGGCAAGAGACGAAGGAGGGATACCTGCGTGGAAATCGGGACGATTGAGCAGGCGCTTCCCGGACTCGCGGATACCGGCGTCGTGCCGGCGCCGATGAGTCTCGGTCGCGCAATCCCGCGGACGCCGCAGAAGAAGCTCATGCTCTTCTCAGGGCGTTCGCATCCGGATCTCGCGAGCCGCATGGCCGAGAGCCTGAACGTCGAGCTCGGCGAGGTCGAGCTCGAAACCTTCCCGAACGGCGAGACGTACTGCCGCTTCCACGATTCCATTCGCGGCGCCGACGCCTTCCTCGTGCAAACCGGCTGCGATCCGGTCGACCGCAACCTGATGGAGCTCCTGCTGATGATCCAGGCCGCCAAGCTCGCCTCGGCGAAGCGGATCACGGCGGTCATCCCGTGGTTTCCGTACTCACGGCAGGACCGGAAGGCGAAGCCACGTGAGCCGATCTCAGCACGCCTCGTCGCGGACATGCTCCAGCTCGCCGGCGCCGACCGAGTGCTCACGATGGATCTCCACGCCGGACAGATTCAGGGCTTCTTCACGATCCCCGTCGACCACATGACCGCGCAGCAGCTGTTCGCGCGCCACTTCCGCGATCTCGGGCTGCACGGGGACGGTGTCGTCTCGGTGGCACCCGACGCCGGCCGCGCGAAGGTCGCAGTCCGCTTCGCGGAGATGCTCGAGGCGGATTTCGCGGTCATGCACAAGACGCGGCCCTCGCGCGACGAGGTCGTCGTGACCGAGGTAGCGGGCAAGGTGCGCGACAAGATCTGCATCGTGGGTGACGACGTGACGACGACCGGCAGCACGCTGATCCAGGGCGCCAAGGCGCTGAAGGAGCGCGGCGCATCGGAGGTCTGGCTCTCGGTCACGCACGCGCTGCTCAGCGACGAGGGTCTCGCCCGACTCGGCGAAGCGGACGTCGCGGGCATCGTCGTAACCGACACGGTGCCGATCAACGCCCTCAAGAAGCCGGACAACGTCACCGTCCTCACTGTCGCACCGCTGCTCGCCGAGACGATCGTCAACGTCTTCGCCGACGACTCGGTCTCGGCGCTCTTCGGCGGCGAGAACCAGCTCTTCTAACGGGAGCGGCTCAGTCAAGCGGCTGGGCCGCTCCTTCTACCAAAACTCTCTACCGACGAGTGCCCCGCGGGCCGGTCTCGGGCGTTTCGGCCAGGAATTGGGCACCGAACGTGCGTGCGAGACTTTGCCGGGTGTGCCAGGCAGAGGAACCCGATGTGGTGGCGGCCATCCTGGAAAAGCTCCACGAAAGCAAAGCCATTTCTTCTGTGGTCGTCGGCGGATCCCGGGCGCGGGGGACAGCCACCGCGCTTTCGGACTGGGACATTTACGCGGAAGGTGATCCCGAACGGATGATGGCGGAGATCCCCGCGCTCGTAGCCTCTTTCGCGCCGCTTGCCGCCTTTTGGGAACCGCTGTCGGAGCAGGCGGGCTACATGGTCGTGATGGACGGCCCTACGAAGGTGGACATCTTCCCGATCGGGGGCAGCCGGGAGATCCAGCCGCCGTGGGTGCTAACTGCCGACACCTTGCCGTCCATCGACGGACACTTCTGGGACTGGATTCTCTGGCTCGGAGGCAAGACGCTGCGCGGCGAGCGCCAGCTCGTCGCCGACGAGCTGGTCAAAATGCATCAGTTCTTGCTGCGGCCTATTGGCGTCGCCTCGGCCCCGGCAAGTCTCGCCGAGGCTATCGCCTCCTACTACGAAGCACGGGCAAGAGCAGCGGACGCCCTCGGAGTTGCTATCCGTCCGGAGCTAGGCAGACAGGTTTCGGAAGCCCTCCAGTCTCATGCCGTGCTCCCCGAACGTCGTTTCGCCAATCCCTCCTAGCTAGTCAGAACGTGCTTGCAGGCGATCGTTTATCAGTCGTTGCTCTGCTACCTGACGTGCTTCGATGAGAGCCTCAACCGCGTCGAGCGGGATAGGTGAGAGTTGTGTGAGTCGCCGCAGAGACGTGTCGCAGACCTCCAGCCGATGCTGGAAGTGCGCTTGGTCGTCTCGAACGGATCCGAACTCGACTCTCTCAGGCTCCTGCTCAAGCATTTCGATCCCTTGATCGGCCGATGCGCCACGGGAGGCCGCATTCAGCCGATGAGACGTGAAGCTCGGTCGGAAGTTCGTGTTGAGGCTACGCACGCCCGCCAGGTCATCGGCCGCGGAGACAGTCTCAGCCACCGCCACGACGCCTAGAACGGCCCATAGAAGATCGCCAGGCTCACCGCGGTACTGGAAGCGACACGCGCGATTTCGACCGCGGAATGGACCCCATTGCGCGCGCGTTTTTCGGAGTACCATGGGCTGCGTGCGGCGATCGCAGCTAATGCGCGCTCAGCCCCGGAAGCGCCCGAGCAGTCATCGCTGCGGCGATCGTGCTTGCGGTGGCCGCCGCGCCCGGCGGCCTCCTCCGCGCGCCGTCGGCCTTCGCCGCCTACCCCGGAAGCAACGGGAAGGTCGCCTTCCAGCGCTTGGAGCGCGACGGCTATAACATCTTCTCGACGAACCTCGACGGCAGCGCGCTCACGCCGTTGACGACCGGAATCGACCCGGTCTGGTCGCCGGACGGAAGGAAGATCGCGTTCGTGCGCCACACGGGGAGAACTCCGAGCGAGGGCGAAGACGGCAGAGCCACCGAGATCTACGTCATGAACTTCGACGGCAGCGGCGTGACAGCGCTGACCTCCCATCTCGAGGACGATTACCACCCCACGTGGTCGCCCGACGGGAAGAAGATCGCGTTCGCGAGCGAGCGGGAGGGAGGGAATGGGAGGCCCGACATCTACGTCATGAACGCGGACGGCAGCGATATCAGACGCATCGCGCCAACGTCTCGCTCCCGGGACGAACCCGCCTGGTCGCCCGACGGCACCCGCATCGCGTTCACCGCGTATCGCGCGAACTCCGACATCTTCGTCATCAACGTCGACGGAAGCGGGGAGACGCCGCTGACGACGACGACCGCTTCCCGCTTGAACAGCGATCCGCAGTGGTCGCCCGACGGGAAGAAGATCGCCTTCACCTCGGGGCTCATACTCGCGCCCGACGAAACCGACTACGACATCTACGCCATGAACGCGGACGGCAGCGACCAGCGGCCGGTCCTCGCCGGCGCCGTCGACGACTTCTTCGGCAACTGGTCACCCGACGGCAGCAAGATCGTGTTTGCGAGCTACCGTCCGAGCGATCCG
>DATLXM010000074.1:0-3407 GCA_035575835.1 Gaiellaceae bacterium
TTCGACGGCCAGCGCGAGGGCGGCGAGGTGCTGGTAGCCGATGATCTTGCGGAACTGCGCTTCGGCTTCGAGCATCCCGGCCGCAGTCCAGCGCAGACACATGTCGCCGTTCTGCCAGCGCTTGACGTTGCGCGAGGGGGCGCGGCAGATGCCGATCATCGACTCGATCGGGTTGGTCGAGGAGAGCGCGCGCCAGAGCTGCTCATCGACGCGCAGGCGCTGCAACGTGACGGTCTCGGCCAGGCCCTCGCGCAGCGACGCCGCGGCGCCGGGGTGGTGGTGCGCGAGCTCGCCCGCGAGCGCTTCGAGGCGCTCAATCGCGGCCTCATGGTTGGCGAGCTTCCAGGCCGCTCGCAGCTTGCGCTTGACCGTGGGCCGGTCGCGTTCGGGCAGGTGGTCCAGGACGTTGCGTTCCTTGTGCCGGACGCATCGCTGGACGGGGACGGGGCCAAAGACCGCGTTGACGGCCGCGCGCAGCGCCTTGCTGCCGTCGAGGACGACCAGCACGCCCTGATCGCAGTCCAGGCCGCGGTCGACGAGGTTCGCGAGCAGCTCGACGCAGACGCGCTTGTTCTCCGTCGAGCCGTCCCAGAGCCCGAGCGGGACCTTGACGCCGTCGGTCGTGACGCCGAGCGCGACCACGCAGCAGCGGCCCTTGAGCTCGAGGCCGTCGAGCATCAGCGCCGCCAGCCGAACGTCGGCCAAGCTGCGCGACATCAGCGCGCGCAGGTGCTCGCCGGTCCGCCCGACGAACTCGCGGCTGACGGCCGACTTCGAGCTCGAGCGCTCCCGGTCGAGCACGTCCTGGCCGACGGGCTCACGCGTGCGCGAGAACCTGCGCGTGCTGACGCCGGCGAGCATCTGCTCGAGCACCACCTTCGTCAGCGGGTCGCGGTCGACGAAGTGCGCGTAGGTCGTCATCGTCACCTCCCCGGTGCCGTCGCTCGCACGCACCCGCGGACGCTCGAGCGGCACGCGCCGGCCACCGAGAGTGACCTGCCCGGCCGCGTGCCCGTGACGGACGGCGACGCGGTCGGCGTCGTGGCGGCCCTTCGTGCCGACCACGTCCTCGACCTCCTCGGCCATCAGCTCCGTCAGCACGCCGAGCCCGACCCCGACGCTCAAGGCCAGCAGGCCCTCCTTCGCCGCACCGGCCAACTCGCCAAGCGCCTACTGCACCCGCTCAGGCAGCGCGTCGAACTTCGACTGGCCGATCGCGTCGGCCGTCTCCTCTACGTTCTTCATGGCGGTCCTCTCCTTCGTCTTGATGGACTGATTCGCACTCGCCACGCTCCCAGCAGGAGCGGACAAGGCGGAGGACCGCCACCACTTCAAGTTCTACGAGCTACGGGACAACCTCGATCGCCGCCTTGCATCCACGTAGCCCTGTCGCACCTTCGCCGCCCTCTGACCGACGAGGCTCTCGTCGTCGCAAGGCCGGTCGCGCCGTGACGACTTCGATCGGGTGGGCACGGAGCCATCGCCGCCGGTCGTCGATGAGTCGCAGCATGGACCACGCCGCCTGACGTGGCGCGTTCTTCCAGCGCGCAGGGGCCGCAGGACTTGGTGGCGTTCGAGCACGACGCGGGCGGATGCGCGCGGTCGCGCTGTCGAGACATGAGCCCGCGACCTACAGGGTCCCGCCGGTACGGGGCTCACAGTTCGGTGGCGATCACGCTCACCCGATACGCGCACCTAACGCCCGGTTCGGAGAAGCAGCCGGCCTGCTCGACGCCTACCTGACCGCCAACGCATGAGCCCGACTTGTTGCGCCCACTGTCGCGCGCTTTGCAACGGACCAGCGCTCATCGGCAGCAGGCCTAGAAGAGCTGGTTCTCGCCGCCGAAGACCTCGGAGACCGAGTCGTCGGTGAAGATGCGGCGGATGGAATCCGTCAGGAGGTCGGCGCAAGACAGCACGCGGACGTTGTCCGGGGCGCCGGGGCGCAGGGGGATCGTGTCCGTGACGACGATCTGCTGGAAGGGGCTCGCGGCGAGGTTCTGAAACGCGTTGCCGGAGAAGACCGCGTGGGTGGCGGCGGCATAGACGCTTTTCGCGCCGCTCGCCAGGACGGTCTCGCCCGCTGCGCGCAGCGTGCCGGCCGTGTCGATGATGTCGTCGACGATGACGGCCGTCTTGCCCGCGACGTCGCCGATGACCGAGGTGATCTCTGCGACCTGCTGCGCCGGACGCTCCTTGTTGAGGATCGCGAGGCCCGCGCCGACCTTCGAGGCGAAGTTCTTGTTCAGCTTCACGCGGCCCGCGTCGGGCGAGACGACGACGAGGTCGTCGAGGTGCATGTCATTGAAGTACTGCGTGAGCATCATCGTCGCGGTCATGTGGTCCAGCGGGACCTGGAAGAAGCCCTGGACCTGGCCGGCGTGCAGGTCCATGGTGAGCACGCGGTCCGCGCCCGCGGACTCGAGCATGCGCGCGACGAGGCGGGCGGAGATCGGCTCGCGCGGCGCGCTCTTCTTGTCCTGGCGGGAGTAGCCGTACCAGGGCATGACGGCGATGACGCGGTGCGCCGAGGCGCCGACCGCCGCGTCGATCATCACCAGGAGCTCCATGAGCGCGTCGTTCGGCGTCACCCCCGTCACGGGATTGCCGCACGTGGGCTGGACGATGAAGACGTCTGCGCCGCGGATCGATTCCTCGTAGCGGCAGTAGACCTCGCCGGAGGAGAACGTCTTGAGCGTGACGGGACCGAGCTCGACGCCGAGCTTGTTCGCGATGCGGTGCGCAAGCTCCGGGTTGGCCCGCCCCGAGAAGAGCATGAGCCGCTTGTCGGACTCGAACGGCAAGCTCGTCGGAGGCGCCGGCGAGGCCTCGTAGAGGTCACGCGCGACGGTGGCGAGGGAGAGGGAGGTCGTCGTCACGAGGTCTTCGGCTCCGAGCGCGCAGCATAGTCCTGAACGTTGCGCTGGCGCGCGCGGGCCACGCCGAGCGCGCCGGGCGGCACGTCTTCGGTGATGACCGAGCCCGCCGCGGTCCAGGCCCCGTCGCCGACGGTCACCGGAGCGACGTAGGAGGTGTGGATGGACCCCTTCACCCCCGTGCCGATCGTCGTGCGGTGCTTCCGGCGCCCGTCGTAGTTCGCGGTGATCGTTCCGGCCCCGAGATTCGAGCCCCCGCCGACGTCCGCGTCACCGATGTAGCTGAGGTGCGGCACCTTCGTCCCTGGGCCGATGTCCGAGTTCTTGACCTCGACGAACGTCCCGATCTTCGCGCCGGTCCGCAGGACCGTTCCCGGGCGCAGGTAGGCGAAGGGCCCGACGCTGACGCCGTCCTGCGCGATCGCGCCCGTCGCGTAGGAGTGGACGACGCGGACCTCGTCGCCGAGGATCGTGTCGAGCAGCGTCGTCTGGGGGCCGACGACGCAGCCCGCGCCCACGCGTGTGGCCCCG
>DATLXM010000075.1:0-12001 GCA_035575835.1 Gaiellaceae bacterium
TCGGCGAGGGGGCCGCTCCCGGCCTCGAAGGTCTCCGCGAGCGCGTCGACGGTCTCGGCGGAGACGAGGATGTTCCCCTGAGCCGCATAGCCCTCCCCGGTGCGTCCACCGGCCCAGTCGTGACACTCGTCGCCGGTGAAGCTGGCCGCCCGTCCTTCGCCGTCGACGACGCCGAGCTGGCGGCTCTCGCGCTCCTCGTCGGCCTCGGTCAGACGGCGCACGACCTCCTTCGCGGGGAGCCCTTGCCGCAGGAGCGCCAACCCGTCCGGCCCGTAGCGCGGGTTCGCGTAGGACTGCGTCGCCACCGCTCCGACACCGGGCTCGGCCCACGGCACCACGGATCCGACCGCCAGGAACTTCGACTGCACGGCGACGCCCCACTGGCCTGCGTCGAGGTCGCACGCGACGATCGAGTAGGTGCTGATCGGCCTAGCCGTAGGTCAGCTCCCTGAGATCGAGCGCGAGGAGCTTCTCGTCCGTCACGACGACCGATGCGACCTCCGGCCTGGAGAGCGCCGCGCGGACGGCCTCGGGCGAGAAGGCGCGCACGACCACGGGCGTCCCCGCCTCGTGGGCGGCGCGCAGCCCGTCGAGATCGGACACGTCGTCGAGGACGAGCGCATCCCCGAGCTCGAGCGAGCCCTCGAGCGCCCGTTCCGGCACTCGCCGGCCCGTCTTCCCGAACCAGCGCTCTCTCACAGCTCGACCGAGCCTCCGGGCTCGGGGGCCTCGACGGTGACTCCGGGCGCAAGCTCGCGTAGCTTCTCGGGCGTGCCGGTCAGGAGCGGGAAGGTCGCGTAGTGCGAGGGGACGCAGCGCGTTGCGCCGAGGAGCTCGAGCGCTACCGCCGCCTCGCGTGGGCCCATCGTGAAGTGGTCGCCAATCGGGAGGACGACGATGTCCGGCTCGTAGATCCGAGCGATCAGAGCCATGTCCCCGAAGACGCAGGTGTCGCCGGCGAAGTAGACCGTGTAGCCGTTCTCGAGCTCGACCACGAGCCCGCACGATTCGCCGGTGTACGTCCCGCCCATGTACGAGTCGCTCGCCGCGCTCGAGGAATGAAAGGCGTTCGTCAGCGTCAGCTTGACGCCGACGACCTCCAGGGTTCCTCCCTTGTTCGGGGAGAGCCGCATGTCGTCGTCGAGCCCCTGCGACGTCAGCCAGCCGCGGAGCTCGACCTGGGCGACGACCGGGCACGAGTGCTGCTTCCAGAGCGCGAGCGTGTCGCCGACGTGATCGCCGTGACCGTGCGTGAGGAAGATCGCGTCGACGCGCTCGGGCTCCTGCTCAGCTTCCGGGCACTTGGGGTTGCCGTTCAGGAACGGATCGATGTAGATCCGCTTGCCGCCCGGGGTGTCGAGTCGGAAGGCCGCGTGTCCGAGCCACGTGAGAGTTCCGTTGGTCGCCATGAGGAGAGACTAGAGGACCGTCCGCCGTGACGGCGAAGATCGGCGCATGACGCGTCTCCTCACCGTCGCACTCGTCCTCGCGGCCGCCCTCGCCGATGCGGCCGGCGCTCATTCGCTCGCCTATTACGCCCTCGTCGCGGCCGTGCCGGTCGGCGCCGTCGCAGCGCTCCTTGCGCTCGGCGCGATCCTCGACGGCAGCGCCGCGGAGCCTGTCGACCGCGGGCTCGCCGCGCTCTCGGCGCTCGTCCTGCCCTTCGTGCTCCTCGGCACCGCAGTCCGCGCCCCGCTCCTCGTCGATGGCCCGCCGCCGGCGATCGGAGTCACGTGCGTGATCGTCTGCCTCGTTCTCTTCGCAGCCCAGGCGCTGCTCGCGGCGACCGCCGCCGTGCCGCGCGGTCTCCGCGCAGCCCTGAAGCAGCGCTAGAAGCCCAGAGTCAGAAGGGCAGTGAGGCTGCGGCGTTCTCGGCCAGGTCGATCAGCGGCCCGACGAAGAAGAACGAGCCGACCGTGACCACGAGCGAGAGGAAGACCGCGGACACGAGCAGGGGGTCGCGTGGCGGTGAGCCGCCCGCGATCGCCGGTTGCAGCCGGGGCTCCGGCCGTGTCCACATCGCGAGTGCGACGCGGAGGTAGTAGTAGAGCGAGATCGCGGTTGCGATCACGCCGGCGAGGACGAGCCACCACCAGCCCGCGCGATAGGCGGCCGAGAAGACGTAGAACTTGCCGATCAGGCCGCCGGTCAGGGGCATGCCCATGAAGCCGAGCAGGAAGACCCACATCGACGCGCCGAGGAACGGCCGCTCCCAGAGGAAGCCGCCGAAGTTGTCGAGCGTCACCGGCACGCCGAGCTCCCGCTCACGCGCCGCGACGACGGCGAACGAGCCGACGGACATCGCGCTGTAGGGGATCAGGTAGTAGAGGAGCGCCTTGCCGCCGAGGTCGCTGTTCGCGGCGACCGCGATCAGCATGAACCCGGCGTGCGAGACGGACGAGTACGCGAGCAGCCGTTTGAGGTCGCGCTGGACGAGCGCCGCGATGTTCCCCACCGCGAGCGAGACGATGGCGATCACCGCGATCGCGACCGTCCAGAGATGTTCCTGCTCGGGGAACGCGACAGTGAGGATCCGCATCGCCAGGACGAGCGCAGCCACCTTCGTCGCGGCCGACATGAAGGCCGTCACCGAGGTGGGCGCGCCCTGGTAGACGTCCGGCGTCCACATGTGGAACGGCGCCGCCGAGACCTTGAAGCCCAGCCCGGCGATGATCATCGCGAGCCCGGCGAGCAGGAGATAGTCCTCGTTTGCGCCCGCCGCGGCGATCGAGGCGAAGCCGAGCTCCCCGGTCGCGCCGTAGACGAGCGCCGAGCCGAAGAGGAGGATTCCCGAGCCGAAGCTGCCCACGATCAGGTACTTGAGCCCGGCCTCGAGCGAGGTGGCCCGATGGGTGTCGAGCGCGCACATGATGTAGAGCGCGATCGAGAACCATTCGAGCCCGAGGAAGAGCGTCATCAGGTTCGAGGCGCCGACGAAGAAGACCATTCCGCCACCCGCAGCGGCGAGGAGGGCGTAGTACTCGCCGCTGTGGTCGCGCCGCTTCTCGCCCCAGGAGACGAGGACGGAAAGCGCCCCAGCGCCGGCGATCACGATCGCCGCGAGCGCCCCCCAGCGGTCGCGCGTCATCGACTCGTTCAGGAGCCGTTCCGAGCCGGGGCTCCGCTCGAGGAGCACTCCGGCGAGGACACCCGCGGTGACGAAGCCGGCGAAGGCGACGAACCCCGCGAACGCGCGCCGGAACCACTCGGGCCCTATGACGGCGGCCAGGAGGGCGACGCCCGCGGCGCCGAGGAGCGCGAGCGTGGGCGAGAGCGCGAGCCAGTCGACGGTCGGGGTGTCGATCACGGCCCCGCCTCACTGTTCCTGGTGGGGAAGTTGCGCTCGGAGATCGAGGCGGGCCAGGCCGAGAGGAAGAGCAGGCCTGCCACGAGCGGGACGACGATCGCGAGCTCCTGCCAGTGGAGGTCGTGCGCCTCCTCGCGCACGGACTCGCCACGGGCGCGATGGAGCACGGCCGAGATCAGGCGGAGTATGTACATCGCGGCGAGCACGATCGCGCCGGCGCCGATCGCGGCCCACCACCAACCCTCGTCGTAGATCCCGGCCAGGATCAGGAACTCGCCCGCAAAGGCGACCGAGCCGGGGACGGCGAGCGCGATCACCCCGACGACGAGCAGCACGGTCGCGAGCGCGGGTCGCCCTCGCGCCATTCCGCCGAGGCGCGCGAACGTGCTCGTGCCGGTACGAGTCTCGAGCATCCCGGCGAGCAGGAAGAGCGTCGCCGAGACGAGCCCGTGCGCGACCGACTGGAGGATCGCGCCGTTGACCCCGAGCTCGTTGAGCGAGAAGAGGCCCAGCACGATCAGACCCATCTGCGCCATCGACGAGTACGCGGTCACAGAGCGGAGGTCGCGCGCGCGGAAGGCGAGCAGCGAGGCGTAGACCAGCCCGATCGTGGCCAGGATCAGGATCGGGGTCTGGAAGTCCTCGACGGGCTCCGGGAACTTCGCGATCGTGATCCGGAAGAGACCGTAGACCGCGGCCTTCGAGACGACCCCCGAGAGGATCGCCGAGACCTCGGAGGGCGCCTCGCGGTAGGCGTCGATCAGCCAGCCGTGGAACGGGAAGAGCGGCGCCTTGACCGCGAAGGCGGCGAGGAAGCCGAGGAAGATCCAGTTGTTGTCGGAGAAGCCCGAGTCGACGAGGTCGAAGCTCCCCTGCGAGAGCCCGAAGGCCACGATCGAGGCGAGCATCAGGAGCGACCCGGCCATCGTGTAGATCACGAACTTGAGCGTCGCGAGGGCCCTCCGCTCCCCGCCCCAGACCCCGATCAGCACGTAGAGCGGGATCAGCATCGCCTCGAAGAAGACGTAGAAGACGAGCAGGTCCTGGGCCGCGAAGACGCCGACGATCGAGCCGGTCAGGAAGAGCAGCAGCCCGTGGTAGGCGCGAGCCCGCTCGCGGTCTGCCCAGGTCGCATAGGCGATCGTTGCGGCACAGACGACGACCGCGAGCCCGGCGAGCCAGAGCGAGAAGCCGAAGAAGCCGACGTGATAGGAGACGCCGAGGTCGGCGAACCAGCTCTGGCGATCCTCGAGCTGGAGGTTCTGGCCGAAATCGAAGCGCGCGACGATCACGGCCCAGAGCGCGACCTCGGCGAGGGCGACGAACGTCGCGAGGATCCCCGAGATCCGGCCGGAGAACGGAAGCACCCAGACGAGCAGGGCGCCGAGCAGCGGGAGGGCGATCAGCGCGGTCGTCATCGACCGATCCTCATTGGACCGCGACGAAGACGACGATCAGGACGGCGACGGCACCGGCGATCGCGAGCGCGTAGGTACGGAGGTAGCCGGTCTGCGCCTCCCCGAGCGCGCCGCCGGCGCGGCGGGCGCCGCTCGTCACGCCCGTGATCGAGCCGCCGATCAGCGGATCCTCGACGAACCGCTTCCCCTGGGCCGAGATCCACACGGCTGGCTTGTAGAAGACCGCGTCGTAGAGCTCGTCGAAGTAGAACTTGTGCTCCAGGATGTCGCGCGCCGCGGCCAGCCGCGGCAGCGGGCGCCGCCGTGGCGCTGCGTAGAAGATCCAGGCGATCGCCATTCCGGCGAGCCCGAGCCCGACGGCGAGCGCGCTCGCGATGTAGTCCTGGGTCACTGTCGGCTCGACGAGCGGCTCGGCAACGTCGTGGAGCCAATCGCCGAAGTAGTGCCAGAGGCCGGCGATCTGGATCCAGCCGCCGATCACGGCGAGGAGCGTCAGCACCGCGACGGGGACGGTCATCGTCCACGGCCCCTCCCCGTGGTGGCCGTGCGCGTGCTCCTCGACGAGCGGTGAGGGCTCACCGCGGAAGACGATGAAGAAGAGCCGGAAGGTGTAGAGCCCGGTGAGCAGGGCTCCGACGAGGCCGAACGCGAAGAGGACTTGCCCGTAGCCGCCGCTCGCGAGTGCGGCCGCGAGGATCGAGTCCTTCGAGAAGAAGCCGGAGAGTGGCGGGATCCCCACGAGCGCGAGCGAGCCGATCAGGAAGGCGATGTACGTGCGCGGCATGATCCGGCGCACCCCGCCCATCTTCCGGATGTCCTGCTCCCCGGCGAGGTGGTGGATCACGAGCCCGGCCGCCATGAAGAGCAGCGCCTTGAAGAAGGCGTGCGTCATCAGGTGGAACATCCCGTTCGAGTACGCGCCGAGCCCGACGGCCAGGAACATGTAGCCGATCTGCGACATCGTCGAGTAGGCGATCACCCGTTTGATGTCCGTCTGGACGAGCGCGACGAACCCGGCCACGAGGAGCGTGATCGCGCCGAGTCCGGCTGCGAGATCCTGGATCGACGGCGCCAGCTCGAATATCGGGTGCGCGCGGACGATCAGATAGACCCCGGCGGTGACCATCGTGGCCGCGTGGATCAGCGCCGAGACGGGGGTCGGCCCCTCCATCGCGTCCGGAAGCCAGGTGTGGAGCGGGATCTGAGCAGATTTCGCGACCGCACCGCCGAGGAGGCCGAGCGCGACGAGATTGAGCGCCGTCGAGGAGAGGTCGGCCGCGCCCGCGAAGGCCGGCGCGAACTCGAGCGTCCCGGTCTGCCAGATCAGGACGAAGAAGGCGAGCGCCATCGTCGCGTCGCCGAACGCGTTCATGATGAACGCCTTCTTGGCGGCCGCGACGGCTTCGGGCCGGTTGTGCCAGAAGCCGATCAGGAGGTAGGACGCGAGCCCGACGAGGCCCCAGCCGACGAGCAGGATCAGGAAGTTCCCGGCCTGCACGAGCAGGAGCATCGAGAAGACGAAGAACGACATGTAGGCGAAGTAGCGCCGCTCCTCGGGGTCGCCCTCCATGTACCCGACCGAGTAGAGGACGATCAGCCCGCCGACTCCCGAGACGATCAGCATCATCGTCACCGAGAGCGGGTCGATCAGGAGCGAGAGCCCGACGTCGAAGCTGCCCGTCGAGAGCCACGTCCAGGCGGTCGTCATCGTCTCGCGCTCCTCCGCACCCTTGCGGAGCAGGGCCACGAACGAGACGAGGGCACCGGCGAACGCCGTGAAGACGGAGATCGTGGAGATCCACGCGGCCGTGCGCCGCGAGATCGAGTCGCCCATGACGGTGATCGCCCAGGCGCCCCCGAGCGGGGCGAGCAGGCAGAGCCAGGCTCCCTGGGTCATCTGCGCTGCCTCATCGAATCCGGCTTCATCCTCTGAGCACCCGGAACCGGTCGACGTCGAGAACGAGCTTCCGGCGAGCGACCGCGACGATCAGGCCGAGCCCGACCACGACCTCGGAGGCGGCGACGGCCATCACGGCGAGCGCGAAGATCTGGCCGTCGTGGTCGCCGTGCAGGCGCGCGAACGAGATCAGGGCGAGGTTCGCGGCGTTGAGCATGATCTCGAGTGAGAGCAGCACGATCAGGGGACTCCGGCGCAGGATCACGCCGAGCACACCGATCGAGAAGAGGATCGCGCTGACGATCAGGTACCAGGAGACGTCGGGGCCTCTCATGCCGACTCCCCCAGGCGGTCGAGCTCGTCTTCGTCCCGCGTCTTGGTTCCGAGGATGACCCCGCCGATCGCCGCGACCAGGAGCACGATCGAGGTGATCTCGAACGCGAGCAGGTGATCGGTCAGGAAGAGGCGACCGATCTCGGCGGGGCTGCCGAACGAGCGCTCGATGTCGGCCTCTTGGGAGAGCGCGTCGCCGGCCTTGAGCCCGATCACGACGACGATCTCGACGAGGAGCGCGGTCGCGGCGACGACCGCACCGGCCGACACCCAGGTCGGCCCACCTTCGAAGGGCGTGTCGGCGCGGCCGCCGAGGTAGGCGATCACGAAGAGGAACATCACCATCACGGCACCCGCGTAGACGAGCACCTGCGCGGCGGCGAGGAACTCGGCCGAGGCGAGCAGGAAGAGGACGGCGAGCGAGGCGAGGTTTCCGATCAGCGCGAGCGCCGAGAAGAACGGGTTGCCGAACGAGACGACCGCGATCCCCGAGCCGAGGCAGGCGCCGGCGGCCAGGATCCAGATCGCCCAGACGAGGATGTCGCCCATCAGCTGGAGGTCTTGTAGGCGGGGATCGGCGTGTCGTACAGGGCTGCGTCGGCGACCGGGACACGCTTCATCGGCGGCGCGAGCAGCATGTCCTTCGTGTAGATCAGGTCGTCGCGCGAGTACTCGGAGATCTCGAACTCGTTCCCCAGGGTGATCGCGTCGAAGGGGCACGCCAGCTCGCAGTAGCCGCAGAAGATGCAGCGGCTGAGGTTGATCTCGTAGATCCGTGCGTAGCGCTCGCCTGCCGAGACGCGATTCTCGGGGGTGTTCTCCGCCGGGACGACGCGAATGCAGTCGGCCGGGCAGGCGGCGGCGCAGAGCGAGCAGCCGACGCACTTCTCCAGGCCGTTCTCGTGCACGTTCAGCCGGTGCCGGCCGCGGAAGCGCGGGTAGATCGGGCGCTTGTACTCCGGGTACTGCTCGGTGACCGGCTTCTTGAAGATCTGCCGGAAGGTCACGGCGAAGCCCTTCGGGGTTCCCCAGCCTGAAGGGCTCATTGTTCCCGCTCCCGGCGCCGGCAAAACCGGCACCTCCGCTCCTGGGTGAGCTCCGTCGAGCCTACGCTCACAGCGCCACCACCAGGATCGCGGTCACGACGGCGTTCAGGGTCGCGACGGGGAGGAGCACCTTCCAGCCGAAGCGCATCAGCTGGTCGTAGCGCAGGCGGGGGAGCGTCGTCCGGATCCAGATGAAGAGGAAGAGGAGGACGAGCAGCTTCAGGATGAACCAGAGCGGTCCGAGCCAGTCGAGGACGAAGAAGTGCCAGCCGCCGAGGAAGAGCGTCACGGCGAGGCCCGAGAGCGTGATCAGGTTGATGTACTCGCTCATCGTGAAGAGACCGAAGCGCATCCCGCCGTACTCGGTGTGGTACCCGGCAACGAGTTCCTGCTCGGCCTCCGGGAGGTCGAACGGCGCCCGAGCGGTCTCCGCGGTCCCGGCCAGGAGGAAGACGACGAAGCCGACGAACTGCGGCACGATGTACCACCAGGTGCCGTCCTGGCCCGCCACGATCTCGGTCAGCGAAAGCGACTGCGCCATCAGGATGACGCCGAGGACGCTGAGCGCGAGCGAGACCTCGTAGGAGACGAGCTGTGCGCAGGTGCGCATCGCCCCGAGGAGGGCGAACTTCGAGTCTGAGGCCCAGCCGGCGACGATGAAGCCGAAGGTGCCGATCGAGCCGATCGCGAAGATCAGGATCAGGGAGATCGGGACGTCCACGACCTGACCGTCGACCTGGTAGCCGAAGATCTCCCAGCCCGGCCCGAACGGGATCACCGAGAAGGTCGAGAGCGCCGTGAACGCGGCCACGAACGGGGAGGCGATATAGAGCGCGTCCACCGCGGAGGCGGGGAAGAAGCTTTCCTTCCGGATCAGCTTCATCAGGTCGGCGGCGGGCTGCAGAAGCCCGAAGGGGCCCGCCCGGTTGGGGCCGTAGCGCTGCTGCATCCGGCCCATGATCTTCCGCTCGGCCAGGGTCAGGTAGGCGAAGCCGACGAGGACGAGGTTGATGATGATCACCGCCTTGATCGCCGAGATCCACCAGGGCTCGGTCATGGCGACTTCACCACCTCGACGTCGCGATGGAGGTCGGCGGCGTGCTCCTCGGCGACGCGGACGGTGCCCGCCGTGAGGGCGCGGCTGACCCGGGCCTGCAGTTCCACCGACGTGCCGTTCGAGCGAACCGTGACCGGGTCGCCGTTCGCGATCTGGCGGCGCTGCGCGTCGTCGTAGGCGAGCTCGACCTCGGCGGCCGGACGCTGGAACCGAAGCTCGGGTACGCGCTCGACCGCGGGGCCGGAGAAAAGCGGCCGGTAGCGGAGCAGGCGCAGGTTGCCGAGGAAGTGCTCGGGCGTGTCCGCGGCCGGAGGGGAGGCGGGTGACGACGCGGGTGCGGGCGCCTCGTAGGGGGTACGGGCGGCCAGCGGAGCGCGCTCGCCGACCTCGCCGAAGCTGAGCGTGGTGGCGACTCTCTCGGAGAGCTCCGCGAACACGAGCGAGGCGTGCGGCGAGAGCTCGACGCCGAAGCGTTCGGCGAGCTTCGAGATCCATGCGAGCTCGTCGGGGACGGGAGGGATCACGCTCCGGCGGAGGCGCTGGACTCGCCCTTCGAGATTGACGAAGGAGCCGTCGCGCTCGAGATAGCTCGTGCCGGGCAGAACGAGGTCTGCCCAGCCGAGAGCGAGGCCCTGATACATCGTCAGGGCGACCACGTGCTCGGCCCTCTCGGCGAGCGCGCGGACGGCGGGGTCGGATGCGGCCTCGTCGCCGGAGACGATCAGGAGCCCGATCGGCTCCGGGTTCTCCTCGTCGCCGTCCGCCGCTGCAGCCCAAGCCTCGGCGACTCCGCGTCCGTTCGGGGTTGCGGGCAGCTGGAAGGCGGCGCACCCGGGCTTGCCGTCGAAGCCGAGCGAGTGCGCGAGCTCGGCGAGCCGGGCGCCGCCCCCACCGCCGCGACCGGACCAGATCAGCACCGCGGAGTCGGACGCGCGCAGGCGGCTCTCGAGCTCCGGGTCGAGCGTCGCCTCGGCCTGCTCGATCACCTCGCCGCCGTTTCGCCGAGCCTGCTTGATCCAGAGCTCGACGATCGGGGCGCGGTCGGCGACCCGTTCCTCGCCGATCACGACGACGAGCTTCGCGTGTCCGATCGTGGAGAGCGGGGCGCGGAAGGCGTCGAGCGCGGAGGAGGTCGCCTCGGGCAGGACCGCTGAGTGGGCGCCGAGCCCTTCCCGGAGGAGGCGGCCGAGCGCGTAGGCCTGCTCGACCGTCTCCGAGCCGGAGAGCGCGGTCACGATCCGGCCACCCGCCCCGCGGAGGAGCGCCTCGGCGCGGTCGAGCGCGTCGTCCCACGAGATCTCGCCGAAGCCGCGCCGGCGGACGCGCTCGAGCGGCGTCGTGATCCGGTCTTCGGCGTAGAGGTGCGGGTAGGCGAAGCGGCCCTTGTCACAGAGCCAGCCCATGTCGACCTCGGGGTGGTTGCGAGAGAGGATCCGCTTGACCTTGCCCTCGCGTGTGGTCGCGCTGATGTTGCAGCCGACGGGGCAGAGGCCGCAGACGGTGGGCACGTTCTGGATCTCCCACGGTCTGGCCTCGAAGCGGTACTGGGTCGAGGTGAGCGCACCGACCGGGCAGAGCTCGATCACGTTGCCGCTGAACGGGGCGCGGTAGGGCTCGTTCTCGAAGGTGGTGATCATCGACATCGCACCGCGGTTCCGGGCCACGAGTTGGCCGTCCTCGGCGACGCTCTCCGAGAAGCGGGTGCAGCGGTAGCAGAGGATGCAGCGTTCGCGGTCGAGCGCGATCGTGGGCGAGATCGGGATCGGCTTGTCGAACGTGCGCTTCGGAAAAGTCATCCGGGTCTGGCCCGGGCCGTACCTGAACGTCAGGTCCTGGAGCGGGCACTCGCCGCCCTTGTCGCAGACCGGGCAGTCGAGCGGATGGTTGACCAGCAGGAACTCGACGATCGCGTTCTGGGCGGACTTGACGCGGTCGGAGGTGGTGTTGACGACCATGCCGTCGCGTACGGGCGTCGAGCAGGAGGTCTGCAGCTGGGGGATGCCCTCGATCTCGACGAGGCACATGCGGCATGCCCCGACGGGCTGGCCGAGCTTGGGCTCGTAGCAGAAGTACGGGATCTCGACGTCGCCGCCCTTCGCGGCGTCGACGAGCATCGAGCCCTCCGGCGCGGTGATCTCGCGTCCGTCGATCTCGAACGAGATCTGCTTGATCTCCGGGCGGGCCATCGTGCCCTAGACCGGCCCGGCCTCGGCGGCGGCGGCCAGCTCGCCCGCCCCCTGGGCGGGGAGGTGCGCGAGGTCGTTGGCCACCCGCGCGTCCTCGATGTGCTGCTCGAACTCGCCGCGGAAGTGCTTGATCATCGAGCCGATCGGCATCGCCATCGAGTCCCCGAGCACGCACAGGCAGTTGCCGATGATGTTCTGCTGGACCTCGGCCATGATCTCGAGGTCCATCGGCGTCGCCTCGCCGCAGTCGATGCGCTCCAGCATCGAGACCGTCCAGGTGGTGCCCTCGCGGCAGGGCACGCACTTGCCACAGCTCTCGTGGCGGTAGAAGCCGGCGAGGCGCAACGCGAGCGGGACCAGCGGCTGGGAGTCGTCGACCACGATCATCGAGGCCGTGCCGAGCATCGATCCGGCCTCGGCCATCGCCTCGTAGGTGAAGGGCAGGTCGAGGTGCTCCTTGGTCAACACCGGCGCCGACGAGCCGCCGGGGAAGAAGCACTTGAGGTCACGCCCCTCGGGCGGGCCTCCGGCCAGGCCGTAGATGATCTCGCGCACGGGGATGCCGAGCTCGACCTCGAAGTTCCCCGGCCGCTGCACGTTGCCCGACACCGAGACCAGCTTCGTCCCCTTCGACTTGTCGACTCCCATCGCCGCGAACCACTCGGCACCCTTCTCGATGATCGCCGGGGTGTTGCACAGCGTCTCGACGTTGTTGATCAGCGTCGGGCCCTGGTAGAGGCCCTGGTTGGCGGGAAAC
>DATLXM010000076.1:0-15898 GCA_035575835.1 Gaiellaceae bacterium
CCCCGACGTCCAGTACGGGCTCCTCGAGCGGCTCGGCTTCGGCCTGGACGGCGAGCAGGTTGTCGCACCGACCTGGCGGGCCCGGGACATCACCCGCGAGATCGACGTGGTGGAGGAGGTGGCCCGGTTCCGGCTCGACGAGGTCCCGTTCACGCTCCCTTCCCGCCGTGCGATGTTCGGCACCCTCACCCGCGAGCAGGGCCTGCGCCGCCGCGTCGAGGACGCGCTCGTCGGGCTCGGATTCGCCGAGACCTACACGCCGTCACTCAGGCCCGCCGGGACGGATTCAGGGTCCTGGAGCCTCCCGGAGCCGATCTCGGTCGAGCTGACGACGCTGCGTACGTCGATCCTGCCGAGCCTCGTCGAGGCCGCCCGCCGCAACGTCGACGCCGGCGCCGAGCGGATCGCGCTCTTCGAGATCGCGCGGGTCTATCTCGCCGGAACCGACCTTCCGCACGAGCGTGTGCACGTGGCCGGGATCGTCGAGGGCGGCTTCGGTCGCGCCAAGGGCGTCGTCGAGGCGCTCTACCGGACGCTCAAAGCAGAACCGGACTGGTCGCGGACCGAGGACGGTCTCCTCCACCCGGGCAAGGCGGCTCAGACCGCAGCCGGCACCGTCGGCGAGCTCCATCCTGCCGCTCTCGAGGGCGAGTGGGGCGCGTTCGAGCTCGACCTCGAGCAGTTCGTCGCAGCGGCGCGCGAGCCCGTCACCTACGAGGACGTGATCGGCTTCCCGCTCGTCCGCCAGGACATCGCCGTCGCGGTTGCCGAGGACGTGGAGGCAGGCGCCCTCGTCGCCGCCGCCCGCGAGGCGGCCGGACCGGAGCTCCGCGAGGCTCGAGTCTTCGACGTCTACAGGGGGGAGCAGGTGGGGGAGGGTCGCAAGTCGGTCGCGATCAGGCTCGCCTTCCAGTCGGCCGAACGGACGCTCTCGGATGATGACGCGGCCGAGCTGCGGGCCAGGATCGTCGCCGCCCTGGGCGAGCGGTTCGGAGCCGAACTCAGAGCCTAAGACTCGCTGGGGATGGTTTTGGGCCGCGGGCGGCCCCTTCAGGGGTCCGCTGCGGGAAAATCAGAGGGCTGTCGGAGCGAGGCGGTCCGCCAGCGCCTCGAGCACGCGGATCTGGATCCGCGGCGAGTGATCGAGGAGCGCCCGGAAGGCGCTCGGTGTGATCACGAGGAGCTGGGAGTCCGCCGTCGCCGTCACCGTGGCAGTCCGGGGCGAGCGCGAGATCAGCGCGATCTCGCCGAAGAAGTCGTTCGGCTTCAGCGAATTGACCTTGCGGCCCTTGCGGCGGACGTCTGCCGATCCTTCGAGCAGGATGAAGAACTCGCGGCCACGATCGCCTTCCCGCATCAGCTCCTTGCCGGATGGGACGTCGATCTCGTCCGCGATCGAGGCGACCTCGGCGAGTTCGGCGCGGCTGCAGTGCGCGAAGAGCGGAACCCGACGGATCAGATCCGCCTTTGCGTTGCGTCCGAGGGCCACGAAAACCGACTCTACGGGATCGGCACGATCGCGCCAATCCGGCCGCCCGCCAATCCGATCGGGAGCGGGAGGCGTAGAGTCCTGGTGATGCTCCTCCGGGGTCTCCTGCTCGCCGCACTCGCCGCCGCCGGCGTCGCCGTCGCGGGCGCGTTCGCCGCGGACGGGCCGCTGACCGCCACCGTCGGCCCGGGCTTCACGATCCGGATCCTCGGACCGGACGGATTCCCGGTCAAGCAGATCGACGCGGGCACCTACCAGCTCGTGATCGACGACCGCTCCGAGGAGCACAACTTCCACCTGACCGGTCCGGGCGTCGAGGAGACGACCGGCGTCGAGGAGGTCGGCTCGAAGACGGTCACCGTCACGTTCAAGGACGGGCGCTACCGCTTCCTCTGCGACCCGCACTCCGGGACGATGACCGGGACGTTCAACGTCGGCGCCGGCCCACCGCCCACGCCTCCGGCCGCCCAGGCGACGAAACTCACGGCCGTCGTCGGCCCCGGTCCCGCGATCGCCCTCAAGACCGCGGCGGGCGCGAAAGCCCGCGCCCTCAAGCCCGGGGCGTACGCGATCACGGTGCGCGATCTCTCGAAGACGCACAACTTCCATCTGACCGGCCCGGGCGTGAACCGCAAGACAGGTCTTGCGCAGACCACCACGGTGACCTGGAAGGTGACGCTGAAGGCCGGTGCGCTCCTGTACGTCTCCGACGCGAGCCCGAAGACGCTCCGCGGCACCGCTGTCGTCCGCTAGCTCCGGCGCGAGGGCTTCGTCAGACCGGCGTCGGGCCCACCTGCGGCGTGGATCTCCGCCTGGGCCTCGAGCTCGGAGTTCAGTTCCGCTCCGAAGAGCAGAGCGAAAGCCGAGTAGTTGAGCCAGAGCAGGAGCACAATCCCGCTCGCAAGCGCGCCGTAGGTCTTCGAGTAGGAGTCGGAGAAGCTCGTGTAGAGCGCGAACAGGCCCGAGAGGGCGAGCCAGGTGGCGCCGCCGACGAGCGAGCCCGGGGAGACCCACTTCCAGTTGCGGACGTCGGCATTCGGGGCGAGGTAGTAGACGAGCGAGAAGAAGAGCAGGATCGCGACGAACGCGATCGGCCAGCGGGCGATCGCCCAGAACAGGTCGAAGGCGCCGCCGAGACGGGCCTGTTTCGCGATCGCGTTCCCGAGCGGGCCACCGAAGACGATCAGCAGCAGCAGCCCCGCGGTCGTGAGCCCCGTCATCACGACCAGGACGATCGCGATGATCCGCGTCTTCCAGAAGGAACGAGTCTCGACGCGCTCGTAGGCGCGGTTGACCGCCTTGATCACGGAGCCCATCGCCCCGCTCGCAGCCCAGGTGGCACCGGCGGCGCCGACGAAGAAGGCGAGTACTGAGCCGCCCTTCGACGTGTCCTCCTGCAGCGTGTCGATCGTCTTCAGCACGTCGCCGGGCGCGATCGGAGCGAGGAACTCGTTGAGCGTGTCGTAGGCGCCGACGAGGTCGAGCAGGCCGACCAGGAAGATTACGGCGGGGAAGAAGGCGAGGAGCGAGCTGAAGGCGATCTGCTGCGCGAGCCCCATGCAGTCGTCGGAGAGGAACTCCCCGAACGAGCGCTTGAAGACCGCGACCCACTCGCGCCGGGAGAGCTTGTGCGGGCTCGACGGCGTCTGCCCGACCCGGGCTTCCGCCGCGCCTGCCATCAGCGCTCGCGGCCCTTGCGGGCGAACAGACGCATCGTGGCGCCGATCCCACCCGCGAGGAAGAAGCCTGCTCCGAGTGCCCCGGCCGCGACGACGGGCAGCTTGGCCCGCAGCTTGGCGGCGACGTCGGTGACGTCGCCGAGTCCTTCGCGGAGCTCCTCGACGGCGTGCGCGAGCTGATTCCGCTCGGTCTCGATCTCGCGGCGAACCGTCTCGGGCGTGCGCCCGTTCAGGCTAGTTCCGGCCATTGGACTTCCCATCCGACCGCAGGGCCTTGGTCGTCAGCTTGGCTTCCTTGATCGCCTGCTCGGGCACCGGCGGCGTCCCCTTCTTGATCCGCCGCAGCGCGAGCAGGCCGAGGATCCCCGCGAGCGCGAGCAGGCCGACCGTCACGAGCAGGAGCGCGAGCCACGCGTCGAGGAAGATCGAGAGCGCCGCGGCGATCGTGGCGAAGAGGAAGCCGAGGGCGTAGAGCGCGAGGAGGCCGGCGCCGATCCCGAGCCCGAGGCCCGCGCCGAGGGCGCCGACCTTCTTCTTCAGCTCGAGGCCGGCGAGCTCCAGCTCGAGCTTCGCGAGCGAGCTCGCGTGCTCGGCGACCTGCTTGGCGGCGCCGCCCACGCTGGGCTTGGGTTGACCGGCGGGCTTCTGGCTAGCGGCGGGGGTGGGCATGGCCCCTCCAGTCGATTGCCTTGGCGAGCAGCGAGCCCAGGCCGAAAGCGGCTCCGACGACGAGGAACGGGTTCGGGCCGCTCTTCTTCTTCGCACCGGTCGGCCGGGCGGAGTGCTGCGGGCCGGAGGGGACGCGCACGGGAGCGGAGCCGGGCTCCTGGTCTTTCGGCGCGCGCCCCTTGGCGCGCGCGACCATCAGCGACGGCTTCAGCTTGCGCAGGAAGGCGGCGTCCTCGGCGAGCTCCCCGGAGAGCTTTCCCGCGACTCCGCCCTTTGCGGCCGCCTTGTCGGCAAGCGTGTCCAGCTTGTCGGCGCCACGCTCGATCGCTCCGTCGCCCTTCGTCATGCCGGCTTCACCGCTTGGCCGGTGGCTTCTCGCCGGTCGCGACGCGCCAGATTCCCGAAGCCGCACGACGGGCCGCCATCGTCGAGGCGGCGCCGAGGAGACCGTAGAGACCCATCCAGAGAGCTTTACGCAGCATGGATGCGTCGTTGCCGCTCGCGAAAGTCGGCAAACGTTCGCGTTACGGTGGGATCCGTGCCCCCGGACATCCGCGCCTTCTCGAAATCCGAGCGTCACCGCCTGATCGCGAGCGTGGTCGGCCGCCGCCGGATCGGAACCCAGCTCGAGCTCGCAAGCGCGCTCGCGGAGGCCGGCTGCGCTGTCACACAGGCGACGCTCTCCCGAGACCTACGCGAGCTCCGGATCGAGAAGGTCGACGACGAGCTGGGGCTGCCGCGCTACATCCTCGCCGAGCGCATCCTCGCCGAGAGCAAGGCCGGGCCCGACCCGACTGCGGCCCTGGCCGCGATCCTCGCGCGCTTCGGCCGAGGGGTCACCGCCGCGCAGAACATCGTCGTGATCCGCTCCGAGCTCGGCTCGGCACCCGCGATCGCCAGGGCACTCGACCGCGTCCGGCATCCGCTCGTCGTGGGCACGCTCGCGGGCGACGACACCTGCCTCGTTGTCACGGCCGGCGCGGACGACGCGGAGACGCTCGCCCAGGAGCTCGGCTAGGCCGGAGGTCGCTCCTCGTGCTTCCCGAGAGCCTCGAAGGCAGCGGCGTCGAGCTCGACCTCGACCCGGCCCTCGGTGATCGTGCCCACCCACTCGGCGGCGACATAGCGATTCCCGTGCAGGAGGCCGGGGGAGACGGAGAGGCCGTTGAAGATGTCGGAGCCCGTGTCGCCGACGACCTCCGCGACCTTGCCGAGGTCCGAGCCGTCGCTCCCCGAGACCTTCCAGCCGGGCTCGATCAGCAGCCAGGAGACCGGATCGCTCACAGCGCCTTCCCTCCGATGTACCAAACGGGTCCCTGCGTGTCGACGTTGTGGGTGTCGGAGAGCACCCGGAGGATCGTCACGTCGCCCGTGATCCCGTCCTCGTCGACGCGGGCGAGGCAGCGACGGGTCATGGGAGCGGAGGCTCCGTAGCCGAAGCGGTGCGCGACCCGGAACGTGAAGGCCGAGCGGTCGACGATCCGGTACGGGTTGATCGGGGCGAGCAGGAGCGCGCCGCGATCGAGGTAGTCGCTCGAAGCCAGCTCGACCTCGCAGAGGAGATCGCTCCAGTCGGGGGGCAGCGTCGCGAGCGCGGTGTCCCATCCGTCGGCGAGCGCCGTCCGCGAGACGCTCGGCGCGGCCGGCGCGTCGACGGCCTCGCGGAGCGAGAGAATTCCTTCGATCCCCTCGCCGTCGATCCGCGCGAGCAGCCCGCGAACCGCCTCCGGGCCGACGCCCGTCCCGGCCGAGCGCCGGGCTGAGAACCGAACTTGCCCGACTCCGCGGCCCGGGTTCGCGGGCCCGAGGAGCGAGGCGGCGCGGTCGAGGTGAGCGCGATCGGAGACCTCGAGCGCGAGCCGGGCGTCGACCCATCCTTCGGCGAGGTCGCCCTCGATCCGGTGCCATTGCTCGACCAGTCGCATGCGGCCGTCAGCATAATGGAGCGCGAAGATGGCCAAGCTCGAGAAGAAGTCCCGCTCGGAAGCCGCGCTCTCGGACGAGCGGCTGCGCGAGCTGTTTCGCGAGATGCTCCTGATCCGGCGCTTCGAAGAGAAGGTCGAGGAGCGCTTCCGCGCCGGCGAGCTCCCGGGCTTCCTCCACGTCGCGATCGGCCAGGAGGCCGTCGCCTCCGGGGTGATGGCCGGGCTCGAGCGCGAGGACACGATCATGTCCACGCATCGCGCGCACGGGCACACGCTCGCAAAGGGAACGCACCCGAACGCGGTCATGGCCGAGCTCTACGGGAAGATCGAGGGCTGCTCGGGGGGCTATGGCGGCTCGATGCACCTCTACGACGTCGCGAACGGGATGCTCGGCGCGAACGCGGTCGTCGGTGGTGGCCTGCCGCAGGTCACCGGGACGGCGCTCGCCTACCAGTTCCGCAAGGAGCCGAAGGTCGCGGTCGCGTTCTTCGGCGACGGCGCCACGAACACGGGCACGTTCCACGAGGCGCTCAACCTCGCTCAGCTCTGGAAGGTGCCTGCCCTCTTCGTGCTCGAGATGAACGGCTGGGCCGAGTCGACGCCGATGAGCCAGCACCTGCCGATCACCGACCTCTCCCAGCGAGCGGTCGCGTTCGGGATGAAGTCGATGAACGTCGACGGCCAGGACGTCGAGGCGGTGCACGCGGCCACGGTCGAGGCGCGAGAGCACGCCGTCTCCGGCAAGGGCCCAGTTTTTCTCAACGTTCGCACCTACCGGCTGGTGGGGCACTACATCGGCGACCCGCAGGTCTACCGCGAGAAGGACGAGATCAACGAGCTGCGCGAGACGAAGGATCCGATCGAGCTCCTCCGCGCGCGCCTCGAGCTCTCGGACGACGAGTTCGAGGGGCTCGACACCGAGGTCAACGCGGTCGTCGAGGAGTCGGTCGAGTTCGCGAAGGCCGGCACCGACCCGAAGCCGGAAGATGCCTTGAAGTGGGTCTATGCCTGAGCTGACCTACCGCGAGGCCGTCCGCGATGCGCTCTCCCGCGCGATGCGAGAGGACGACGACGTCTTCATCATGGGCGAGGACATCGCCGAGATGGGCGGCTCCATGGGCGTCACCCAGGGCATGCTGGCGGAGTTCGGAGCCCAGCGGGTGCGCAACACCCCGATCTCCGAGATGGCGATCGTCGGCACCGGAATCGGCGCCGCGATGCAGGGGATGCGCCCCGTCGTCGAGATCATGTACCAGGACTTCCTCACGCTTTCGATGGAGCAGCTCGTCAATCAGGCGGCGAAGCACCGGACGATGAGCGGCGGCCAGCTGAAGGTGCCGCTGACGATCCGGACGCAGGGCGGCGCGGGCTGGAGCCCGGGCGCCCAGCACGCGCAGCAGCTCGAGTCGTGGTTCGTACACGTGCCGGGACTCAAGGTCGCGTTCCCCTCGACGCCCGAGGACGTGCGCGGCCTGCTCTGGAGCGCGATCTACGACGACAACCCCGTCATCTTTTTCGAGCATCGGCTGCTCTACCCGCTCAAGTCGGAGGTGCCGGACGCGATCGAGGCGATCCCGTTCGGCAAGGCTCGGATCATGCGCGAGGGCTCCGACGTGACCGTGATCGCGATCGGCCGGATGGTGCCCGAGGCACTGCAGGCGGCCGAGGACGCCGAGAAGGACGGGATCTCGGTCGAGGTCCTCGACCCGCGGACGCTCCTGCCGCTCGACGAGGAGGCGATCATCGCGTCCGTGAAGAAGACGAACCGCTGTGTCACCGCCCACGAGGCCGTGACGCGCGGCGGCTTCGGAGCCGAGCTGACCGCCGTCGTCCAGCACGGAGCCTTCGACTATCTCGACGCCCCGATCGAGCGCGTGGGCGCCAAGTTCGCGCCGCTCGCATTCGCCCCGGCGATGGAGCAGTGGGCTGTCCCGCACGCGGCCGACGTGCTCGCGGCGGTCAAGCGCACGGTCGCGAAGGCCTGAGGACGGGGTGGCGACCGAGGTCAAGCTGCCGCGCCTCGGCCAGGGCATGGAGTCCGGGACGATCGTCAAGTGGCTGAAGGGCGTCGGCGAGCCGGTCAAGAAGCGCGAGCCGCTCTACGAGCTCGACACCGACAAGGTCACCCAGGAGGTCGAGGCCGAGGCGGACGGCGTCCTGCTCCAGATCCTCGTCGAGACGGGTGAGGTCGAGGTCGGGAAGACGATCGCCTTCATCGGGAAAGAAGGCGAGGAGGTCGCAGCCTCCGGGAACGGCTCCGCGCCCGCCGAGGCGGAGGCCGAGCCCGCCGTCGAGGAGCAGGACGAGCCCGAGACCGAGGGATCCTCGGCCCCGGCGATGGACGAGCAACGCACGCGGGGCCAGGAGGCAGCCGCGGCGACCGCCCAGGCTGAGCCGGTCGCGGCTGCGAACGGCGACGGCGGACGCGTCAAGGCGTCGCCGCTCGCGCGCAGGCTCGCCCGCGAGAAGGGAATCGAGCTCTCGCAGGTCACCGGCAGCGGCCCGGAAGGCCGGATCGTCGCCGAGGATGTGGAGCGCGCCACGCCCGGGCCGGCCGCGACGGTGGGCGCAGCGCTTCCCGCAGCGACGGGCGAGGTCGAAGAGATCGAGCTCAGCTCGACGCGCAAGACGATCGCCCGGCGGCTGACCGAGGCCTGGCAGGCGCCGGTCTTCCAGCTCACGGTCAACGCGGACATGACGCGGGCGAACGAGCTCCGCGAACGGCTCGTCGCGCGCCTCGCGGAGGGCGAGACGAAGCCGACCGTGAACGATCTGCTCACGAAGGTCGCGGGCGCGGCGCTCGTCCGCCACCCCGCCGTCAACGCGCATTTCACCGGCGAGTCGATTCGCCGCTTCCCGTCCGCCCACGTCGGGATGGCGGTCGCGGCGCCGAACGGGCTGATCGTCCCGGTGATCCGCGACGCCGACCGGCGCACGATTCAGGAGATCGCCGCGACGCGCGCCGACCTCGTCGCCCGGGCTCGCGAGGGCAAGCTCCAGCGGGCCGACCTCGAGGACGGCACCTTCACGATCTCGAACCTCGGCATGTTCGGGATCGAGCAGTTCGTCGCGGTGCTGAACCCGCCCCAGGCCGCGATCCTCGCGGTCGGCGCCACGGTCGAGACGCCCGTGGCCCGGGAGGGCGAGGTCGTGATCCGGCCGCTCCTGACGCTCACGCTCACGTGCGACCATCGCGCGATCGACGGCGCCGACGGAGCGGATTTCCTCCGCACCGTCAAGGAGCTGCTCGAAGAGCCCGCTCTGGCCCTATGACCGCGACGCCCGTCTGGTATCGAGTCCGCGACCTCGATGCGGGGCGCGCCTTCTACAAGGACACCCTCGGGTTCGAGGAGACCTTCGTCGACTTCCAGGATCGCGGGTCGAAGCTCGTGCACGGGGGGATGGAGATCTCCCTCGCCGAGGGGGAGCCGGACGAGTCGGGTGGCGTCGCGCACGTCGATGTCGTCGACGTGAAGGCGGAGGCCGAGCGCCTGCGCGCGGCGGGCGTCGAGGTCGGTGTCGTCTTCGAGCTGACGGGGGAGATCAGGCTCGTGGACGTTTTCGACCCGGACGGCAACCGGATCCAGCTCGCGCAGTCGCTCGATTGACCGTCCTCGTCCGGAGAGGCGGTGCCCAGGACGGCCGCTTTCTGCGGGACATGCTCCACCACGCCTACTACTGGCGGGAGCGCGTCCCCGGCTCGCTCGCCTCACGCTACCTCCGCGGCTGGGGGCGGCCCGGCGACACGGCCGTGATCGCGCTCGAGAGCGGATTTCCGGTGGGCGCAGCCTGGTACCGGCTCTTTCGCGCCGAGGAGCCCGGGTACGGCTTCGTGAACGAGGAGACGCCCGAGCTCGCGATTGCCGTCGTCCCCTCCAAGCGGGGCCACGGGATCGGGGACGAGCTCTTGAAGTCGCTGCTCGCCAAAGCCGGCCAGGCCGGCTTCGAGCAGCTCAGCCTGAGCGTCGAGCCGGGCAACCCGGCCCGGCAGCTCTACGAGCGCCACGGCTTCGAGGTCGTGATCGAAGGGCCTGAGGCGTGGACGATGGTCAGGCGCGGCGAAGCCGGCCGATGATCCCCAGTTGCTCCATCGTCGCGTCCTTGCGCAGCAGCTCGTCGAGTTCTGCGCCTACGAGCAGGATGATCGCCGAGGTGTAGAGGTAAGCGGTGAGAACGAGGATCACCGTTAGGTTCCCGATCGGCGAGGTGAACGACGCGACCGAGGTCACGTAGAGCTTGAAGAGGATCGAAGCCACGAGCCAACCGAAGACGACCACAGCGGAGCCGGCGCTGATCCAGCGCCACGCTCGGCGCTCGGCCGGCGCGAAGCCGAACAGGATCCCGGTGGCCGCGGCGAGGAGGACGATCGCGATCGGCCAGCGGGCAACGAGCAGGAGCGTGTGCCAGGCGCCGGCTCCGGCGAGCTCCGGGAGCGCGCCGAGGGCCAGGCCGGCCCCGACGAGAGCGACGGAGATCGCGAGCGCGATTCCGAACGAGACTGGGAACCGCCGTCTCCAGCCCCGCGTTTCGTTGGCGTCGTAGACCTGGTTGAGCGCACCCATCACAGCCCGGACCGCGCCGGAGATCTCCCAGACGACCGCGAGGGCGGCCAGCGCGATCAGGACGGCGCTCGAGGTCTCGAAGATCCGCTCGACCGTATCGGCGACCGCGCCGAAGGTCGCCGGAGTGAGCCGTTCCTCGATCCCGGGCCGGAGACCCTTCGTCCAGACGCTCTGCTTGCCGAGCCCGTCGAGCAGCGCCAGCCCAAGCAGCACGAGCGGGACGAGGGCGACGAGCGTCTGGAAGGCGATCGCGCTCGCGTAGGTCAGCAGGTTGTGTTTAGCGAACATCTCCACCCACAGATCGACGAAGACACGGACGCGCGAGCGGGTCGGCGAGGGCACCCGCCGAGGTTATTCGCTCATCTACAGTCACAGCGCCAACGAGCGAGGAGTTGAACGAATGGAATGTGACGTCGCCGTCCTGGGCGGAGGCCCCGGTGGCTACACCGCAGCGATCCGCGCAGCCCAGCTGGGCGCGAAGGTCGTCTGCATCGAGAAGGAGCCCGACCTCGGCGGAACGTGCCTGCGCGTCGGCTGCATCCCCACGAAGGCGTGGGTGCAGACCGCGCACGCGATCCACCAGGCGGAGGAGACGTTCGCGAAGTTCGGCGTCAACGTCGGCGCCCCCCAGCTCGACTTCGCCAAGGCGTCGGAATGGAAGAACGGCGTCGTCAAGCAGATGACGGGCGGGATCGCCGGGCTCTTCAAGGCGAACGGGGTCGAGTGGGCGAAGGGCGCGGGCCGCTTCACGGACGCGAACACGATCGCGGTCGAGGGTGGGGAGGACGTGACCTTCAAGCAGGCGGTCATCGCCACGGGCTCGTTCCCGCTCCGTCCGCCGATCGAGGGCCTCGACTCGCCGCGGTGCGTCGATTCGACCGGCCTCCTCGCCGCGACCGAGGTGCCGAAGCGGCTCGTGATCCTGGGCGGCGGGATCATCGGCTGCGAGTTCGCCTCGATCTTCAACCGCTTCGGCTCCGAGGTGACGATCGTCGAGATGCTCGAGACGCTGATCCCGCAGGAGGACGCGGACGCGGCGAAGGAGCTCTCGAAGGCGTTCGGCAAGCGCGGGATCGCGCTCCAGCTCGGGAAGCAGTGCACGAAGGTCGAGGACGACGGCTCCCAGCTGACCGTCCACTTCGGGGACGGGGAGAGCGTGCAGGCTGACCTGATGCTGGTCTCGGTCGGTCGCGGCCCCGTGGTCGAGAACCTCGGCCTCGAGGACGTCGGGATCGAGTTCGACAAGCGGAAGGGAATCGCGGCCGACGAGCACCGGCGCACGACCGTGCCGCACATCTACGCGGTCGGCGACTGCGCCGGGTACTGGCAGCTCGCGCACACCGCGTTCCGCGAGGGCGAGGTCGCCGCGGAGAACGCGATGGGCCACGAGGCGACCGTCGGCTCGCCCGCTGTCCCGCGGCCGATCTACACCGATCCGGAGATCGCCGGCGTCGGCCTGACCGAGGCCGAGGCGCGCGAGCTCCACGGCGACGATGTCGCAGTCGGCGTCTTCCCCTGGGTCGCGAACGCCCGAGCGGTCATGCAGGCCGAGACGGTCGGCTGGGTCAAGTCGATCCACGAGACGCGCTACGGCGAGCTGCTCGGCGTCGTCATGGTCGGCCCGCACGTGACCGACCTGATCGAGGCCGGCACGGTTGCGATCGACGCCGAGGCGACGGTCGAGACGGTCGCCGACGGGATGTGCGCCCACCCGACGCTCTCCGAGGCCTTCAAGGAAGCGGGCCTCGTCGCGCTCGGCCGCGCGATCCATATTCCGAACAAGAAGAAGGCGGCCGCGAAGGCCTAGGCAGTCGCGACCGGGGCGGCGGCGATCTCGTCGCCCGCCACCCCGGTCGCCAGGCCTACCGGGCCCATCTTCCGGATCTGGGGCGAGAACACGACGCGTAGTCGTAGGAGCTGACACGCGAGAGTGAGGCGCGCTGGACCTTCGCCTGGAGCACGGTCTCCCAGAGTGTTCCCGAGCACGACGGTTGCTTCTGCTTGCGCCCTAAGAAGAAGCCAGCCCACCCTTCGAGCCGTGCCCCGGCGGAGTCAGGGAATCCGGGGCACGGCCGTTCCGGGCTCCTCCCAAAAATCGAGGCGCCCCCTCTGCGGCAAGGGGGCGCCTCTGGGAGAAAGGCGGGGCCGAGCGGGCGGCACGGCCCCTATGTGGGGACGAGGGCACGTCCTTGCGAATAAAGATGCCGGTCCCGCGGAAACCTTGCGCGCGACTTTTCCGATCGCTGTTAGCCTGCTCCCATGAGCATCTTCAACAGACGGAATGCGGCCATGGGCTATGTCAGCTGGCTCGTGACCAAGCGCGTTCTCAAGAAGAAGGCCCGTGAGGCAGTGCCTGGCACGGTCGAAGGGTCGAGGCGCCCGAACAAGGGCGCGATCGCGACGCTGCTCGCCGCCGTTGGTGGCGCGCTCTGGTTCTGGCGGAAGAAGAGCTCGGACGACGAGCTCTCGCCGCCCGCCGGCAACTAGCGCCACGATGAGTCTCTTTCGTCCCGCCCTCGATGGGCTCGTTCCGTACGAGCCGGGGAAGCCGGAGGAGGAGGTGCAGCGCGAGCTCGGGCTCGACCGCGTGGTCAAGCTCGCCTCCAACGAGGGTCCCTGGGGGCCTTTCCCGGCGGCGCTCGCGGCGATCGAGCAGGGCGCGGGCGCGCTCAACCGGTATCCGGATGGCGGCGCCTTCCACCTCCGTCACGCGCTTGCGGAGCGGCACGGCGTCGGTGCCGAGCAGATCGTCACGGGTGCCGGGGCGGACGCGATCATCGGTCATCTTTCCGTGGCGACACTCAATCCGGGCGACGAGGTCGTGACCGGATGGCCGTCGTTCATCAGCTACGTCCTCGACGCGCTCAAGCTCGGCGGCGTCCCCGTCCGCGTGCCTCTCCGGGACGACCACCTCGACCTCGAGGCGATGCTCGCCGCAATCACTCCCCGGACGAGGCTCGTCTACATCGCGACGCCGAACAACCCGACCGGGACGATGACGGGGCGCGCGGAGCTCGACGACTACTTCGAGCGGGTCCCTGCCCACGTCCTCACGGTCGTCGACCAGGCCTACTTCGAGTACATCGGCGAGTCCGACTACCCGGACGCGGTCGCCGAATACCTGCAGGCCGGTCGCCGGGTGCTCGTCCTGCGCACGTTCTCGAAGATCTATGGGCTCGCGGGTCTTCGCGTCGGCTACGGCGTCGGGCCCGCGGACGTGATCGTTGGGATCGCGAAGATCCGTCGCGCCTTCGACGTGAACACTCTGGCGCAGGTTTCGGCGCTCGCGAGCCTCGATGACGACACGGAACTCGCGCGGCGTCGCCGGCTCACGGCGGAGGGGCGAGCGACGGTCGAGCGCACCCTGCGCGCGCACGGCCTCGAGCCGGCCGGCCCCGCCGTCGCGAACTTCGTCTTCACCGAGGTCGGCGATGACGCCGGCCCGCTCTTCCAGGCCCTGCTCAGGCAGGGCGCGATCGTGCGTCCGATGGGGGCCTTCGGGGCGCCGGGAGCGCTCCGGATCACGGTCGGAACGCCCGACGAGAACGCGTTCTTCGCCGATGCACTCGCCGCGGTCAGGGCTGCCGTCTAGCCCCTCGGCTATCCTGGTTTCCTCGCGGGCGCCCGATGGTGGCCCGCTTTTCCAATGCGGACGACGCTGAAAAGAGGGATGGGTCGCGGCGCGACCGGGAACGGGAACGGCAGGCCGGTGCTGCCGCCCGGGGCTCTCTCCCCGATCACGATCTATCGCCAGCCGGAGCCACCGAGCAGGTCGGGCTGGGCGCGCGCCCGCACGGTCCTCTTCGCCGTCCTCGTCGGCCTCGTCATGTCCGCGTCAGCGCTCGGCGGCGGCCTCTACCTCTGGGTGCACGAGGACGTGATCGGCGCCGTTGCTGCGAAGTCGAAGGACGTGACCGTCGCCGCGGAACGCCTCGACGTGGCGCTGCCGGGCCAGCCTGCGACCGCGCTCGTCGTCGGCTACGACGAGCGCAAGGGTGCGGACGAGGGGACGCCGCCGCGCTCGGACACCGTGATGATGGTGCGGGCCGACACCGAGACCGACTCGATCTCATTGCTCTCCTTCCCGCGCGACCTCGTCGTCGACGTGACCTGCCCGGGCAAGCCGAGCTACCGCGGCCGGATCAACGAGGCGTACACCGAGTGCGGCACGCGCGGCACGCTCGAGACCGTGCGCAAGCTGACCGGCCAGCCGATCAACTACCTGATCACGGTCAACTTCAAGGGCTTCCGCCAGCTCGTCGACGCGATCGACGGCGTCTGGGTCGACGTCGACCGGCGCTACTTCAACGACCAGGGCGGTCCCAATGGTTTCGCCACGATCAACCTCTTCCCCGGCTACCAGCGCCTCGGCGGCTATCAGGCACTCGACTACGTTCGCTTCCGCCACACGGACTCCGACCTCTTCCGGGTTGGGCGCCAGCAGCTCTTCGTCCGGGCGCTGAAGGATCGCGTCCGCAGCGAGTTCAGCGCGATCCGGCTGCCGAAGCTCGTCCGCACGATCACCTCCAATGTGGAGGTCGGGGTCGGGGGCGGCGAGGAACTCGACGTCTCGACGCTCCTCTCCTACGCGCTCTTCGCCTACGGGCTGCCGCCGGGACACTTCTTCCAGGCCAAGATCGACGGGCTCGAGGGGTACGCGGAGCTGACGACGGCGTCCGAGAACATCGACCGGGCGGTGCAGGAGTTCACGACGCCCGATGTCGAGTCGCCCGAGAAGGCGACCGCGGTCGCGCTCGGCGAGAAGCCGACGACGAAGGCAAAGGCGCCGCCCCCCGGCGAGACCACGATCACGGTGCTGAACGGCAACGGCGTCGCCGGCTCGGCCTCGACCGCCAGCTACCTGCTCTCCCAGCGCGGCTACTCGATGATCTTCCCGCCGGACGGCAAGCCGGCGAACGCGCCGAACTGGGACTTCTTCCAGACGCAAGTCTCCTACGACCCGACCCAGCCGGGCGCCAAGCTCGCGGCGACGAAGGTCGCGAACCTCTTCGCGACCGAGGACGTGATCGAACAGACGCCCGCCCTCGGCGCGCTCGCGAACGGGGCGCTCCTCACAGTGGTCGTCGGCAAGACCTTCCACGGTTCGATCGCCGCGGCTCCGATCGACAAGACGCCGAAGCGCCAGCCGCCGAGCGTTCGCCCCGGTGCGGAGCAGTCGCTCGCGTTCCTGCGCGAGCGCGCGAAGAAGCTCCCCTTCGAGCTGATGGTGCCGACCGTGATCGACCAGAACTCGATCATCGACCCCGAGCGGCCGATCCGGCTCTACCGCGTCGACGACGAGGGCAAGCACAAGACGATCCGGCTCACCTACCGCACCGGGGCGAGTGAGTACTGGGGCGTCCAGATGACCGACTGGGACGAGGCTCCGATCCTGAGCGAGCGAAACTTCGTGCGCACGATCGGCGGACGCCGCTACGAGCTCCACTACTCGGGCCCGAAGCTGCACATGGTCGTCCTCCGCGAGGGTGGCGCGACCTACTGGGTCGTCAACTCCGTGCTCGACGTGCTCTCGAACGAGACGATGCTCGCGATCGCGAAGGGTCTCAAGCCGCT
>DATLXM010000077.1:0-56188 GCA_035575835.1 Gaiellaceae bacterium
GGCGACTGCCCGACCGAGATCGCCGCCGATCCACCACCAGCCCGCGCCTGGTACGCGAACGCCGTCTGGCGGCCCGGCCAGTCGCGCTCCCGCTTCACCCCGACGTGCCCCTGATGAACTTCGGCACGAAGATCACCGGCAACCCGCCGGCTCAGGGAACATTCGCGCACGCTGGCGCAGCCGAACGCCGCCTCCTTTGCGCGTAGACTGGTGTTGCCATGTCGAGCTGGTACGACGCCTGGGCGGACCGATACGCGGAGTGGTCGACTGGCGTCACTGCTGACGTCCCGTTCTACGTCGCGCCAGCCCGTGAGGCTGACGGGCTGCTGGTCGAGCTTGCGGTTGGTACCGGGCGCGTTGCGATCCCGGTTGCTCAGGCAACGGGCAGGCGTGTGGTCGGGATTGACTCTTCTCCGGCGATGCTCGCGCAGGCGCGAGAGCTCGCGGTTGAGGCGGGAGTCGAGCTCGACCTACGCGAAGAAGACATACGGGAGCTTGAAATCGAGGAACCGGCGGCCTTGATCTACTGCCCCGGGCGGTCTCTGCTGCATCTGCCCACGTGGGGGGATCGTCGCCGCTGCTTTGAGCGGGTCGCTGCATCGCTTCGGCCTAACGGCCGCTTCGCCTGGAATGCGTTCGCCTTCGACCATCAGATCGCATCCGCCATAGACGGCCAGCACGCCGACACGCCGTTGCCCCACACGAACCACTACAGCGTCAGCGATAACCGCGTCGACATCACCTTGGACGATGGTGGAACCGGTTCACTCTGGTGGGCAACCAAAAACGAATGGCTGGGGCTCCTCGACGTCGCGGGCCTGCGGCTGGAAGCTCTCTATGGCGGATTCGCCGGCGAACCGCTCGACGACAGCAGCCACGAGTACGTCTTCGTGGCCCGCCGCTAAGCGCTCGACCTGGCCGTCACGATAGCGTCAGGGGACATTCCCGCACACTGGCGCAGGCCACGATCGCGTCGCCAGCAACGGGCTTACGATCTGAGCGTGGAGCGCCGTCAAAGGGTCGTGGTCTACGTCGAACGCGGAGTCGACCTCTTGGTGTTCGAGCACCGAGATCATCCGGAAGCGGGGACGCAGGTTCCCGCAGGAGGCGTCGAGGCCGGAGAAGGCCTGGGTGACGCGGCTGTCCGCGAGGTTGCCGAAGAGACCGGCGTGCAGGTGGCCGCGAAGCCGGCCCTGCTCGGCGTTCACGACCATCCGGACGGCCTCGGGCGCCCATCGAGGAGTCACTTCTTCAGAGTGGACGCCCCTCAGGATCTCCCCGCCTCATGGGAACACGTAGTCGGCGGGCGTGGGGATGATGCAGGGTTGGTCTTCCTCTGCCGCTTCGACTCAGCACCGAGGCTTTGGCCGGTTCAGGCTCTCTTCCGACGCTACGAGGGTTCCTCGGACTTCAGCTACTCCGACAGCAGCCCGCCGGGGTAGCGCGTCAGCCGCCCCGGTGCGAAGTGCGCATACGCGATGTCGCTGTCCTGCGTCTCCTCGGGGGACGACGCGTGGTGCCGAGGGCCGTCTCGTCGACCGAGCGGCTAACCATGAAGAACCAGGAGGGTGCCGACGAGCTCCTCTGGCGCGGGCAACGCCGCGATCTCGGCCGCGAGGACGGCGGCACGCTCCCGATAGGGCGCCTCCTCGAGGAGAGCCACGACGCCCTCGCGAACCGCCTCCTCCGTGACCTCTCCGGGCATCAGCACCCGGCCCGCCCCGAACTCGCTGCAGGCAACGGCGTTCTCGAACTGGTCGGCGCCCTGCGGGACGAAGAGCATGGGGACGCCGTGGGCGAGGGCCGCGAGCGTCGAGCCGGAGCCTCCGTGCGTCACGGTCGCCGCACTCCGAGGGAGGAGCAGCGACTGCGCCACGTAGCGCTCGATGAAGGCGTTCTCGGGCAGAGGGCCGAGTTCGTCCGGATCGTTGTTCCGCCCGACGGTCGCGACCACGTTGCAGTCGACGTCGGCGAGGGCGGCCAGGAGCACACGGAAGACCGCGAGCTCGTTGAACATCGTCCCGAGCGTGACGTAGACGGTGGGCCGGTCGGGAAGGTGCTCGAGTCGCGGCGGGAGGCTCTCGCCCGGGTCGAGTGGGAAGACCGGGCGGATCGGCTCGACCCGCACCCCTTCGGGGACCGAGGTGCTCTGGAGGCTCGGCGGGCACGGATCGAGGTACAGGCCGGAGTAGACCCCGCCGAGCGGCTGCGGCTCGAGGCCGAGATCGCGCCAGAGCGGCGCCGTCGCGTCAGCGGCACGCTGGTAGCACGCCAGCGGGACGATTCGTCCGAAGGCGTGGAGGACGGATGGGACCTCCAGCGCGGCCGCGACGATCGGTGCGGCGAGGTCCGCCGACTCGAACACGACGAGATCGGGCTTCCACGTGCTCGCGACCGCGTGCAGATCTCGCACCTTGGCCGGCGCGGCGATCTCTCCGAACCGGACCGAGAACGCGAGCTGCCGCCGTTCGAGCGGCGGCAGGGTGCGGAGGTGCGCATCCAGTTCGACAACCCTCGCCCGCACCTCCCTCATCGGGATCCCGGCCGAAAGCGCCTCGAATCCAGCGGCCTCGACGCGATCCGCGAAGGCTGCCGGGGCCGCGAAGGCCGCGGCATGGCCGGCGGCCACGAAGGCCCGGGCGAGGGGGAGTAAGGGGCGAAAGTGCCCCGCGTCGCCGACGCAGCTGAAGAGGACGCGCATCCGGCGATCATCCCACGGAAGCGACTACCGTTCAGGTGTGAGCAACTGGCCCAGAAGCACGAGCGGCGGCGCCAAGAAGCGGGGAGAACGCGAGCGTGCCGCCGGGCTCGATGCCGAAGACGAGGCGGCTCGCTGGCTCGAGGAGCACGATCCGAAGCCGCCGCCTCCTGTGCCGAAGTCGCTGACGAAGTCCAAGGGGCTGCACCGCTGGCGCCAGGGCAAGCCGAAGGCTCCCTGAGTCACGCTCAGCGTGCGAGTTGCGTCGCCGCCTCGACGGCTTCGCGCCAGGTCGCGCGGATCGGCAGGATCCGGTTGAGGCCCGAGATCGAGAAGACTCGATGGATCTCAGGCCCCGAGAGCTCCGGGAGGTAGAGCACGAGCGCGACCCCGGCCGCCTCGGCCTCGCGTAGGAGTGCGAGGAGGCTCCCGAGCACGACGGAGTCGACGAAGCTCGCGTGCGAGAAGTCGACGATGATCGGCTGCGCGGCTGCGATCCGTTCCCGGATCTGAGCGCCGAGAGCGGGCTCGTCGTAGGCGTCGCACTCGCCGCGGAGCCCGACGACCGCCGCTCCCTGGATGTCCGGTCCGGAACGAATGGGCACGCCGCGGCAGTTCCCGGCTTGCCCCCGGGATAACCATCGCGCGATCCGGATCCGGGCCGAACCGGCGGTCTGTGTCACCCTGTGCGCGTGCGAAAGGCCGAATTCGGATTCCGGGGGACACCGCTCCGTGCGGCACTCGTCGCGGCGATCCTGCGAGGCGAGAAGACCGCCACCGCCGGGCTCGTCGTCGACTACGAGCGCGACGGCGACGAGCTCCCCCAGGTCGGTGAGCGGTTCGTCGTCGTCGACAACGACGACCGCGGGGTCGCGATCATCGAGACGACCGAGATGCGCGTGCTCCGAGTCGGCGACTGCGACGTGGAGTTCGCGCGTGACGAGGGCGAGGGCTTCGAGTCGGTGGCCGAATGGCGCGCAGGTCACGATCGCTACTGGCGTGGCTACGCGGACGAGATCCGCGCCTACCTCGGCGACCCGGAGTGGGACGTGAGCGACGAGACCGAGTTCGTCGCCGAGCGCTTCCGGCTCGTCGAGGTGCTCTAGAGCGTCTTCGCGAGCGCCTCGACGACGCTCTGGTCGAACTGCGTCCCGGCGCAACGGCGGAGTTCGGCGAGGGCCTCCTCCGGCGACCGTGCACCCCGGTAGGGCCTGTCTGTCGTCATCGCACTGAACGCGTCGCAGCAGCAGACGATCCGCGCGACGAGTGGGATCTCCTCGCCCACGAGCCCGTCCGGATAGCCGCGGCCGTCCACGTGCTCGTGGCAGGAGCGGACGAGCCTGCCGACGCCGCCGAGGACGCCGCCGACCTGAACCAGCATGCGCTCCCCCTCGAGCGTGTGCTGCTCGATCACCGCGCGCTCGTCGGGTGTGAGCGCGGCTGGCTTGTTGATGATCTCGGCCGGGATCCTGATCTTGCCGACGTCGTGGAGCAGCGCGACGAACTCGGCGTCGCGGCGGTCGCGAGCGTCGAGCCCGAGCTGGTCGGCGACCCCGAGGACGAGCGCGACGACGTCCCGGCTGTGGCTGCCGGTGTAGGCATCGTCGGCCTCGACGACGTCTCCGAGGAGGAACGCGGTGCCGCGGTAGGCGTTCGAGAGCTCGAGCGCGGCGTCGATCCGGCCGCGCCGGTCGCGCGAGAACGTGCGCAGGAGAACGGCGAGCGGCAGCACGAGCAGGAAGGCGGCCGGCTCGGCCACGGCAGCGAGGGCTGCGAGCAGCCCGAGCGGAGCGAGCACGGAGTCGACCAGCCAGGTCGGCCACATCATCTTCACGAGCGCGGCCGGGCGGAGGCCCCTGCTGAGGGCGAGCCTGACCGAGGTGCTGGCGAACTCGAGCGCGAACTGCGCGCCCAGGGCGAGGAGGTAGAGGGGCCAGTGCGCGATCGTGGGATCCTGCTCCCCCGCGGCCGCCAGCACGAGAACCGGCCCGAGCACGTGCCACGCCGCCGCCAGCCGGTTGAAGAGGAAGTCGAGCCTGATCCTCCCTTCCGCCTGCTCGACGAGGTTCGCGAGCACGATCACCGCTGCGACCGCCAGAGGCACGAGCCCGAGGGGGAGCAGGAAGAGCATCGGGACGAGGACGAGCTGGGTCGGGACGACGAGCCCGAGCGCGAACTCGAACTCGACGCGGTAGGCGAGGGCATAGGCGGCGACGAGCGCCGCAGCGGTCAGGAGAGTGGGCGCGCGCGCCGAGGGATGGAGGAAGGCGAACGGGAGGGCGACCGCGAGGAAACCGCCCCCGACGAGGAGCGAGGCCCAGAGCTGCCTGCCACGGAGCCCTCCGGAACGTTGGGCCCGCGCCGCCTCGACCGCCGCGTGATCCCCCGGATCGAGCTCGACGGCTGCGTGCGGCGGCAGGCCATGCTGAGCCGCATCGATCGCCACCTGATCGGTATCGCCCTCGCCGCCGGGCCAACGTTCCCTCGAACGGGGGATCTTCGCGATCGGCCACCGACTCACCCGGAGGGGGGATTCATGGAGCGGCGGCTCCGCCCACACTGCGACCACTGCGGGTCGACTGGAGAGAGGGCGTACCTGTGGCACTACGTCGATCGAGATTCCTTGGCGCGCTTGGCGCCGTCGTTGCGTGTTCGGTTCTGGCGCTCGGCGCCACCACCTCCGCGAAGGCCGGGGAGGGCTCGCTGCTCGGCTGCGGCGACACGGCCACGCACCCGTTCATGCGCTGGCTCGACCCGCTTCCCTACACCCTGGCCCCGGACGGCGGCTTCGAGCGCGGGGCCGAGGGCTGGACGCTCTCGAACGGTGCGCGGGTCGTCGCAGGGAACGAGCCGTTCGGGCTCTCGGCGGGCTCGAGCTCGCTGTACCTGCCGGAGCGGAGCTCCGCGACCTCGCCGCCCATGTGCGTCGGGCTCGTGCTCCCGATCGTCCGCTTCGCATCGAGCGGAGGCGAGCTTCTCGGCTCGCTCAAGGTCGAGGTGCTCTACACGAACACCTTCGGGCGCCGGGCTTCGATCGAGTTGCTCCCTGGAGCCCTGCCCAGCTCCGGTTGGGCCCCGACGCTGCCCCTCGCACAGCTCGGCGGTCTCGTCAACGCGCTGACGCTGAACGGGCTCACCACCGACGTGCAGTTCCGCTTCACCCCGCGCGGACTCTTCGGAGGCGGCAACTGGCGGATCGACAGCGTGTATGTCGACCCCTGGAAGGACGCGGTCTAGGTCCTCAGCGCTTCGCGGTCTTCTTGCGGCGGGCCGCCGGCTTCCGGGCCGGTGCCCGCTTCGAGGAGGCGGAACGGCCGCTGCCCTTCGCCGCCTCGACCGAGGCCTTGAGCGCCGCGAGCAGATCGGTCGGCTCCTCGTCATCCTCGGGCTCGGGCGAGCTGATCGTCTCGCCCTTCCGCTTCGCCTTGATCACGGCGCAGAGCGCCTGGCGGTAGGTGTCCTCGTACTTCTGCGGCTCGAACGACCCGGTGAACTGCGCGATCAGTGCGGTCGCCAGCTCGAGCTCCGGCTTCGAGGCTTTCACCTTGCCGGGAGCGATGTCGTCGACCGGGCGCACCTCGTCGTGGAAGAGCATCTGCTCGAGCGTAAGGGTGCCCTCCCTGACGCGGAGGCAGCCGAGGCTCTGGCGGTCCCGCATCACGTACTTGGCGATCGCGGCCAGGCCGGTGTCCTCCATCGCGTCGCGCAGGAGCGCGTAGACCTTCTCGCCCCCGGACTGCGGGCCGAGGTAGTAGGTGCGCTGGAAATAGATCGGGTCGATCTCGTCGTAGGGGACGAAATCGGAGATCTCGATCGACTTGACCCCCTCGGTGCGGGCGGCGGCGAAATCCTCGTCCTCGAGGACGACGAACTCCCCCTTCTCGAACTCGAACGCCTTGACGATCTCGTTCTCGGGGATCGGCTTGTCCTCCGCCTTGCAGATCTTCTGGTACCCGATCCTGCTCCCGTCCGGCTCGTGGATCAGGTGGAAGCGCAGGTCGTTCTCTTCGATCGCGCTATACATCCGCACAGGCACGTTGACGAGCCCGAAGGAGATCGAACCGGTCCAGAGGGCTCTCGGCATGTGGATACAACGGTGGAGCAGTTGTCACGGTTTCGACACACGCGCGTCACCCCCGCGTCGCTCTTCGCTCCGTAGCGTCGTACGCATGACGGCAACCACCAGGACCGCCGCCACGCCCTGGGGCGCGGCGAGCCTTCTCGAGGAGCTCCGGCTCCCGCAGCAGGTGGGCGACAAGCGCTTCTCGTCGATCGTCCAGCTACTGGAGACGAAGAAGGGCGAGCGGCTCGTCCGCTTCGCCTACGCGACCGACGGCGTCGCCCGGCGCGGCCCGGTGACACTGCGAGCCCGCGATATCGAGCGGCTGCGGGAAGCGCTCGCCAAGCACCCCGGGCTCCAGGAGGCGCTGAGGCTCTGACGCGCCCGCGCGACCTAGCGAGCGGTCATCGCGAGCACACGCTCGCGGGCGGCGTCGACGAGCGCTGCGAGGAGGAGGGCTCCGTCCCCGGATCCGAGCAGCGGATCGACCGCGTGCTCCGGATGCGGCATCAGCCCGAGCACAGTTCCCGCCTCGTCGCACACGCCGGCGACGTCGCCCACCGAGCCGTTGCAGTCCTCCGCGTAACGCAGGAGAATCTGACCCGAGGCGTCCAGTTCGCGGTACAACTCCTCGTCCGCGAACCACGAGCCCTCGCCGTGCTTCACCGGAATCGTCAGCGTCTGGCCCTGCTCGCAGCGGCTCGTGAAGAGCGTGTCGGCGCGCTCGACCCGGATCGCGACGTCACGGCAGACGAATTCCTGGTCGCGGTTGCGGCGAAGGACGCCCGGAAGCAGCCCGGCCTCGCAGAGGATCTGGAAGCCGTTGCAGATTCCGAGCACCGGGCCGCCGTCCGACGCGAAGGCGCGCACCGCAGCCATGATCGTCGCCGACCGCGCGATCGCGCCACAGCGCAGGTAGTCGCCGTAGGAAAAGCCGCCGGGCAACACGACCGCACCCGTCTCGCGGGGAAGCTCCGTCTGGGCGTGCCAGACGAGTTGCGCGTCCGCGCCGAGCGCACCGAGCGCCCACGCCGCGTCGCGGTCGTCGTTCGAGCCCGGGAAGACGAGCACCGCGATCCGGGGCCGGATGTTCATGCGGTCTCGCCCTCGATCTCGATCTCGAAGCTCTCGATCAACGGGTTCGCGAGCAACTGCTGGCACATCCGCTCCACCTGGGCCCGCGCGTCCATCGCGCTCTCAGCCTCCACCTCGAGGTCGACGAGCCGGCCGACGCGGGCACCGCCCACCCCGAACCCGAGCGATCGCAACGACCCCCGTACCGCCTCGCCCTGCGGATCGAGGATGCCCGCCTTCGGTCGGACGAAGACGGTCGCCTTCAACGCAGCACGACCTGCGGGTCGGCGAGGTACTCCGCGAACGCGATCCCCGTCAGTCGCTCGAACGCCTCGACGTAGCGGGCGCGCGTGCCGGCGACAACGTCCTCGGGCACCTCCGGGCCGGGGTAGGTCTTGTCCCAACCGAGGCTCTCGCAGTAGTCGCGCACGTACTGCTTGTCGTACGAGGGCTGGGGGCCACCCGGTTCGTACTCGGCCGCGGGCCAGAACCGCGACGAGTCGGGGGTCAGGGCCTCGTCCCCGAGGACGAGCGTCCCCTCCGAATCGAGCCCGAGCTCGAACTTCGTGTCCGCGAGGATGATCCCGCGCGCCTCCGCATGCACCGAGGCGTATCGGTAGAGCGCGAGCACGATCCGCTCGACCTCCGCGTAGAGCTCTGCTCCCACGAGTCCGACGGCTGTTTCGGCGTCGATGTTCTCGTCGTGCCCGCTCTCGGCCTTGGTCGCCGGCGTCACGATCGGCTCCGGGAGCCGCTCGGACTCGCGCAGCCCCGCCGGCAACTCGTGCCCGCAGACCGTTCCAGTAGCGCTGTAGTCCTTCCAACCGGAGCCGGAGAGGTAGCCGCGGGCGACGCACTCGATGGGAAGCATCTCCAGGCGCCGGCACTCGAGCGAGCGGCCGTCGTCGCGGAGGGCGAGGAGATGGTTCGGGACGAGGTCCGCCGTCCGGGCGAACCAGAACGAGGAGAGGCCCGTGAGTACGCGCCCCTTGTCCGGGATCTCGGTGGGCAGGATCACGTCGAACGTCGAGATGCGATCGGAAGCCGTGAGCAGGAGCCGCTTCTCGTCGAGCGCGTAGAGCTCCCGCACCTTGCCGCTGCCGATGTGCACGCCGAGCTTAGGCATGCGCGGGCTCACGCGACGCGACGAGCGCGCGGAGGCGGTCGAAGACGACATCGACGTGTTGGGTGTAAGCCGCGCCGTCGAACACCGTGTCGAGATCGACTCGGCCTGCGATCTCCTGGTCTCCGCGGACGATGGCGGGGAAGTCGAGCGCCTCGTCCCACGCCTGCATCGCGTGCTGTTGGACGAGCCGGTAGGCGTCGTCACGTGTCAGGCCGGAGTCGACGAGCGCGAGCAGGAGTCGCTGGCTGAAGTAGAGGCCGTGACTCGCGTCGAGGTTCTCCTGCATCCGCTCCGTGCGCACGACGAGCCCCTCGACGAGCCAGGAGAAACGATCGAGCATGTAGTCCACGGTCAGGAACGCGTCCGGCAGAACGACGCGCTCGGCGGAGGAATGCGAGATGTCGCGCTCGTGCCAGAGCGCGACGTTCTCGAGCCCGACGACCGAATAGCCGCGGACGACGCGGGCGAGCCCGCAGAGCCGCTCCGAGATGATCGGGTTCCGCTTGTGCGGCATCGCCGACGAGCCCTTCTGGCCGCGGCCGAACGGCTCCTCGACCTCGCGCACCTCCGTGCGCGCCAGATGACGGAGCTCGAGGGCGAACCGCTCGAGCGAGGCCGCGAGCAGCGCGAGCGCGCTCAGCACCTCGGCGTGTCGGTCGCGCTGAAGGATCTGGGTCGAGCTGGGTGCGGGCTCGAGCCCGAGCCGCTCGCAGGCGACACGCTCCACCTCGGGGTCGGTGGCGGAGTACGTCCCCACGGCTCCGGAGAGCTTGCCGACGCGCATCCCCTCGAACGCTCTGGCGACCCGGACCCTGTCCCGCTCGAGCGCGAAGGCCCAGCCGGCGAGCTTCAGCCCGAACGTCGTCGGCTCGGCGTGGACGCCGTGGGTGCGGCCGATCGTCGCCGTCTCGCGGTGCTCCTCGGCACGGGCGAGGACGACGGCGAGAGCCCGCTCGAGACCGGTCAGGACCAACGTCCCGGCCTCGCCGATCTGGAGCGCGAGTGCCGTATCGACGACATCCGAGGACGTGAGCCCGTAGTGGAAGAAGCGCCCCTCCTCACCGAGCCCCTCGGCGACCGCGTCGACGAACGCGGCGACGTCGTGGTGGGTCTGCGCCTCGATCTCGGCGACCCGTTCCGGCGTCGGGGCCGTGGCACGCGTGCGGATCGCCTCCACCGTCTCGCGGGGAACCGACCCGAGCTCGGCCCAGCCTTCGAGCGCGGCGAGCTCCACTTCGAGCCACCGCCCGAGCTTCGCCTCGTCCGACCAGATCCGGGCCATGGCCGGGCGCGAGTAGCGGGCGATCACCCTGCCGATTGTAGGGCGAGCCTCGGCCACCCCACTCCGGTCAGCCCGTCGAGGCGAGGAGCGCGATGTCGCCGCGCCGCTGCACGCCTGCGAACGCGATCCGGTCGCACGCCGCATACGCGGCCGTTCGCGCTTCGGCGATCGTCGGCCCGGTCGCGGTCACGTTCAGGATCCGGCCGCCGTTCGTGACCAACCGCTCGCCGTGCAATGCGGTTCCCGCGTGAAAGACGAACGCTCCGAGGCTCTCGGCGTCGGCGATCCCCGTGATCTCGGTGCCATGGTCGCCGTTCGCCGGATAGTCGCCGGCGGCTAGCACGACCGTCACCGCCGCGGTGGGTGCGACGCTCAGCTCGATCCCGGTGAGGTTGCCGGCCGCAGCCGCGAACAGTGCGCCCGCCAGGTCGCCTTCGAGCCGGGGAAGGAGCGACTGCGTCTCCGGATCGCCGAAGCGACAGTTGAACTCGAGCACCTTGGGTCCGGATTCCGTCAGCATCAGCCCGGCGAACAGGACTCCGACGAACGGGCTTCCGCGTCGTGCGAGCTCTTCGACGACGGGGCGGTGCGCGAGCTCGACGAGCTCTTCGAGCTCGCCCGCCCGGAGTCGCGGGACCGGCGAGTAGGAGCCCATCCCGCCGGTGTTCGGGCCCGTGTCGCCGTCGCCGATCCGCTTGAAGTCCTGAGCGGCAGGAAGCGGCAGAACCGTTCGCCCGTCGGAGAACGCGAAGACGGAGATCTCCTCGCCCTCCAGGAACTCTTCGATCACGAGCGGGCCCGCGAACGCGGTGGCGGCACGGAGGCCCGCCTCGAGCTCGTCCTCCGTCCGGCAGACGAAGACGCCCTTGCCGGCGGCTAGGCCGTCCGCCTTGATCACGCATGGGAGGCGGGCGACCGCGAGCGACTCCGCCGCGGGAACCCCGACGGCGGCCATCACCTCCTTCGCGAAGAGCTTCGAGCCCTCGATCCTGGCAGCCGCGCGCCCCGGTCCGAAGACCGCGATTCCCGCGTGCCTGAGCTCGTCGGCGACCCCGGCGACGAGCGGGCCCTCGGGCCCGACGACGACGAGGTCGACATCCAGCGTCCGGGCGAGATCGAGGAGGCTCTCGCCGTCCTCGGGCCGGATCGGGTGACAGCGGCCGAGGGTCGCGATTCCCGGATTCCCGGGCGCTGCGTGGACCTCCTCGACCGCGGGATCCTGCGCGAGCCTCCACGCGAGCGCGTGCTCGCGTCCCCCCGAGCCGACGATGAGGATCTTCACGGCGGCCGAGTCTACCCCTCCCCTCGGCCGGGTTTCGAGACCGTGAGCGCAGCGCATGAGGTGACGCATGAGCCAGAACGAGCCAGGCCTCGACCTCCACGACTGGGAGACCCGCTGGTCGGAGCTCGAGGAGATGTTCGCCGGCGATCCCACCGGCACCCTCTCCGAGGCGTGCGACTTCATCGAGCGCGTCTTCGAGGAATCCGGGATCGACGCGACGGGCGGGGCTGGGAACGACGAGCTCGTCGCCGGCTACGCTGCGGCCCGGGAGACGTCGGACCGCGTCGAGCGCGGGGACGAGGTCGATCCGGGCGACATCGCGGCCGCAATCGAGAACCTCCGCGCGGTCTACGAGACCATGCGCGCCACCCGACCCGGCTAGTCGCCGCACGCCGCCAGCACCGGCAGCCAACGATGGCCTGGATGGACGAGGTCGAGCCCGTCCCGAAGCCAGCGTCGTTCCTCCGGAGCGAGCCTCGGCAGCGCCGCCGCGAAGTCTCCCTCGTCCTTCGGCCGCGTGTGCTTCGCCTTGAAGAGAAGCGTCACGTCGGGCCGCAGGTACGGGATCCCGTCGGGCGTGCGCCGGATCAGCTCGTCGTAGCCCATCCGGATCGATGCGTCGCGCCGGCAAACCCACATGTCGTCGTCGGAGGGCTCGCGGAAGACGTCGAGGCGCCAGCAGGCGTGCTCGCGGTCGAGCATCCACGTCTGATGGACCCCGAGGGCCAGGAACTCGGCCGCGCCGGCCAGCGGCAGCGCCCGGCCCGACTGGACGAGGTAGGGCTCGAGAGGCTCCAGGGCGGCGAAGACCTCGGCCGACCTCTCGGCCGGCACGGCGAGCTCCAAATCCTCGTGCTCGCGCGGGACGCCGCCGAGAAAGAGGTCGATCGCCCAGCCGGCGGCGACGCACCACGGTGCGTCCACCCCGTCGAGCCGAGCGACTGCGTCGGCCGGCGACCAGGGCACCCACGGCACGACCTCCGGGGCGAAGGCCTCGGTCACGGCCGCTAGCGGCCGAGTACTTGCTCGCGCGCGGCGCCGGTGCCGACGTGGGCCACGTCGACGCCGAGCGCCTGCTCGACGAGCTCGACGTAGGCGCGGGCCGCCTCGGGCAGGTCGGCGACGGTGCCGCACTCGTCGAGTGTCTCGCCCCAGCCGGGCACGGTCTCGAAGACCGGCTCGCAGTGATGGAAGTCGCTCTGGTGGGCCGGGAAGTCGGCCGTCTCGGTCCCGTCGGGGAGCCGGTAGCGCACGCAGACCTTGAGCTCGTCGAACGTGGAGAGGACGTCGATCTTCGTCAGTGCGAGGGAGGTGATCCCGTTCAGCCGAACCGCATAGCGGAGCGCGACGAGGTCGAGCCACCCCGGCCGGCGCGAGCGGCCGGTGACCGTCCCGTACTCGCCACCGAGCTCACGGACGCGTCCGCCGACCTCCTCGTCCATCTCGCTCGGGAACGGCCCTTCGCCGACGCGCGTGACGTACGCCTTGGCGACGCCGAGCACGTTGTCGATCCGCGTCGGCCCGATCCCGATCCCGGTGCAGGCGGCGCCGGCGACCGGGTTCGACGAGGTCACGAACGGATAGGTGCCGTGGTCGAGGTCGAGGAGCGTCCCCTGTGCGCCCTCGAGGAGGACGCGCTTGCCGTCGCGGAGCGCCTGGTCGACGAGCAGCGAGGTGTCCGCGACGAACGGCCGCAGGCGCTTGGCGAAGCCCTCGTAGCGGCCCGCGACGTCCTCGAGCTCGAACGGCTCCATCTCGTAGATCCTCGTCAGCCAGACGTTCTTCTCCGCGAGCGCCGTCTCGATCTTCTGGCGGAGGATCTTCGGGTCGAGCAAGTCCTGGACGCGGATCCCGATCCGGGCGGCCTTGTCGGCGTAGGCGGGGCCGATCCCCCGCCGGGTCGTCCCGATCTGGAGCTTCCCGAGCCGCTTTTCGCTGGCCCCGTCGAGGGCGATGTGCCAGGGCATGATCAGGTGCGCGTTCCCGGAGACCCGGAGCGGCTCGGTCGAGAGGCCACGCTGCTCGAGGTCGTCCATCTCCCCGAGCAGCACCTCGGGATCGACGACGCAGCCGTTGCCAAGCACGCTCAGCTTCCCGGAGACGATCCCGGAGGGGAGCTGGCGGAACTTGAAGGTCTCCCCGTCGACGATCACCGTGTGGCCGGCGTTCGGCCCGCCCTGGTAGCGGCAGACGACGTCCGATTGCTGCGCCAGCAGGTCGACGATCTTGCCCTTGCCTTCGTCTCCCCACTGCGCTCCGACGATGACGGTCGCAGGCACGGAAGCGATTCTGCCCGATCGACCGGCTCGAGAACCCTCGCTCCGCGCTAGAAGGCTCCGATCGGCTCCCGGTTCGCACGCTCGACCCGGATCTCGTGTCCACGAACGCACCGCGCGGTCGAGTGTCCGCGCCCGAGCTCGAGTCGCCCGCTCACGTGGGCGGCGAAGGCTCCGTGCTCCTCCGCGCATTCCTCGCACACGGCGGTGAAGGCCGTGGCCTTCGGCGTCAGCCAGATCGTCTGGTCGATCATCGCGCTTGCCTCCTCTTCCCCCCGGTCGGTGTGTCCCTACGCGGCAGCCATGTCCGAGAACTTGGCGAATCTCTTCAGGAAGGCGAGCTTGACCATGTCGGTCGGCCCGTTCCGGTGCTTGGCGATGATCAGCTCCGCGATCCCCTGCGAGTCGGACTCGTCGCCGTTGTAGTACTCGTCGCGGTAGACGAACCCGACGAGGTCGGCGTCCTGCTCGATCGAGCCGGACTCGCGCAGGTCGGAGAGGATCGGGCGCTTGTCGTGTCGCTGCTCGACCGCGCGCGAGAGCTGCGAGAGCGCGACGATGGGGACGTCGAGGTCGCGCGCCAGGATCTTCAGCGAGCGGGAGATCTGCGAGACCTCCTGGACGCGGTTCTCCGCCTGCCCGCCGGAGGTCATCAGCTGGAGGTAGTCGACGATGATCAGCCCGAGGTTCGGCTCGCGCGTCTTCAGCCGGCGCGCCTTCGAGCGGATCTCCATCATCGTGATCGAGGCGGTGTCGTCGACCCAGATCGGCGCCTTCATCAGCTTGTCGCAGGCAGCGGTCAGGCGCGGCCAGTCCTCGGGCTTCAGCTTGCCGGTGCGGAGGCTCTGCGACTCGACGCGCGCTTCTGCGCACATCATCCGCTGGGTCACCTCGCTCTTCGACATCTCGAGCGTGAACAGGGCGACCGGGATCTCGTGCCGAACGGCCAGGTTCTGGGCCATGTTCAGCGCGAGCGCGGACTTTCCCATCGACGGGCGGGCCGCGATGATGATCAGGTTCCCGCGCTGGAAGCCGGAGGTCAGCTTGTCGAGCTCCTTGAAGCCGGTCGGGATCCCGGTGACGTCGGCGCCCGCCTCGTAGAGGTGCATGATCCGCTCGAAGCTCTCCTTGAGCAGTCCCTCGATGTGGCTGAAGTCGCCGGTGACCCGCTGCTGGGCGAGGTCGAAGACGATCTGCTCGGCGCGGTCGACGAGGTCGGTGGTGTCGCCGGGGCGATCCTGGCCGAGGCGGGCGATCTCGGCGCCGGCGCGGACGAGCCCGCGCAGGGTCGCCATCTCGCGCACGATCCTCGCGTAGTGGGCGGCGTTCGCGGTCGCGGGGACGAGTGCCGCGAGCTCGTGCAGCTTGGCCTTGCCCCCCACCGCCTCGAGCTCGCCGCGCTCCTCGAGCGCGTCCACGATCGTGATCGCGTCGACGGGCTCGCCCTGCTGGTAGAGGGAGAGGCAGGTCTTGTAGATCGTCCCGTGGCTCTCGCGGTAGAAGTCGCTCGCCGAGAGGATCTCCGTGACGGCGCCGATCGCCCCGGGCGAGATCAGCATCGCGCCGAGGACGGACTCCTCCGCCTCCAGGTTCTGGGGCGGGACGTGCGGCGACTGCTCCGCCGGCTTGGATGGCCCGGCGGGAATGGTGACGATCTGGGCCATGTCCCTATTCATGCCGGTCGAGGGGACCCACCGCAAACGGTGGGGATCCACAGGCGATCCGGATGACTGAAACCGCCTCTGTGCAGGGATGAGCGAACACCAGTTCCCTACGGTATCCCCAGCTTCGGACGGCTCCGGGCCGGTTCATCAACACACGCGGATCCCGGAAAGAGCGGGAAGTTTCCAGAGTGCTCCACATCCCTGTGGAGCACTCTGTGGACGGGCTAGGCCTGCTCGGGCTCCGGCTCGTCGGCGGGACGATCGGCTTCCGGCTCGGTGGGAGCCGCCTCGCTCGCGGGCGCCTCACTCCCGGGCGCCTGGCTCCCCGGCAGCTCGAAGTCCGCTGCTTCGGCGGCCTCGGCGGCCGAGGGCGCGGTCGCCTCTTCCTCGTCGAGGTACTCGAGCTCGGCCTCGGCTGCGGGCGCCGCCTCCGCGGCTGCCGCCTCTGCCTCGGCGACCTCGGCGGCCTCCATCGCGGCCAGCTCCTCCTCGGGAGGAAGCTCTCCGCCCTCGGGCACGACGAGCACCTTGACCTCGGCGCTGACGCCCTCGAAGACCCCGATCGCGATCGAGTAGCGGCCGATCCGCTTCAGCGAGTCGGTCTCGATCTTCTTCCGGTCGACCCGGATCTTCCGGGTCCGCCAAAGCTCGTCGGTGATGTCGGTCGTCGTGACCGAGCCGAAGAGGGCTCCGGTGGGGCCGGACTTGACGTTGAACGTGAGCACCGTCTTGCCGAGCAGCGCCGCGATCTCCTGCGCCTGGTCAGTGGTGCGAGCCTCGTTCCGGCCACGCTGCTCGTCGACGCGCTTCATCTCCGCGACGCGGCCGGCCGTGGCCAGCTCGGCCAGGTTCCGCGGGAGGAGGAAGTTGCGGGCATAGCCGCGGGCGACGTTGACGACATCGCCGCGGAGCCCGACCTTCTCGACGTCCTTGAGGAGGATCACTTCCATCGCTACTTGGCCTCCACGTACGGGAGGAGCGCCATCTCGCGGGCCCGCTTGACGGCGACTGCGACCTGCCGCTGGTGGCGGCGGCACGCGCCGCTGATCCGGCGGTTGCGGATCTTGCCCTTCTCCGAGATGTAGCGACGGAGCTGATTCACGTTCTTGTAGTCCACCTCTTCGACCTTGTCCTTGCAGAAGAGGCAGCTCTTGCGCCGGCCGGGGGCGGTGGAGCCGCCGGGCCGCTTGCTGCGCGATCGATCCTGGGTTTTCGGTTGTGCCATCTGTGTGCTCCTAAAACGGAATGTCGTCGTCGGCTGCTGAGGACGGGAAGTCGGCGGAGGCCTGGCCGGAGGCGGGCTGGGAAGCACCCTGCGGGACGAACTGGCCGCCGCCACCGCCACCGTCGGCACCGCCACCGTCGCGGCCGCCGAGGAACTGGATGGTGTTCGCGGTCACCTCGACCGACTGGCGCTTCGTCCCGTCCTGGGCATCCCACTCGCGCCAGGTCAGCTTGCCCTGGACGCCGACGGGTCGGCCCTTCGCGAGGTACTGGGCGCAGTTCTCCGCGTCGCGACCCCAGACGGTGATGTCGAAGTAGTACGCCGCGTCCTGCCACTCCTCGCCGCGCTTGACGCGGTCGTTGACCGCGAGCCGCAGGGTGGTGACGGCGGTCCCGGACGGCGTGTGCCGGAGCTCCGGATCCTTCGTCAGGTTCCCGACGAGCACGACGCTGTTGATGTTCTGGGCCATTTAGTCCTCCTCCGAGACGATGTCGGTCGATGCGGAGACATCCTCCCGTGCGGGACCGCCCACGGCTACCGGCTGGGTCGAACCTGGCCGGTAACGACGGGTTGCGAGGTGCCGCATCACGGAGTCGTCGATCTTGAGCACGCGCGCGATCTCGTCGAGCGTCTCGCCCTCCGCGCTGAAGCTGAGCAGGTGGTAGACGCCGTCCGCCTTCTTGTCGATCTCGTAGGCGAGCTTGCGGCGGCCCCAGGGATCCTGGCCGGCCCACGTGCCCCCGCCCTTTTCGACGAGGTCGCGGACGCGCTTGACGATCTCCTCCTGGCGCTCGTCGGCCAGGTCGGGGTCCAGCATGAGCAAAACTTCGTAATCGATCACCATGGGTTCCCTGGTCTCCCTTCGGTTCGGCTTCCCTCGGTCTTAGGCGGCCTCACCGGCAGGCACGAGCGGGAACGGCGCGTGCGAGGTGAGGCGAGAAGCGATTGTCAGAGTAGCATCAGGCTCGAATGAGACGGGCTTTCGCATGGATCGCCGGGGGGCTCGGGATCGCGGCGCTGCTGCGGTTCCGCCGCCGGCCGCGGGCCGGCGAGGGCGCGGCCACCGATCCGGCCGAGGAACTGCGCCGGAAGCTCGCACAAGCGCGCGGGGCCGGCGACGACCGCGACGAGTTCGACGCTGCGGAGGGCACGCCGGTGGACGAAGCCGTCGCGCCCAAGCTCTCGATCGAGGAGCGGCGCGCCGCGATCCATGCGAAGGCGCAGGAAGCGCTCGGGTCGATGAACGACCCGCCCGACGCGTAGCGCTCGACCTCCGCGGGCAGAGACCTCTCATGCGCATCGCCGTGATCGGAGCCACCGGCAACGTCGGGACGAGCGTCGTCCGGGCGCTCGGCGCCGACGACGCGGTCACGTCGATCCTCGCGATCGCCCGCCGCCGCCCCGCCTCGCAGCCGCCCAAGACGGAGTTCGCCTCGCTCGACATCACGCGCGACGAACTCGTTCCGCACCTCGAGGGGGCGGACGGCGTGATCCACCTCGCGTGGCTGATCCAGCCCTCGCATGACGAGGCGACGCTGCACCGGACGAACATCGACGGCTCGCAGCGCGTGCTCGACGCGGTCGCCGCCGCAAACGTCCCGGCGCTCGTGGTCGCCTCGTCGATCGGGGCGTACTCACCGCGGGCCGATCACTCGCCGGTCGACGAGAGCTGGCCGTGTGAGGGGATCCCGGCGAGCTGGTACTCGCGCCAGAAGGTGGAGCTCGAGCGCCGGCTCGACCGGCTCGAGGAACGGAATCCTGAGCTCCGCGTCGTCCGGCTCCGCCCCGCGATCACAACGAAGCGGGAGTCGGCGAGCGAGCAGCGGCGCCTCTTCGCCGGGCCCTTCCTCCCGAATCGGCTGCTCCGGCCGGGCTGGATCCCGTTCGTCCCGGACGTCCCGGGCCTGTCCCTCCAGCTCGTCCATGCAGACGACCTCGGCGATGCCTACCGGCGGGTCGCGCTCGCCGACGTGCGCGGGGCGTTCAACGTCGCCGCGGATCCCGTCCTCGACCCCGCCGCGATCGCGCGCGTCCTCGGCACGCGCACGCTGCGCTTCCCGGAGCGACTCCTCCGCGGCGCCGCCCGCGGGAGCTGGCTCGCGCGGCTGCAGCCGACCTCGCCGGACTGGATCGACCTCGCGCTCGGCGTTCCGGTGCTGGACAGCTCCCGGATCCGCTCGGAGCTCGGTTGGACGCCGACGCGAGCCGCCGACGAGACGCTGCGAGACGTCGTCGAGGGACTGCGCGACGGTGCGGGCGGCGAGACCCCGCCGCTCCTCCCTGGCCGCCGGCTCGCCGAGTTCCGCGCAGGCGTGGGCGGAGATCAGATCTAGCTGCATACTTCCGGGGTGAGCAAGCTGCCGCGTGCCCAGGAGTTGCCGCGCTCGGACGACGGGTACGACGCCGCGCGGGTCGAGGAGGCGTTCGCCTCGTTCGCCGACCGCGTTCGGGAGCTCGAGTCCGTCGCGGGCGAGCTGCGCGCCGAGCTGCACTCGCTCCGTTCCGAGCGCGCAGGTGCGCGCCGGGCCGCCGCGCCGTTCGAGCGGTTGGAGTTCGTCGAGGAGGAGTGGCCGGTCGAGCCCGGCCTCGCGAACGCCGGCCTCGGGCCGGCGCCCCACTGGGTCGCCTCGGTTCCGGCTCCGATCGTCCGCCCGGTCGCGATCCCCCGGATCGCGCTCGAGGGTGCGTTCCTCCTCCTCGTCGCGCTCTTCGCCGGTCTCGCCGACCTGAGCGCGGCCTGGATCATCGGCGTGATGGCGGGCGCCTGGGCGCTCGTCGCCCTCTCCGAATGGGCGGCCGCGGCCAAGCGCGCGCGCTGGCGGCTCGGCGAGGTCGCAGAGCCGGTCCCGGTCGGGGGCGAGCCGGCGAGCGAGAGCACCGGCCCCTGGAACCTGCCGGTCGTCCAGGCGACTGCCGTGGAGCTCCCGGAGGGCTCGGAGTCGCACACGGTCGTGACGTCATTGCCCGCGGAAGCAGAAGCCGTTGCGGAGCCCGATGACCCGGAGACTCCCGTTGTCGAGCCCGCGGTCGAGCCGGCCGAAGTGGAGCCGCCACGGCGGCGCTTCAGTCTCCGCCGGCGTCGCGAGGCCGAGTCGGCGACCGACCCCTGGGAGACGTAGCCGGAAGATCGGAGCTAGGCCGCGAGCTCGGCGGCGCCGAACGCGACGCTGAACGCCCGGCGCCAGATCACGAACGGGCTGCTTAATTCACGAACGCGGCGGCCGCCGCCGCGAGCCCCCGCGCAACCCGAGCCTGGTAGGCCCCCGAGCGAAGGCGCGCGCCCTCGCCGGGATTCGTCAGGAAGCCGGTCTCGGCGAGCACGACCGGCACGTCCGCCCAGTTGAAGCCGGTCAGGTCGGAGCGCTCGACGACGCCGAGGTCGCGCCCGCCGGTTGCGCGGACGAGCTCGCGCTGGACGAGACGGCCGGCGCGCGCGCTCGCACGGTAGACGTCGTCCGTCCAGCCGCTTCGCCTCGCCGGGACGAGGGTCGAGATCCCGCTCCGCGAGCGGTCGGTGGAGCCGTCGGCATGGATCCGGATCATCAGCGCCGCCCCGCGAGCGGTGCAGAAACGGGCCCGCTCGCGATTCCCGCCGCGGTAGCCGTCCCGCTCGCGGGTCAGGGCGACGCGATAGCCGCGGGCGAGCAGGAGTGCCGGGTCCGCCGCGCGATCGCGAGCGCGACCGGCGCCTCGCCCACGGCGCCGCCGCCGTCCTTGATCTTCAGCGTCCGCGAGCCCGGCCCGATCGGCTCGAGCTGGCGCCCCACCTCGGGCGCGGTGCCGTGGCCGGGATCGAGGCAGATCAGCGAAGCGGCGAGGGCTTCGACGACCACGTTCCTAGTTTGCCCGCGAAGATCCCCGAAGGGGCCGCTGCGCGGCCCAACGGGGCCTGAGCTAGCCCGTCATGCGGTCGGGGCCTCCCAAGAGCGGAGGAAGGCCGCGAGCTCGCGCCGCTCGGAGAGCGGGCTCGCCGCACCGGGTACGAGCGCCTCGACGCTCGTGTGGTCGCGACGGAGGGCGATGCAACCGGCGCCGCGCAGAAACTGGAGCAGGTCGTCGAGCCGGTCGGGCCTATCGATCTGAATCTGCATCTCGGATTCCCCCTCGAGCGCCGCTGATGTGGGAAGCCCCGGCCGCAACCGGGGCTCTAGCCGCACCATGGTCGAGCCGGGCTGGTTCTCTCCTCACCCGACAGGTGGTTCACGACGACGCTTGATTCACCGGTCGATAGTCAAAGCGGAGCGGCCCCGGAGTCGAACCGAGCAAGCCGTGGGTTGCACGACCGGGCCGATTTTGAAGACCGGCTGGGCCACCGGGCCCGTGCCGCTCCACGGCCAGCGTACTGGCCGTGGAGGGCGCGGACTCCGATGAGCGTTACGGCTGGATGGGAACCTGGACGAGACGGCGCGACGAGACGCCCGCGAGGACGTCGTCGCCCGGCTTCCGGGCCCGGAGGAAGAACTGCACGGCGTTGCCACGGCGCAGCTCGAGCCTCGCGGTCGCGCGAACGCTGACCGTCGCGATCCCGTTCGAGTTGGTCGTCGTCTCGGGCGCCGTCGTGACGCGGCCGAACGGCACCGCGCTCGCGAGCACGAGCACGCCGGAAACGAGCCGGCCGCGCGTGTCGCTGACGCGGATCCTCAGCGTGACGGCGTCGGTCCGGTTCCGGAACGGCGTCGACGAGAAGCCCGAGATCACGAGCCGGTCGGGAAGCGAGACGCTCGTGACCGAAACGGCCGTGCCGCCGCCGCCGCCGCCACCACCGCCGCCACCGCCGCCACCGCCCGATGCCTTCACGACCGCCGTCGCGTTCGAGATCGCGGTCGAGGAACCACGGGGGTTCGTCGCCGTCACCTCGACCCGCAGCGTCCGGCCGAGATCGGTCTGACGGACGCCGTAGGTGCGGCCACGAGCGCCCGTGTCGGTGCAGGCGGAGCCGCCGGCGTCGCACTGACGCCAGACGTACCGGAACGTGGGTGCGCCCGAGAAGGTTCCGGGATCGGCGGTGAGCGTTTCACCGACAACGGCATTCCCGGAGATCGACGGCTCCTTCGTGTTCTTCGGCGCCGCGTTGTCGGCGATGATCGGGGTCGGCTTCGAGTTCGCGGTGGCCGTACCGTCCGAGTTCCGGGCGGTGACGAGGGAAACGACCGTTCGTCCCACGTCGCCCCCCCGCAGACGATAGTTCCGGCGAGTTTCGTTCGGAATCGTCGCGCAACCGTTGCCGTTCGCATCGCACCGCTGCCAGCGGTAGGTGAACGAGGTCGGGTCGTTGGCCCAGAGGCCATTGGACGTCGTGACGGTCTCGCCCTCGCGGAAGTTGCCCTCGATCGTGGGCGGCGAGGTGGAGCGCGGGGCGGCGGCGAGCGCCGCGGAAGCTGCGACGAGAGCGGTCAACGTAACCGCGAGGATCGCCAGCAACCCGATGGGCTTCCGATGATTCTTGAGCATGTAGTCCCTCCTTGAACGTCCGGTCGTCTTCCATGTAGCGAAAGAAACAGGTAGTTATCGTGCAAAAGCGGCAAAAGAGAAACCCGAACGCGACAGTCCTTACGAAGAGCTTGCACGGAGCGCACGAATCCCTCACGATCGGCGCATGGCCAATCTGCGTCTGATCGAGGTCGACGAGGCGACCGGCCCGCTCCGCGAGGAATACGACGCGGCGATCGGTCGGGCGGGCAAGGTGTTCAACATCGTCAAGGCGATGAGCCTCCGACCCGGCGTGCTCCGGCGCTCGATGGAGCTCTACAAGGGGATCATGTTCGGCCCCTCCGGCCTCTCCCGCCAGGAGCGCGAACTGCTCGCGACCGTCGTCTCCCGCACCAACGAGTGCCATTACTGAACGCGCTCGCATGCAGACGACCTCCGTGCAGAGGGCGCAGACGACGAGCTCGCGAGCCACGCGGAGCACGACTACCGACGCGCCGACCTCGATGGGCGCACCCGGGCGCTCTGCGACTTCGCCGTGGAGTTGACGCTCCGTCCGGCCGCGACCGGCCGGGACGCCGTGGAGGCGCTGCGCACCGCCGGCCTCGACGATCCGACGATCCACGACGCGATCCAGGTGATCGCGTACTTCAACTACATCAACCGCGTCGCCGAAGCCGTCGGGATCGAACCCGAGCCCGAATGGGACGCGAGCAGGAGGTAGGGATGCCCGGCTTCACCATCGTGCACTCGGACGATTTCGAGCGGCCCCCTTCCCGAAGTGGGCGCTCGCCCGCAAGGCGCTGGGGCTCCAGGCCTTCGGGATGAACATCGTCGAGCTCCCGCCCGGGGAGTCGATCCCCGAGCACGACGAGACCGCGAGCGACCAGGAGGAGGTCTTCATCGTCCTCTCCGGCGAGGCGACGATCGTGGTCGACGGCGAAGACCATGCCGCCCCGGCCGGAACCTTCGCGCGGCTCGACCCCGAGCCGACGCGCACCTGCGTGAACAGGAGCGACGCCGACGCGACGGTGCTGATCGTCTCGGCGCCGCGGACGAGCGGCTACGAGCCGATGGCCTGGGCCTGATGAAGGATGTGCTGACCGTCGCGTGCGTCCAGGTCGAGCCGGCGATCCTCGACCGTGCCGGGACTCTCGACCGGGTCGACGAGCACACGGCCATCGCCGCCGCCGCAGGGGCAGGGCTCGTCGTCTTCCCCGAGACATTCGTCCCTGCCTATCCGTCCTCGGTCTGGGCGAAGGCACTCGCGGGGTGGGGCGAGCGGCGCGAAGGAGGCGTTCGGGCTCCTCCACCGCGAGTCGCTCGAGGTACCGGGGCCGGATGCCGACCGGCTCGCCGTCACCGCCCGCGAGCACGGCGTCTGGCTCGTCGTCGGCGTCAACGAGCTCGACGCGAAGCGCCCGGGGACGCTCTACAACTCGCTCCTCTACTACTCGCCCGCGGGCGAGCTTGCACTCCACCACCGCAAGCTCGTGCCCACGAACCACGAGCGGCTCGTCTGGGGCCAGGGCGACGGCCGCGGCCTCCGGGCGATCGAGACGTCGATCGGCCGGATCGGCGGCCTGATCTGCTGGGAGAACTACATGCCGCTCGCCCGCTTCTCGCTCTACGAGTCGGGCGTGGAGATCTACATCGCCTCGACCGCGGACGACGGCGACGCCTGGCAGGCCACCCTCATCCACATCGCGCGGGAGTCACGCGCCTTCGTCGTCTCGCCGTGCCACTTCCAGCGCGCGTCCTCGTATCCGCTGGACTTCCCGCTCGCCTCACTGCTCGAGGGGCGCGATCTCCTCGGCCGGGGTGGCTCCGCGATCCTCGCTCCGGATGGCACGTATCTCGCCGGCCCCCTCTACGACGAGGAGGGGATCCTCTACGCGGAGCTCGAACCCACGCGACTCGCCGAGGAGCGGCAGCGCTTCGACCCGGCCGGGCACTATCACCGGCCCGACGTCCTCAGCCTGACGGTGACGCCGCTGCACGAACCATGATCCGGTCGCCGACGCGAATCCCCCAGCGCCCGAACGCTCCGGCGTTCACCTCGAGCACGCCGCGGTAGAAGACACCGGGGTCGTAGATCGGGCACGCCTCGGTGCGGCAGGGCTGCATCTGCAGGATCCGGAGGATGCGCCCACGCCCGTCGTAGAAGGCGGCGGAGAGCGGGATCAGCGTGTTCTTCATCCAGAAGGCTCCGCGCGATCCCTCGGGGTAGAGGAAGGCCATCCCGGCGTTCGCGGGCAGGGAGCGGCGGTGCATCAGGCCCTGGGCGCGCTCGGCCGGCGTGCGAGCCAGCTCGGCGCGGATCGTGACCACCTTCTTGGCCGAGGTGAGGGTCGCCGAACCGCGGGCGAACTGCTGACCGTCCGGGGCGAACGTCGCTCCCAGGCCGACGACGGCGACCAGAACCAGAACCGGAATCGCGAAGAGCCGCATTGCGTCCAGTGTGCCAGCCCTCAGACCCGACGGCGGAGCACGCGGGCATCTCCGACGCGCCGGGTGACGCCGTCCGCGTCCAGCCGCTCGAGCAGGAGCTGCGCGTCACGGCGGCCGCAGCCGGCGAGGTCGCGGAAGCGCGCGAGGGCGATCTGTCCCGCGCTCCCGCACTCGGTGAGGACGAGCGCGCGAGCACGGTCGTAGGCCGCTGCCGAGACCGCGTAGCCGTCGCCGAGGCGAACGAGCCGCCCCGCTCCTTCCAGGAACCGGCCGAGCTCGGCATCCGCGAGCCGCGCCGCCCCCGGCTCGGCCAGGTCGAGCTTGGCGAGGATCGCCGCGGCCTCGGACTCGCGCGCGCCGAGGGTCGGGGCCGCCTCCGGGCGGTAGAGCTTCGAACCGCGGCGCTCGAACGGAAGCTTCGCGAGGACGTCGCGCGCCCACGGCTCCGTCGGGGCCGTGACTCCCGGGTCGAGCGGATCTGCGTGCGCGAGCTCGTGTTCCAGCCTGGCCCCCAGCTCTGCGAGCCAATCGTCCCCGAAGCGCCACTCGCCCTCGACGAGCACCGGCGCATGAATCGTCTCCTCGCCGCGCTCGACCCGTTCGAAGCGGGCGCGATCGGCGTGCCGCGGTGGGACCGGGTCGAGCACGCGCCCACCCCCCACGGTCGTCGCCTCCCGCAGGACGATCCGATCGCCCCGCGCGGCGACGAGCGGCACCGCGAGCCGAAGCTGCGCCCAGCGCTCACCGGCCCGGACGACCCGCCCCAGCACCGACGACGTCCCGTGATGGACGAGAAGACGCGCCCCGTCCACGATCGGCTCGAGCTCGTCGAGGACGATGTCGAGGCGATAGCTCGGTCGGTAGGCGCCCGGCGCGACGAGAGCGTCCCCCCGTGCAAGACGCTGCCGTTCCACACCGGGGAGCGAGAGCGCCACGCGCTGGCCGGCCTCCGCGCGGGTGACCGGTTCGTCGTGCACCTGCACGCTCCGGACGCGGACGTCGATCCCGCGCGGCTCGACCCGGAGCCTGTCCCCGTCCCCGACCGACCCCGACCAGAGCGTCCCCGTGACGACGGTTCCGATCCCGGGGAGCGTGAAGACACGGTCGACGTACAGCCGCGCCGGGTCGTCCACGTCGTGCCGATCCAGGATGAGGTCCGCCGCGCGGCCGAGCGCCGCGCGCAGCTCGTCGAGGCCGGCGCCGGTCTTCGCGCTCACCGCCACCACCTCGGCCTCCGGGACGAGCTCGCGGGCCTCCTCGAGCGCGAGCTCCAGCGCCTCCGGATCCACGGCGTCAGCCTTGGTCACCGCGACGACGCCGTGCTCGATCCCGAGCAGGCGCAGGATCGCCAGGTGCTCGTGAGTCTGGGGCCGCGCTCCCTCGCCCGCGTCGACGACGAGCAGGAAGAGGTCGATCCCGGTCGCCCCCGCGACCATGTTCCGGACGAAGCGCTCGTGCCCGGGAACGTCGATCAGAGAGAGTCGGCGGCCGTCGGCGAGCGCGAGGGGCGCGTAGCCCAGGTCGATCGAGATCCCGCGCTCCTGCTCCTCGGGGAGGCGATCGGTGTCCTTGCCAGTCAGCGCCCGGACGAGCCAGGTCTTACCGTGGTCGATGTGGCCTGCGGTGCCTACCGTGAGCGACACGCGCGAACCGCCTCCGCGACCTCCTCGGCCTCCGCGTCCGTGAGCGTGCGGCAGTCGAGGAGGGTGCGGCCATCACGGACGAGCGCGACCACCGGGGGGTCGTGCGAGCGAAGCGCTGCGGCGAGCCCCTCCTCGACCGCGCAGGCAAAGCTCGGAAGCTCCGCGAGCGGGAGCGCCCCGCCTCCAGTCCGCGCGACCGTCTCCTCGACGGTGCCGCCGACCGCCTCCGCGAGCGACTCCGCGCGCGAGCGGACGGCGCCGAGGCGCTCGCGCAGCATCCGCAGGACGGGAATCTCCTCCGGCCGGTCGAGGTAAAGGGCGAGCGTCCCCTCTAGCGCGGCGAGCGAGAGCTTGTCGGCGCGCAGCGCCCGATGAAGCGGGTGCCGCCGCAGCTTCTCCACGAGCTCGGCGCGGCCCGCGACGATCCCGGCCTGAGGGCCGCCGAGGAGCTTGTCGCCCGAGAAGCAGACGAGGTCGGAGCCGGCCGCGAGGCTCGAGGCCGGCGTCGGCTCGCCGTCGACCTCGACGAGCGCCCCGGAGCCGAGGTCGTCCACGAGCGGGATCCCGTGGCGGCGCGCGACCGCCGCCAGCTCGTCGATCCGCGGCTGCTCGGTGAAGCCGACGACGCGGAAGTTCGACTGGTGCACCCGGAGGACGAGTGCGGTCTCCGGGCCGATCGCGGCCTCGTAGTCGGCGGCTCGCGTCCTGTTCGTCGTCCCGACCTCGCGCAGGCGCGCCCCCGAGCGGGCGAGCACGTCCGGGATCCGGAAGCCGTCGCCGATCTCGATCAGCTCGCCACGCGAGACGAGCACCTCGCGGCCCTCCGCGAGAGCGGCGAGCGCGAGCAGGATCGCCGCCGCGTTGTTGTTGACGACGATCGCCGCCTCGGCGCCCGTGAGCCGGCGAACGAGCGGAGCGAGGTGATCCTGGCGGGAGCCCCGGGAGCCGGTGGTCAGGTCGTATTCGAGGTTGGAGTAACCGCCCCCGATTTCCGCGACCCGCTCGAGCGCTGCGGTCGCCAGGGGCGCGCGCCCGAGGTTCGTGTGGATGAGGACGCCGCTCGCGTTGAGGACGCGCCGGAGGCTCGGCCGCCGCGTCGCTACGAGCTCCGCGAGCGTTCGTTCGACGAGGTCGCCGGGGTCGGCGCCGGCCCGGATCTCCTCGCGCGCCCGGTCGAGCGCGTCTCGGGCGGCGGCGAGCGCGAGCGCGCGCGGCTCCGCAGCCAGCCGCTCGTCGCGGAGGAGCTCGTCGACCGAGGGGAGGTCGCGCAGGCGCACGGCCAAAGTGTACGGCGACCGTACGGGTCTCCTGCTTGAATAGGCCGCGATGAGCAGGCGTTTCCGGATCGCAAGCATGGGCGCCCTCGCTGCGGTGCTCGGCGCCGCCGTGTCCGCTGTGGCGGTGCGGGACGCCATGTACGTGAACGACCCGCTTCCGGGTGTCGTCGTCAACGAGGCTCGGCTCGCGCAGGCCGTCCCCGTCTCGGTCGTGGGCGAGACCGCCGCAGTCGCACCGGGCCGCGTCTTCACAGTCGACGAGCGGGCCACGACCGCCGCCGCCCTCGCCGCCGGCCGCAAGTCCTTCTGGACGCGCATCCAGGCCCTCGTCGACCCGAGCCCCACACGCCGCGAGATCGACCCCGTTCTCCGCTCCCGGCCCGACGAGGCGCGCGCCCTCGCGGCCGAGCTCTCCGTCGGCCTCCGCAAGCCGAAGGCCGCGCGGGTGACGATGCAGGGGCTGGAGCCGCTCGTCGAGCCCGCACGGCCTGGCGACGCGATCGACGCGCGCGGCCTCGTCGAGGCGCTCCGGCTCGTCGCGCTCGGACGCTCCACCCGGATCCTCGCCCCGCTCACCCACGTCGAGCCGGCCATGACGACGGCGCTCGCAGAGGAGGCCGCGGCAACGGCGCGCTCGCTGGTCGGGCGACCGGTCGAGCTCCGCTTCGGCTCCGAGGCCGCAGGGACGCTCGCACCCGAACGCCTCGCGAGGCTTCTTCGGTTCACCCCGCGGGACGGCCACTACCTCGTCGCCTTCGACCGCGAAGCGGTGGCGGATGCGGTCCGGCCGGCGCTCTACCCATGGCGCAAGCGAGCCACGAACGCACGCTTCGCCGTCGAGGGGAACCGCGTCCGGATCCTCCCCTCCCGCCCCGGCCTCGACGTCAACCCGGCCGTCGCGCTCGACGCGGTCACCGCCGCTGCATACTCGGGGGGCGGCCCGGCCACGCTCAGCCTCCGGCAGACGCGCGCCGACCTGACGACGGGCGAGGCAGAGAAGCTCGGAATCACCGAGCAGATCTCCAGCTTCACGACCGAGATGGGCCCCTCGTCGTCCAACCGGATCCACAACGTCCAGCTGATGGCCCGCTACATCGACGGCACGTTGATCAAGCCCGGCGCAACGTTCTCCTTCAACGGCTCCGTCGGCCCGCGCACGGTCGAGCGTGGGTTCCGCGAGGGCCAGATGATCATCGGCTCGCTGCTCGTGCCCTCGATCGGCGGCGGCGTCTGCCAGACCGCGACGACGCTCTTCAACAACGCCTTCGAGCTCGGGCTGCCGATCCTCGCCCGCCAGAACCACAGCTTCTACATCTCCCACTATCCGATGGGCCGGGACGCGGCCGTTTCCTGGGGCGGTCCCGACTTCGCGTTCAAGAACGACCTGAAGACCGGGATTCTGATCAAGACCTCGTACACGACCTCGACGCTCACCTTCAGCTTCTACAGCACCGACCCCGACCGGAAGATCGTCTCGTCGACCGGGCCGCGCGTGAACTGGCGCTCTCCCCAGACGACGTACGCCTACGACCCCTACGCACCCGCCGGCTCGGTACGCACGGTCTCGGGCTCGAACCAGTCCGGCTTCGACGTGACCGTCGGCCGGCAGATCTACGAGGGCGGCAAGCTGCTCCGGCACGACTCGTTCACGAGCGCATACGTCGCGGTCGGCCCGACCCGGATCTACGGCCCGGGCCGCTCGATCCCCGGCCCGTACTTCGTCCTGCCCCGCGTCTAGCTGCTACTGCCCGTCGGCCTTGTCGCGCTCGTGCGGCGAGCCGGGCCCGTTCCGCTCGTCGTAGCTCTCGACCACGAGCCGCACCGCCTCGGCCGGATCGTCGGTCACGTGGAGGAGCTCGACGTCCTCGGGCGAGATCATCCCGTCCGCGAGAGCCTCCTCCCGGACCCAGACGAGGAGCTCACTCCAGTAATCCGAGCCGAAGAGAACGACCGGGAAGTTGAGGACCTTGCCGGTCTGGATCAGGGTCAGCGACTCGAAGAGCTCGTCCAGTGTGCCGAACCCGCCGGGGAAGATGACGAAGCCCTCCGCCGCCTTGACGAACATCGTCTTGCGGGCGTGGAAGTGCTTGAAGGTCATCTCGATGTCGCAGTAGGGATTGATTCCCTGCTCGTGCGGAAGCGCGATGTTGAAGCCGACGGAGAGCCCGCCGCCCTCGCGGCAGCCGCGGTTCGCGGCCTCCATCACCCCGGGGCCGCCGCCGGTGACGACGGCGAAGCCGGCCTCGGCGAAGAGCTTCGCCGTGTCCCTGGCCCGGTCGTAGGGCTCGGTTCCTTCAGGCGTGCGCGCCGAACCGAAGATCGAGACGGCGGGCCGGTCGATCTCGAGCACCTTCTGGAAGCCGCCGAGGAACTCGGCAGCGATCACGGCGACGTCGTTCGCGAGGTCGTCGTGGGTGCGCTCGAGCATCCGCCGGTCGCCGACGTCCTTCAAGACTAGAGCTCGCGCTCGACGAAGCTCGCGCTCATTCCGAGCGTGAGCAGCGCCGCGAGGACGATGTACGAGACGCCCACGATCACCCGGCGCCGAGGGGTGACGCGGTAGTACGCCTCGCCCTCTGGATGCTTCCGCTGCTTCCACCGCCGCCACGACTCGAGCCCGCCGAGGACGAGGATCAGGATCAGGATCGGGTTCGGCGCCACGAAGGCGAGCACGACGAGCGCGGCCAGCCCGACGATCCAGAGCGCCGGATGGATCGCGGCGACGATCCGGCCGCCGTCGAGCGGGCTGATCGGCGCCAGGTTGAAGAGGTTCAGGAAGAAACCGGTGAACCCGAGCGCGACCAGGAGCTCGGAGTCGATCGACTCGCCGACGAGCCAGACGACAGCCGCGGCGAGGCCGCCGAGGATCGGCCCGGCGATCGCGACCTTTGCCTCGGCCCAGGCGTTGTCGGGCAGTTTCTTCAGCGTGATCAGCGCACCCAGGAACGGGATGAACATCGGCGCCGACACAGGCAGCCCCTGGCGCTTGGCCTCGAAGACGTGGCCCATCTCGTGTACGAAGAGGAGGAGCACGAAGCCGACCGCGAACTGCCATCCCCAGAGGAGCGCGTAGGCCCCGACCGAGACGAGCATCGAGCCGGCGACCGTGAAGAGCTTGAACTTGAAGATCGCGGCGAAGAGGAACTTGAGCTTCCAGAAGAGGAGCCCGATGGCGGCGATCGGCGCCCAGAGCTTGCGCCCGATGTCCCGGATCGTCAGCGGTTGCTTGATCGGGGAGTAGCCCCGCGGCGACTCCTCGGCTTCACGCGGCACATAGGGGTCGTACTGGGTCACGCAGCCAGAGTAGCCGTCCCAAGACGTTCTACGAGCCCTGGCCGATCCACTCCTCCCCGCCCTCGTAGAGCTCCTTCTTCCAGAGCGGAACCGTCTGCTTGAGGGTGTCGATCGCGTCCCTGCAGGCCGCGAGCGCGTCCGCGCGGTGGGGTGCCGAGACCGCGATCATCACGCTCGGCTCGCCGATCCCGACCGGCCCGGTGCGGTGGTGGATCGCGATCTCGCTCAGCTCGTACCGTCCGTGCAGCTCGGCCGCCAGCTCGGACATCGCCGCTTCGGCCATGCCCTCGTAGGCCTCGTACTCGAGCCGGATCACTGCACGGTCGCGCGAGCGGTCGCGGACGGTGCCGGTGAACGTCGCGATCGCGCCGGCGCCCGGGCGGGCGACCTCGGCGACGACGGCGTCGAGCGAGAGCGGCTCCGCGGAGAGCCGGAAGTCCCCACCGGAGACCGGCGGGATCAGCGCCACCTCAGCACCCTCGGCCAGAGCCGTGTCCCGCTCGGCGTACGCCTTGTCGAGCGCGTAGAGAAGGCCGGTGGGCTCGTCGCCGAGCTCGAGCGCCGCCCAGACGTCGCCGAGACGCGCGCCCTCCGGGAGCTCGAGCTCGCGCCGGCCGGTGCCCGCGCGCTCCCGCAGGCCGGCGAAGAGACGGACCGAGACCTTCATCCACCGAGCGTACTTCTGTTGCCTCCGCGTTCGGCGCCTGTTAGGACCCGAGACATGACAGTCACGCTCGCGCGCACGAACCTGAACGACCAGGTCTACGAGACCCTCAAGCGTCGGCTCGTGCGCCGGGAGCTCGGCCCGGGCGAGAAGGTGAGCCTGCACGAGCTGGCGAGCGAGCTCGGGGTCTCGCGCAGCCCCGTCCACCACGCGCTGACGCGGCTCGTCTCGGAGGGGCTCCTGACGGTCAAGTCGAGGCGCGGCTATTACGTCACCGCCCTCACCGCGAGCGCCCTCGCCGACGGCTACGACGTGCGCCTCGGGCTCGAGCTGCACGCCGCGGAGGGCGCGATCGGCCGCGCCTCACCCGCGCAGCTCCGCCGCTTCCGGCAGCTGCTCGAGGCGACGACCGACGCGGTCTCGCACGAGGAGTGGGACACGGCGAACGCAGCCTTCCACGAGCACCAGGTCGACCTGGCCGGAAACGCGCTCCTCTCCCGCTTCTACCGCGAGCTCTCCGTCAACCTGATGATGCAGGTGATTCGCGGCGGCAAGCTCGAGGCGGGTTCGTACCTCGCGACCGAGCACGGCGCGATCGTGGAAGCCTTCGAGGCGGCCGACTTCGATGCCGCCCAGTCCGCGATCCGCGCACACATCGAGACGGGGCGCCGGATCGCGCTCGACGCGCTCGCCGACGGGGTGCTGTAACACTCACGTCCGTGGCGGGAACGGACAAGCGGGAGACGGAGTCGGGGATCGAGATCTGCCCCGTCTACGGCGACGGCGAGCAGCCCGGCGAGTTCCCCTACACGCGCGGCCCGTACCCGGACATGTATCGCGGCCGGCCCTGGACGATCCGCCAGTACGCGGGCTTCGCCTCGGCGGAGGAGACGAACGAGCGCTTCCGCTACCTGCTCGACCGCGGCCAGACCGGGCTCTCGGTCGCGTTCGACCTCCCGACGCAGCTCGGCTACGACTCGGACGACGCGCACGCAGCGGGCGAGGTCGGGCGCACCGGAGTCGCGATCGACTCGATCGCCGACATGCGGCTCCTCTTCGGCGGGATCCCGCTCGACGAGGTTTCGACCTCGATGACGATCAACGCCCCCGCGTCACTTCTCCTCCTCCTCTACGAACTGGTCGCCGAGGAGCAGGGAGTCGGCGGCCAGGCGCTCCGCGGGACCGTCCAGAACGACATCCTCAAGGAGTACATCGCCCGCGGGAACTACATCTTTCCGCCTCGGCCCTCGATGCGGCTGACCACCGATCTCTTCGCCTACTGCGCGGAGCGGATCCCGAGCTGGAACACGATCTCGATCTCCGGCTACCACATTCGCGAGGCCGGCTCGACCGCGGTGCAGGAGCTCGCGTTCACGATCGCGAACGGGATCGCCTACTGCCAGGCGGCCGTGGACGCAGGTCTTTCGCCGGACGAGTTCGGCACCCGCCTCTCCTTCTTCTTCAACGCCCACAACCACTTCTTCCAAGAGGTGGCGAAGTTCCGCGCGGCCCGGCGGCTCTGGGCGACGACGATGCGCGACCGCTTCGGAGCCACGAACCCGAAGGCGCTCGCGCTCCGCTTCCACGCCCAGACCGGCGGCTCGACCCTGACCGCGCAGCAGCCCGAGAACAACATCGTCAGGGTCGCGATCCAGGCACTCTCCGCGGTCGCCGGCGGCGCCCAGAGCCTGCACACGAACGGCTTCGACGAGGCACTCGCGCTCCCGACCGAGCGCTCGGCCCGGATCGCGCTCCGGACGCAGCAGATCCTCGCGAACGAGGCCGGAGCCACGGACACCGCCGACCCCTTCGGCGGCTCGTACTTCATCGAGGCACTGACGGACGAGCTCGAAGCGCACGCCCGGGAGCTCCTGGAGCGGATCGACGAGCTGGGCGGCGCCGTCGCGGCCGTCGAGCAGGGCTTCGTCCAGGGCGAGATCGAGGAGGCCGCGTTCCGCTGGAACACCGACGTCGAGTCGGGCGAGCGCGTGATCGTCGGCGTCAACCTCTTCGCCGAGGCCGACGCCGAGGTGGTCGAGCTGCTCCGGCTCGACCCGGAGGGCGAACGGCGTCAGATCGAGCGGACGGCGCGCTTGCGGGCCGAGCGCGACGGCTTGGCGGCGGAGGCCGCGCTTGCCGAGGTCGCTCAGGTCGCTGCCGGGACCGCGAACCTGCTCCCACCGATGCGAGAGGCGCTCCGCGCGGAGTGCACGATCGGGGAGATCTGCAACGTCCTCCGCGCCGAGTTCGGCACGTTCGACGCGTCGCGCGCCAGCTAGCGCCCGTCGCCCAGCGAGAGTGCGAGCACGCGCAGGAGCCCCGCGAGCTGCTCGCGTTGCCGCGGGTCGAGCCCGGCGAGCAGACGCTCCTCATTCGCCACATGGGCGCGGAGAGCGCCGTCGACGAGCTTGCGCCCCGCCGCCGTGAGCTCGACGGTCGACGAGCGCCGGTCGCCCGGATCGGGCCGGCGCCGTACGAGACTGGCGACCTCGAGCGAGTGGAGACGCTTCGTCATTCCTCCCGTCGTCACCATCAGCGCCCGGCTCAGCGCCCCAGGGGTGAGTCGGTAGGGCCGTCCGCTGCGGCGCAACGACGCGAGGACGTCGAACTCGCCCCCGTTCAGGCCGTGCTTTGCGAAGACCTCCTCGAGCTCGCGCTGAAGAACCGCGTCGAGCCGGGAGATCCGGCCGACGACCCCCATCGGCGAGCGATCGAGGCGGGGAAGCTCGCGCCGCCACTGCTCGAGGATCTCGTCGACGTGGTCGCTCATCTCCACGGGAGCATACGGTTTCGTCATACCAGAAACCTTTCTAGAAAGGTTTTTGGTATGGTACTTCTGACACACCACGACAGAGGAGCCGCAATGAGCTACCCGCAGGTCACGCAGTTCGAGACGGCTCGCCGCGAGGCTGAGTGGGCGGTCGCCCTGCGCCACGAACGGGGGGTCGGGACTCGGTGGGGCCTGTCCCTCCGCTCGCTCGGCTTCGCCGCGAACGCACCGGCGCCCCGCACGAAGCGGGGCGCCGGCACTGCAACGGACTGCGGGTCGACCTAGTCGTCGTCCCCGTTGTCGTCAGCGTCGTCATCGTCGTCGCGCTTGTTCTTGTCGTCGGGCCCGACCAGCATCAAAAGCTGACCGTCCTCGACCGTGTTCGGCTTCGGCATCGTCGTCGGCGGGTGCGCCTGGACGTCGAAGATCCAGGTGTCGTTGCCGAAGAGCTTCGCCGTGTCGATGATCCCGCTCGTCTCCCAGACCCCCGGGGTGACCGGGATCCGGTCGCGGCCCGGCGGGTTGAGCTCGACGATCCGGAGCCTCGACGCGACGTCGACGCCGTTCTTGTCGAGGTCGAAGCGCCAGATCGAGCCGTCGCGATTCTTGCTCGTCATCACCTGCCGGCTCGTCGTCGTGCCGTCCTCCTGGATCATCAGGTAGTCGCGGCTCGCATCGATGTTGTCCGGGCTGATCGCAACGTCACCGCCGGCGGCGATGATCAGGTCGGCGTTGTACTCGATCTCCAGCTTCGCCGGGCCGGTCGAGTCGTTCCCGCTCAGTCCGAGCGAGTAGAGGCGGCCGAGCTGGTTGCCCTCCCCCTCACCGGTCGTGACGAAGAAGTACTCGTCGCTCTCGCTCGGGTTGAAGGCGCCGTCCTCGGGCCGGGCGAAGATCATCGCGTTGACCGCGTCGCTTTTGGCCTCGAGCGCGACGTCGTTCAGGGCGGAGACATTCCCGAGCGAGACCCACTCGCCCGTGAGCGAACCGCTGAGGAACGTCGCCTCGCTGTTCCGCGCCGGGTCCTTCGAGCGGAACACGTAGAGGTTGCCGCCCACGAGCCCGTTGCGCTCGAGGACGCTCGCGCCCTTGCTCCGATCCTTGACGCCGACGTACATGTAGAGCTGGCTGTTGTTCTCGGCCGGATTCTGGCTCCGGGGTCCGTCCTCCATGCTCATGATCACCGTGTACTTGCCGGTGTTCGACTGTACGAGCGCGTTCTCCCACGCGAAGTGACCGAGCGCCGGGAGTCCGTGCGCCTCGTTGTCGAAGACCGCGACGGCGAGGCCGCCCTTGCCGTCGAACGTCTGAGCGCCGCTCGACTCCTCGTTCGCGAAGCCCTCGGCCGCACCTGCCAGAGAGCCCGAGGGGAAGCGGGCAAACGACGGCGTGGCGTTGGCGACGGTCGGAGCCGGGCCCACGAGCACGTCGTCGAGGTAGACGGTGTCGTAGGCGCGCTCGCCGGAGAGCACCTTGCCCTTCTTGTCGAGCGTCAGCTTCGAGACGATCGGTCCCCGGTTCAGCGGCTCGCCGAGCACCGGCTCGGAGAGAACGTTGTGGCGGAGCTCGTGACTCATGAAGACGATCGACTTACTTCCCTTGCCCTTGGTGGCCCTGAGTCCGTCCGGGATCCCGACCATCTGGTACTGCTTGGCCCCGTTGCTCGACTCGGGAACGGTGTCCCCGACCGAGAGCAGGCGCTGGGTGTAGTAGTCGCCGTCCACGCCCACCGCGTACGGCTTGATGATTGCGATCCCCGCGACTGCCGCGCTCGCGGCAACGAGCGTGACGACGGCCGCAATACCGATCAGCTTGCGATTCATTTCCCCTCTCCTCCTCCTAGTTTTGTCGTGCGCGGGCATCCTGTCCCGCGCCTTCGAAGCGGTGGTCATCGGGGTGGTGAAGCCGGTGTCTCGATCTGGTGGAGGGGCGATCCGGCAGAGTGGCGCCGTGCGGATCCTGCTCGTCTCGCAGATGTATCCCGGCCCGACGGCCCCGGACTTCGGCGTCTTCGTCGCAGACCTCGAGCGCGAGCTCGTCTCCTTCGGGCACGAGCTCGAGCGCGCGGTGCTCGACTCGCGCGGCGGCCGCTTCAGGCACTTCCAGCTCGCGGTCGCGACCGCACGAGCCGCGCAACGCTTCCGGCCGGACGTCGTCTACGCGCACTTCCTCGTCCCGGCGGGGCTGTGGGGGGCGCTCCTCGGCCGGGCACCGCTCGTCGTCACCGCCCATGGCCAGGACGTCGCGAACATCGGCCGGATCCCAGGAGTTCGCGCCGCGACGAGGCTCGTCGTCCGGCGTGCGAGCGCCGTCGTCGCCGTCTCCGACTATCTCCGGCGGCTCCTGGAAGACCGCGTCCCCGGCGGTCGTGGCAAGACCGAGGTGGTCGACTGCGGAGTCGACCTCGAGCGCTTCCGCCTGCTCGAGCGCGCGGAGGGCGAGCACCCCGCGTTCCTCTGTGTCGGCTCACTCACCGAGCGGAAGAACGTGCTCCGGCTCGCCCGGGCCTTCGAGCGGCTCGGCGAGGGGACGCTCACCTTCGTCGGCGACGGACCGCTTCGCGGCGAGCTGGAAGGACGGCCGGGGATCCGGCTCGCGGGATCCGTCCCGCACCAGCAGGTTCCGGAGTACCTCGCGGCCGCCGACGTCCTCTGCCAGCCCTCGCTCGTCGAGCCGTTCGGCCAGTCGACCCTGGAGGCCCTCGCCTGCGCGCGCACGGTCGTCGCGACCAGGGTCGGCGGACCGCCCGAATTCGTGCCCGAGGGTGCCGGCCTGCTCGTCGACCCGGAGGACGAGGACGCCCTCGTGGAGGCGCTTCGAGCCGCGGCCGCGCTCCCGACCCCGAATCCCGCAGCCCGGGCGGCAGCCGAGGCGCACGGCCTCGCTACGCAGGCTCGCCGGATCGAGGCTCTGCTCGAGCGAGCCGCTCGAGGTCGGCCAGCCTGATCTCGACGAGCGGCCGGACGGACTCCTCGAGGCCGGCCTCGCGCGCGACCGCGAGCGCCTGCTCGTAGCTCTCGCGCGCCTTTCCGGCCGCGCCGCCCTGCTTCAGCCGGTTGTCGCCCGTGACGAGCAGCTTCTGGATCTTCGCGCGGGCCTCCTCGTCGCTCATCGCCGTAGCCTAACGAGCCGGATTCGCGTTGAATTGCTGGAATGGCCGCTCGCCGCCGCGAAGAAGCTCCGGTCCGCGTTCTGATCGCTGACGATCATCGTCTCTTCGCGGAGGCCCTCGAGGCGATCCTCGACGGCGAGCGCGAGCTGGACGTGGTTGGCCGCGCCGCCGACGGCCGGGAGGCGATCGAGCTCGCACGCAGCCTCGAGCCCGACGTCGTGCTCCTCGACATCAGCATGCCCGTGGTCGACGGCTTCGAGGCCGCGGCCGCGATCGCGAAGCTGCCCCACCGCCCCGCCGTCCTGATGCTGACCGGCTCGAACTCCGCCCAGGACGTGGACAAGGCGCGCCGCGCGGGAGCCAACGGCTACGTCACGAAGGATGCGATCGCCGCCCGGCTCGTCGACGCGATCCTCGAGGCCGCCCGATCGAACTGACCGGATTGCCTGATCTGGGCCGCCCGATCCGGGCCGCTGCTACCCTTTTCCGGCAATGATCCAGGTCGCAGCCGTCTTCCACGTCCTCATCTCCGTCGCGCTCCTCACGTTGATCCTGATGCACTCGGGTCGCGACGCGGGCATGGGCGGAATGGGCTTCACTCCCGCCTCGCAGGGTGGAACCCACATCGTGGAACGGAACCTGACCCGGTTGACCGTGGTCGTGGCGACGGTGTTCTTCCTCAACACGATCCTGCTCTACCGGCTCCTCGCGTAGAGCGACTACACTGCACCACCCCGCGCTGGTGGCGGAATTGGTAGACGCGCAAGGTTGAGGGCCTTGTGCCCTTAGGGGCGTGGAGGTTCAAGTCCTCTCCAGCGCATGCGGGAACGAAGGCGGGCCCCCGGGCCCGCCTTCGTCGTTCCTTGACGCCGTCCGGAAGGATCTCTAGCCTGTGAAGCGAACACACGTTCGACGAGCTTCCCCGCGACCGAGGAGACGAACACCGAGATGAGCGCGCTGACCGCACGCCAACAGGAGATCTGGGGCTTCCTGGTCGAGTACGTCGACCAGCACGGCTACCCGCCGACCGTGCGCGAGATCGGCGAGGCCGTCGGGCTCGCGTCTCCCTCGACCGTACATGCGCACCTCGCGAACCTCGAGCGCGCAGGACTGCTCAAGCGAGATCCGACGAAGCCTCGGGCGCTCGACCTCGTCGGCCACCGGCGCGAGTCCCGCGCCGAGGAGCGCGAGCCGGAGCTGCCGAAGCTGCCCCTGTTGGGCCAGATCGCAGCCGGTAGCCCTCTGCTCGCCGAGGAGAACATCGAGGACACGCTCGCCGTGCCGGAGCCGCTCGGGCGCAGGGCCGACTTCCTGCTTCGGGTCAAGGGCGAGTCGATGATCAACGCCGGGATCCTCGACGGCGACATCATCGTCGTCCAGCGCGCGCAGGACGCCCGCGACGGGGAGATCGTGGTCGCGCTCGTCGGCGAAGACGAGTTCGCGGACGAGGCGACCGTGAAGACCTTCTACCGCGACGGCGATCGAATCCGGCTGCAGCCGGAGAACGACGCGCTCGAGCCGATCTACGCCGACTTCGTCCAGATCCTGGGCAAGGTCACCGGAGTCTTCAGGACGCTCTGATGACAGTCTCCTTCCTCAACCGCAACCTCGACCAGGAGCTCGCCGCGATCGCGCGTGGGGCGAGCCTCGAGTGCCTCGTCTGCGGTGAGTTCCTGCTCCGGCGACCGGTCGCCCACGCGTGCCTCGAATGCGGGACGCTGCTCTGCGACGGCCTCGAAGTGCCGCAGAGCGAGCTAGCATTCGTGGCGCAGGCCGGGTGACCGCGTCGCCTCGCAATTCACCTGAGTTGGGAGGCGCCGAGGAAAGTCCGGACACCGTAGGGCAGGACGCTGGGGAAATCCCAGAGGGCGAAAGCCGATGGAAAGTGGAACAGAAAGCAAACCGCCGCCGGCGTGTTCTCCGGAGACGCCGTCGGTAAGGGTGAAACGGTGGGGTAAGAGCCCACCAGCACCGTGGTGACACGGTGGCTCGTCAAACCCCGTCCGGTGCAAGGTGAAGCAGATCCCGTTGACGCGGCCCGCCGAGGGATCGGGTACACCGCTCGAGCCGTGAGGAGACTCCCGGCCCAGATGGATGGTCACCCTCGACAGAATCCGGCTTACAGGCCTGCTACCGAGAAGCCCCGGCAACGGGGCTTCTCCATTCTGTGAGGATTCCGTTCGGGAAGGTTGACAGGAGGGGCGGCGACGGCGACCGTCGGTCCATGAGGGTTCTCGCCGCCACAGCGCTCGCAGCGCTCGCCGGAGCCGGCGTCGCCGGCGCGATCGAATACCCGGCTGCCTACGGGATCGCACAACAGGGCACGTTCAAGGTCGTCGCCTCCGTTCTGCTCGCGGAGCGCGGGGGCGAGATGAAGGGCGTCTGGCTGGACATGCGCCAGAACTGCCGCGCCGCCAGGACGCTGAAGGTCGATCTCTCGATCGACCTCGTCGACGCGGCTGCGAAGACGACGAGAGCGACTCGAGCCCGCCGCGGAATCGTTGCGAACTGCGCCGAGGGCGGCCCCAACTTCGGCTTCGACCTCGCCCCGAAGGCCTACGGTATGGGCTGCGCGAGCGGCCGTTGGAAGCCCGGTCGCTACTCGATGACGACGAGGGTGACGGAGCTCCGGAGCGGTCTCGTCGCCCAGGCGAGCCTGTACCGCCAGGTCACGCGCCGCTGCTGACCCTCAGGCGCGAAGGGTGACTTCGACCGCGGTGCCGAGCCCGGGCCGTGAGCGGAGCGAGAAGCCACCGTCGATCGTGGCGGCGCGGCGGCGCATGTTCTTCATCCCCTGGCCGGCGGCCACCTCCTCGCCGTCGAAGCCGACGCCGTCGTCGCGAACTCGGACAACCCGGCGACCCGCCCGCTCGCCGATCCAGACCTCGGCCCGGCGCGCTCCCGCGTGCTTGCGAACATTCGCGAGTCCTTCCTGGACGATGCGGAAGATCTCGATCTGCTCGTCCGGGGCGAGGAGCATCTCGCGCTCGATCTCCATGTCGACCTCGAGCTCGCCGTCGGCGGTGAGGAATTCGACGTAACGGCGGAGCGCCGCGTCGAATGGCGCATTCCCGCTCGCCGACGAGAGCGCGAGCACTGCGAAGCGCGCCTCCTGCTGGGCAGCCGCGGCCGCCTCCTTCAGCTTCGGCAGCGTGGTCTCGGGCGGCGAGCCCGACTCGAGCATGCTCACGTGCGTGGAGATCGCGAAGAGGTACTGGGCGAGGCCGTCGTGGATCTCGCGCGCGACGCGGGCGCGCTCCTCTGCGACCGCCCGCCCGAACTCGGCGAAGCTGATCGCCCGCCACACGCCGACCAGCAGGAGCCCGTAGGAGAGCACGCGCAAGAAGTCGCCCTGGGAGACGAAGTCGCTCGATAGCTCGGGCGTGAGCACGTAGTGCAGCTCGGCGAAGAGGGTCAGAGTGGCTCCGAGCGCGAGCCAGCTGTCGAGATCCTCGTTGTGATTCCGGTAACGGACGGCGAAGCCGAGGACTGCGAGGAGCGCGAGCAGGGCGAGGATCGAGAGCGTCGCCGTCAGCTCGAGCGGCCGGCCATCACCCGAGCTCAGCAGCGTCAGCGAGGCCCCGATCCCGCGGAGTGGCAGCCAGAGCGCGACGAGCGCCCCGACGATGATCGCGATCCCGACGAGGAGCGCCCGGCCCCGCGCCGCCACGCGGCGGCCGGAGACGATCAGGGCGAGCGCGATCAGGGTCGCCGCGAGCACGCGCGAGCCGAGCGCCGCCCACGCCTCCGCCGGCCCCTGCGGGTCGCCACCGAGGACTGGCGCCACCGAGAACGCGAGCGTGCCCACACCGGCGACGAAGAAGCCCGCGGCAAGGAGCAGATCGAGCAGCCGGCCCTCGACCGAGAAGCGGACGCCGGCGAGAATCGCGACGATCGTCGCCGCGAGCACGACCGCCGTGTCCAGCACGAGTCGCCCTTCTGGCAGCTCGTACGTGCTGCGGAGCGCCGGGTTCGTGAGGAATAGCGCGGTCGCGGATCCGAGCAGCGCGACGAGCAGCAGCTCGCCGACCACCCAGGACTCCCACGTCTCTCTCGCGGTTCGTTGCACCTCCCCCTAATCGGCAGGCACGCCCGTGCCGATGAGGGGGAACGATGGCAGAGCGAATTCTTGTCGTAGACGACCACCCGCTCACCCGGGACGCGCTGGCTGCCCTGCTCGCGCAGGGCGGTTTCGACGTCGTCGGCGAGGCTGCCGACGGTGCGGAGGCACTCGAGCTCGCCCGCGAGCTCCAACCCGACCTCGTCCTCCTCGATCTCTCGATGCCCGGGCTCGACGGGCTCACGGCCCTGCCCAGGCTCCGTGTCGCCGCACCCGAATGCGAGGTCGTCGTCCTGACGGCCTCCGGGACCGAGGAGAACCTCCTCGCCGCGATCCGCGGCGGCGCGGCGGGCTACCTGCTGAAGAGCGAGCCCCCGGAGCGGATCGTGGAGTTCCTCCGCGGCGTCGCGAACGGCGAGGCCGCGCTCTCGGGCGAAGTGGCGCGGCGGCTCCTCGATCAGGTGCGCGCCGGTGGGCGCGTCGGCGGCGGCGTTCCCGACTACATCGCGAGGTCTCTCTCGGCCCGCGAAGTCGAGGTCTTGCTCCTGCTCGACGAGCACCTCTCGACGGACGACATCGCGCAGCGCCTGTACATCTCGGAGCACACCGTCCGCTCGCACGTGAAGAGCATGCTGCGGAAGCTCGGTGTCTCCTCGCGGCGCGAAGCGCTCGAGCAGCTCTCGCTCGCTCGCGCCTAGATCCCCCACCGTGGGGGATACGGTTCACGTAGGCGGGGCGATGAGCCGGAGCCCGATACCGCCGACAATCTGGTCAAGCGATCCTCCGAGGGAGCGCGTGGCGATTTCAGAGAGTGGCAGCGGCCGGCGAAAGCCGGCCGCTTCGTGTCCTCAGCCGCCGAAGCCACGATGCGCCACGTCCACGAGGCGGGGCAGCGTGGAGAGGTTGTAGCCGCCTTCCAGCACTGCAGCGCAGCGCGGGGCAAGGCGAGCGCACGCGCCGGCGAGCTCGCTGAACGCCGCGTCCGTCAGATCCAGGCCGCCGAGTGGATCGGCTTCGTGAGCGTCGAAGCCCGCCGAGACGAGGACGAGGTCGGGGCCGAAGGACTCGACCGCCGGCACGACGCGATCGGCGAAGGTGGCGAGGTACTCGGCGTCGCCCGTCCCGGCTGCAAGCTGGACGTTGAGCGTCGTGGCGTCGCTCGTCCCGGGGCCGCCCGTGCCCGGATAGAACGGCCACTGGTGCAGCGAGACGAAGAAGACGCTGTCGTCGCCCCGGAAGATCGCCTCGGTCCCGTTTCCGTGGTGGACGTCGAAGTCGATGATCGCGACGCGCGGCAGGCCGAGCTCGGCCTGGGCGTAGCGCGCCGCGACGGCGATGTTGTTGAGGAGGCAGAACCCCATCGCCCGATCCGCGAGCGCGTGGTGGCCCGGTGGGCGAACGAGGGCGAAGCCGCCTCGGTCGACGGCCTCGAGCGCGATTCCGGCAGCGAGGGTCGCAGCCTCCCACGACGTCTCCGAGGCGATCGTGTCCGTGTCGAAGAGGAGCGGCGCGTCGATCGTGCGCAGGAACGCAAGAAGCTCGGCGGTGTGGACGCGGCCGAGTTGCTCGTCGCTCGCCCGCCGCTCGACGGTCTCGCCGGCGAGCTCGAGCAGCCGTGCCTGCCGCTCCGGGTGCTCGCCGGTCGGGTGCAGGCGAGCGAGCGCAGGATTCGTCAGGCGATCGACAGCAGCTCCATCCGGTCGGCGAGCCGGCCGAGGCCCCATTCGCGCGCCAGAGCGGCCCCGCGCTCCCACGTCGGCTCCTGATCGGCGAGCGGCGGCAGCGGTGCGGTGCGATCCATCGTCGCGATGCGCAGGTACAACCGGAGCGCCTCGGCCTCAGCGGCGAACCGGCCGTCGGCGAGAGCCTCCTCGAGGCTGCCGTAGCTCCCGAGGAGGTCGGCGGCGGTCTTCGGCCCGACCCCGCGCGCCCCCGGGATCTTGTCGGAGGGATCGCCGCGGAGCGCGATGAAGTCGGGCACCTGGCGAGGCTCGACCCCGTAGCGTTCTCGAACCTCGGCCGGGCCGATGCGGGCGAGGGCGCCGCCGCCCTTCTGCGGTTGGAGGATCGTCGTTCGCTCGCTCGCGAGCTGGAACATGTCCCGGTCACCGCTCGCGACGAGGGTCGAGCCGCCCCGCCCCTCCTCCGACTCGACCGCTGCCGCCAGGAAGTCGTCGGCCTCGTAGCCGTCCCCTTTGGCGACCGCAAGCCCCATCGCCTCGACGAGGCGCGGAGCGAGGTCGAGCTGCTCGAGCAGCTCCTGGTCGAACTCGCGCCCGCCCTGGTAGCTCTCGAGCGCCTCGTGCCGGTAGGTGGGAACGGTCAGGGTGTCCCAGGCGACGACGACCGCGCGCGGCGACTCCTCCTCCCAGAGGCGGACGAGCAGGTTTCCCACACCGGTCAGAAGCCCTGCCGGGCCTCCGTCCGAGCGCCGGATCGACTTCGGAAGCGCGTGGTACGAGCGGTGCGCGAACGAGTCGCCATCGACCGCGAGCAGAGGCTTCATGCGGACTCCTCGAGCGCCCGGATCGCCTCCATCAGCCGCTCGGTCGCGACCTGCGGCGCGTCCTCGTCCTCCCGGATGTCGTCGAGCGGGATCGGGGCGCCGTAGGCGACGCGGATCTGCGCGAGCTTGACGAGCCGGTCGGTGCCGACGACGGCGACCGGGATCAGCGGGACGCCGGCCTCGAGCGCGATCCGCGCAGCGCCGGTGTGCGCGCGAGCCTCGTACTTCTTGCGCAAGCCCTTCTTCCGCCGAGTTCCCTCCGGGAACATGACGACGATGTGCCCGGCGCGACAGAGCTCGGTCGCGACCCGGATCGCCTCGAGGTCACGCTCGCCCCGCCGGACCGGGAACGCCCCGCAGGCGGTGATGAACTGCTTCAGCGGCGTCCAGAAGAGCTCGGACTTGCCCATGAAGCGGAGGTAGCGGCGTGGGTAGAGCGTCATCCCGAGTGGCCAGGGGTCGAAGTTCGAGTGATGGTTCGAGGCAAGGACGAACCCGCCCTGGGGCACGTGCTCGCGCCCGCGCGTGCGGAGCCGGAAGACGAACTTGACGATCGGCCAGCTGAGGCCGCCGATCGCGAGGTAAGGCGGGCTCGGGCGCGGTGCGCTCACAGGCGCTCGAGCAGCCACTCGTTGATCCGCCTCACCGAGCGCGGTTGGGCGAGGGTCAGGTGCCCCTCGTCCTCCGAGAACCACGCCTCTGCCCCCGGGATCTGCGCGGCGAGCCAGTCGCCGTGCCCGCCCGGAACCATGAAGTCCTGCCGCCCCTGGACGACGAGCACCGGCGGCCCGATCTCTGCCGGCTCGAAGCCCCAGGGCCGCGTGAAGGCCAGATCGTCGTCCACCCACCGGTCGATGCCGTGGGCGAGCGCCCGCTTGAAGTTGCCGAGTAGGTACTCCCCGTAGGCACCGTCGAGCACGGCCACATCCGGGGGGGAGAGGAGCGTGCTCATCGCGGCCACGAGCTCGTCGGTCGTCGTGGAGTCCATGCCCGAGGCCTCTGCCTCGAGGGCGGGCCTCAGCGTCTCCTCGCCCGCGAGCGAGGCGCCGAACTCCTGCACGTTCGCCTCGCCCATCCCGCCGAGCCAGTCGAGGCCCTCGGCACCGTGCGGAGCGATTCCGGCGACGCTGGCGACCGCGGCGATCCGATCCGGCAGCAGCGCTGCGCACGCGAGCGCATGCGGGCCTCCGCCCGAGAGGCCCCAGCTCGCACAGCGCTCGATTGCGAGCGCGTCGAGGATCGCCGCGGCTTCCTCAGCGGCGGCGGCGACGTCGCGGCCGCGGTTTCGTGACGATTCGCCGTAGCCGACTCGATCCCACGAGACCAGCCGGACCTTCTGCTCGGCCGCAAGCCGGTCGTCCGGTTCGGACGGGGCTTCGCTCGACGGAGTTCCGTGGTGGTAGAGAATCGGCGCGCCCCCGGGATCGCCGGCCTCGTAGACCGTGAGCGAGCGGCCACCGGCAACGTCGATGCGCGTCGTCGAGACCATCCCTCGACTCTACGGGAGCGGGCCGGCCGAGCGGGATCGACCAATCCCAGCGCTATCGTGTCGCGCGTGGCAGCAACCAAGCAGAGCGGCGGTACGCGCCGGCTCGTGATCGTCGAGTCGCCGGCCAAGGCGAAGACGATCGCCGGCTATCTCGGTTCGGGCTACGTCGTCGAGTCGAGCATCGGGCACATTCGCGACCTCCCGAACCGCGCCTCGGAGATCCCCGAGAAGCTGAAGAAGGAGCCCTGGGCCCGCCTCGGTGTCGACGTCGACCACGACTTCGAGCCGATCTACGTCGTCGACGCGGACAAGAAGCAGCGCGTCGCCGATCTCAAGCGCAAGCTCAAGGACGTCGACGAGCTCTACCTCGCGACGGACGAGGATCGCGAGGGCGAGGCAATCGCCTGGCACCTGCTCGAGGTCCTGCAGCCGAAGATCCCGGTGCGCCGGATGGTCTTCCACGAGATCACGAAGGACGCGATCGACCGCGCGCTCGGCGAGACGCGCGACGTCGACAAGCGGCTCGTGGACGCGCAGGAGACGCGCCGGATCCTCGATCGCCTCTACGGCTACGAAGTCTCGCCCGTCCTCTGGAAGAAGGTCATGCAGGGCCTCTCGGCAGGACGGGTTCAGTCGGTCGCCGTGCGGCTCGTCGTCGAGCGGGAGCGCGAGCGTCGCGCCTTCGTCTCCGCCGCCTACTGGGACGTGAAGGGGCTCTTCGATCCCGGCACGTTCGAGGCCCGGCTCGTCGCCGTCGACGGCAAGCGCGTCGCCCAGGGCCGCGACTTCGCCCGGGACGGGACGCTGAAGCCGAAGGACGCCGTCATCCTCGACGAGGCAGGAGCGCGCGGTCTCGCCGAGACCTTCGCCGCCTCGACCTTCGCTATCCGCTCGGCCGAGGAGAAGCCGTACACACGCCGGCCCGCCGCGCCGTTCATGACCTCGACCCTGCAACAGGAGGCGAGCCGCAAGCTCCGCTTCTCCGCGCAGACGACCATGCGCGTCGCCCAGCGCCTCTACGAGAACGGCTACATCACTTACATGCGTACGGACTCGACGACGCTGTCGGAGTCCGCCCTGAAGGCCGCACGCAGCCAGGCCCGTGAGCTCTACGGCGCCGAGTCCGTACCGGACGCGCCGCGCCAGTACACGCGCAAGGTGAAGAACGCCCAGGAGGCGCACGAGGCGATCCGCCCGGCGGGCGACACCTTCCGGCTGCCGAAGCAGGTCGCCGGCGAGCTGAACCGCGACGAGCTCGCGCTCTACGAGCTGGTCTGGAAGCGCACCGTCGCCTCCCAGATGGCCGACGCGCGCGGGGTCACGCTTTCGCTCCGCCTCGGTGCCACCGAGAACGGGACGGATGTCGAGTTCGGCGCCTCCGGAACTGCGATCACCTTCCGCGGCTTCCTCGCCGCCTACGAGGAAAGCCGCGACGACGAGGCCCTTGCCGAGAAGGAGGACGAGCGGCCGCTGCCACATCTCGCGGTCGGCGACACGCTCGCCGCGAAGAACCTCGAGCCTGAGGGCCACGCGACCACGCCGCCCGCGCGGTACACGGAGGCCAGCCTCGTCCAGGCGCTCGAGGAGCGCGGGATCGGTCGCCCGTCGACCTACGCGTCGATCATGGGCACCATTCTCGACCGCGGCTACGTCTTCAAGCGCGGAACGGCGATGGTTCCGTCATTCCTCGCCTTCGCGGTGATCAGCCTGCTCGAACAGCACTTCGCGCAGCTCGTCGACTACCAGTTCACGGCGCGCATGGAGGACGACCTCGACCGGATCGCGTCCGGTGACGAGGCCCGGATCGACTGGCTGCGCAGCTTCTACTTCGGCCACGCGGACGACGTGGGTCTCAAGGCGCTCGTCTCCGACATCAGCGAGATCGACGCGCGGGCCGTGAACACGCTCGCGATCGGTGAGGGGATCGATCTCCGCGTCGGCCGCTACGGGCCCTACGTCGAGCGGGGCGAGGAGCGCGCGAGCGTCCCCGAAGACATGGCTCCCGACGAGCTGACGGTCGAAAAGGCCGAGGAGCTCCTCTCCGCGCCGAGCGGAGACCGCTCGCTGGGGAACCACCCGGAGTGGGAGCGCGAGATCGTGGCGCGCAACGGCCGCTATGGCCCCTATGTGACCGAGGTGCTCGAGGAAGGCTCGAAGGAGAAGCCCCGGACCTCGTCGCTCTTCAAGACGATGTCGCCGGACACCGTGACGCTCGAGGACGCCGTTCGGCTCCTCTCGCTCCCCCGCGTGCTCGGGGCAGACCCGAGCGACGGCGAGGAGATCACCGCCCAGAACGGCCGCTACGGCCCGTACGTCAAGAAGGGCACCGACTCCCGCTCGCTCGAGGCCGAGGAGCAACTCCTGACGGTCACGCTCGATGATGCCCTCGCCCTGCTCGCCCAGCCGAAGCAGCGGCGCGGCCGGGGAGAGGCGAAGCCGCCGCTGAAGGTGCTCGGCGCCGACCCCGTCTCCGGCAAGGCGATGGTCGTCAAGGAGGGACGCTTCGGCCCGTACGTGACCGACGGCGAGACGAACGCGAGCCTACGCAAGGGCGATGATCCCGAGTCGCTCACCGAGGAACGCGCATCCGAGCTCCTCGCCGACCGCCGCTCGCGCGGCCCCGCTCCGAAGAAGAAGACACGAACGCGCCGCTCTGCTGCGTAACTGCGTCAGGAGTGCAAACTTTCGGTGCCAACAGGCGTGCTGAGTAGCGACGGTGCACCCAGGCGCGCTAGCCTCAAACGCGAAAACCGATCTGTGCCCCTCACCGGAATATCCAGAAAGCCCTGCACGTTCGAGCTTGTGACACCTGACCCGCGCCGGTACCCCTGGCAAAGGCAGGAAAAAGCTCTTATGGTGGGTAAGTTTGTTGCTACCCCGCGGCGAAGTACGCGAAAGGACTGACGTTTCGCTTTGACGCAGAATCAGCTGAACGAACTGATCGAATCGGACCAGGTCAAGGCGCTCGTCGAGCGCTCCGAGGAGCGAGGCTACATCGAGCCGATCGAGCTCGAAGCGTTCGTCCTCGAGCACGACCTGAACGACGAGGAGACCGAGCAGCTCACCCGCGAGCTCGAGACCCAGGGCCTCGAAGTAGGCCCGCCGAAGGACAAGGCGGCCAAGGCCACGGCCGCCCAGTCGAAGGACGTCGAAGAGGACGACGACGAGAAGGAGGAGGAGAAGGAGAAGGCGTTCGTCGCGCAGGCCTCGGTTGCGACCGGCGCCGCAGACAGCCTGCAGCTCTTCCTCGCCGACGTCGGCCGCCACAAGCTCCTGACCGCGCACGACGAGGTCGTGCTCGCGAAGGCGATCGAGCGCGGCGACCCCGTTGCGAAGCGGCGGATGATCGAGTCGAACCTGCGGCTCGTCGTCTCGATCGCGAAGGGCTATCGCGGGCTCGGCGTTCCGTTCCTGGATCTGATCCAGGAGGGCACCCTCGGGCTCAACCGCGCGGTCGAGAAGTTCGACTGGCGCCGCGGCTTCAAGTTCTCCACGTACGCGACCTGGTGGATCCGCCAGTCCGTGCAGCGCGCGGTTGCGAACCACGCCCGCACGATCCGCGTCCCCGTGCACGTCGTCGAGCGCCAGCAGAAGCTGACGCGCGCGGCGCGCCGGCTCGAGGTCGAGCTCGGCCGCGAGGCGACGAAGCTCGAGCTCGCGGAGGCGACGGGACTGCCGATCCAGCACGTCGAAGAGGCGCTCGGCGCCGCGCACGCGTCCGTCTCGCTGAACCAGACGGTCGGCGCCGACGACGAGGGCGAGCTCGGCGACCTCTTCGCCGACCGCGAGGCGGCCGACCCGTTCGAGGAGGCCGAGGAGTCGCTGCGCAAGCAGGGAGTCCGCCGGGCTCTCGACGCTCTTCCGGAGCGCGAGCGGCGGATCCTCGAGCTGCGCTTCGGCTTCGAGGGCGAGCCCTGGACGCTCGAGGCGATCGGGCACGAGCTCGATCTGACTCGGGAGCGCGTCCGTCAGCTCGAGGGCCAGGCGCTCTCGCGGCTCGCGGCGCTGCGCGATCTCGCCTCGCTCGCGGCCTAGCGCCGGGCGACGAAAACACGGTTCGGGAGCGGCGGCGGAGCCCGCCGCTCCCGCTTGTCCGCTTGCCGCCAACCTCCGGCTCCGGAATACTCACGTTTCACACGAGTTGATTCAGCGAAAGGGGACACCTTGAGGTCGAAGTGGCACTGGATGCTACTGCTCCTCGTAGCGGGCGTACTCGCCCTGGCGGGATGCGGCGGCAACGATGACGATGAAGGAACGGCAGGCGGCACGACCGCGGCCGACACGAGCGGTGGCGACGAGGGAGCATCGGGCGGGACACTGGTCTTCGCAGGCGCTTCCGACCCGGTCTCGCTCGATCCGGCACTCGTCAGTGACGGCGAGTCGATCCGCCCGATCACCCAGATCTTCGAGACGCTCGTCGCGCTCGAGCCGGGTGGGACGGATCTCGTCCCCGGCCTGGCGGAGAGCTGGGAGGTCTCGGAGGACGCGATGACGATCACCTTCACGCTGCGTGATGGGGTCACCTTCACGGACGGGACACCGTTCAACGGCGAGGCGGTCTGCTTCAACTTCGACCGTTGGTACAACTTCACGGGCCCGGCGCAGAGCGCCAGCGCCTCGTACTACTGGCAGGCCACGTTCGGCGGCTACGCCACGAACAGCGCAGAGAACGAGGGACTCGGCGACAGCCTCTTCGCAAGCTGCGAGGCGACCGACGAGACCACGGCCGTGATCAACCTGACGAAGCCGTCCGCTTCGGTGCTCGGCGCCATGGCGCTGCAGGCGTTCGCGATGGCGAGCCCGAAGGCACTCGAGGAGTTCAAGGCCGACGAAGGCACCCTCGACGAGGAGACCGGCTTCAAGCCGACCGGCACGTTCGGGACGCAGAACCCCGTCGGCACCGGCCCGTTCAAGCTCGAGTCGTGGGACATCGGCAACAAGCTGACCCTCGTCCGCAACGACGACTACTGGGGCGAGAAGGCCAAGCTCGACACCCTGATCATCCGCCCGATCGGCGACAACGCTGCGCGGCTGCAGGCACTGCAGACGGGTGAGATCCAGGGATACGACCTGGTCGAGCCGCAGGACGTGCCGACGATCGAAGGCGACTCGGAGCTCCAGGTGCTGGAGCGGCCGGCCTTCAACGTCGCCTACGTGACGATCAACCACAAGGTCAAGCCGTTCGATCAGCTCGAGGTCCGGCAGGCAGTCGCCTACGGTCTCGACCGGCAGGCAGTGGTGGACAACTTCTACGGCGGGCGCGGTGAGGTGGCGAAGGAGTTCATGCCGCCGAGCCTCCCCGGCTATGCCGACGACGTGACGGAGTACCCGTACGACCCGGAGAAGGCCAAGAGCCTGCTCGAGGAAGCCGGGCTGACGCTGCCGGTCGAGGTCGAGTTCTGGTACCCGACCGACGTCTCACGGCCGTACATGCCCGATCCGAAGCGGAACTTCGAGGCCTTCGCAGCCAGCCTGAACAAGTCTGGCTTCAAGGTGATTCCGAAGAGCGCCCCGTGGAACCCCGACTACCTCGGGCGGGTGGACACCGGCAAGGCGGGTGCCCTGAACCTGATCGGGTGGACGGGCGACTACGCCGATGCTGACAACTTCATCGGCGTGTTCTTCCAGGGCCAGAAGCCGCAGTGGGGCTTCGACAACCCGGAGCTGTTCAGCGCGCTCGACGCGGCCGAGGTAGAGCCTGACGTCGACGCCCGGAACGCGCTCTACGAGGACGTCAACCGGCAGATCATGGAGTTCCTGCCGGGCGTCCCGTACGCCCACTCGAAGCCGGCGCTCGCCTTCGCGGCGAACGTGAAGGGCTTCGAGCCGAGCCCGACGACGAACGAGTCGTTCGCCTCGGTATCGATCGAGGAGTAGAGAAGGTACGAGCTAGAGTCCGGCGGGCGACATGTTGCGATTCGTCGTCCGCCGGCTCTTGCTTCTCGTCCCGATCCTGCTCGGGCTCTCGATCCTCGTCTTCGGCTGGATCAGGGCGCTCCCCGGCGGCCCCGCCGAGGCGCTTCTCGGGGAACGCGCGACGGCCGCCTCGATCGCACAGATCGAGAAGCAGTACGGCCTCGACAAGCCGATCTACGTCCAGTACGGCACCTACCTGAAGACAGTCGTGACCGGTGACCTCGGCAGCAGCATCAGGACGCGCCAGCCGGTCGTGGAGGAGATCAAGCGCCGCTTCCCGGCCACGGTGGAGCTCGCGTTCGCGGCCGGGCTCTTGTCGATCATCTTCGGCATTCCCCTCGGCTTCTTCGCGGCGAAACGCTACGGAGGGTTCCTCGACCACGCGAGCCTCGTGGGCTCGCTGCTCGGGATCTCGATCCCCGTCTTCTTCCTCGGGATCGTGCTCAAGTACATCTTCTCGGTCAAGCTCGGACTGCTCCCGACCGTGGGCAGGATCTCCGTCCTGATCGACGTCGAGACGCCCACGAACTTCTACATCCTCGACTCGATCATCGCCCTGAACGGAGAGGCGCTCTGGGATGTGCTCAAGCACCTCCTCCTCCCCGCGATCGCGCTCGGCTCGATCCCGCTCGCGATCATTGCGCGGATCACGCGCGCGGCCGTCCTCGACGTCCAGAACGAGGACTACGTCCGTACGGCTCGCGCCAAGGGCGTCTCGCCCGGGATCGTCGACCGGCGCCACGTGCTCCGGAACGCGCTCCTCCCGATCACCACGATCATCGGCCTCCAGGTGGGGCTGCTCCTCTCGGGCGCCGTCCTCACCGAAACCGTCTTCGCCTTCCCTGGGATGGGCACGCTCCTCGTGGACGCGATCGACAACCGCGACTTCCCCGTGCTCCAGGGAGGCATCCTCTTCCTCGCCGTGATCTTCGTCTTCGTCAACCTGCTAGTCGACCTCTCCTATGCCGTGATCAACCCGCGGATCAGGCTCAGCTAGATGTCCCTCGCCGAACTCGAAGCGAGGGAGATCGAGCTAGAGGCGCCGAGCGGCCTCTGGCGCGAGGCCTGGGGGCGCTTGCGCAAGAACCCCGGAGCGCTGATCGGCTTCGCGCTCGTCTCGCTCTTCGTGCTGGTGGCGATCTTCGCCCCGTTCCTCGCGCCCACCGAGCCGCGGGAGCCGCACCTCGAGCTGCTCCGGAACGGATGCTGCCCCGGTCCGTCGAGTGAGTACCTTCTCGGCGTCGACGAGCTCGGCCGCGACCTGCTCTCGCGGATCATGTACGGCGCCCGCTACTCGCTCCTGATCGGCGTCGTCTCCGTCACCGTCGGGCTCTCGATCGGCCTCGTCCTCGGCGCGATCGCCGGCTACCTCGGCGGGATCGCCGACACGATCATCTCCCGGGCGATGGACATCATGCTCTCGATCCCCGGCCTCCTCCTCGCGATTGGGCTCGTGGCACTCCTCGGCCCCGGGATCTGGCAGATCATGATCGCCGTCGGAATCGTCAACGTGCCGGTCTTCACGAGGCTCCTGCGCGGCTCGGTGATTGCCCAGCGGGAGAACGACTTCGTGCTCGCCGCGCGTTCGGTCGGCGTCCCGCGCCGGAAGATCCTCGCCTCGCACATCCTTCCGAACGCGATCTCCCCCGTGATCGTGCAGGGCACGCTCGCGCTCGCGACGGCGATCATCGACGTCGCCGGGCTCGGCTTCCTCGGCCTCGGGCCGCAGGATCCGTCCACGCCCGAGTGGGGAACGATGCTGACCGGCACGGTCCGGTTCCTCCAGACCGCGCCGCACCTCGCGATCTTCCCGGGAATCGCGATCGTGATCAGCGTGCTCGGCTTCAACCTGATCGGCGACGGCCTCCGCGAGGCACTCGACCCCAAGTTGCGTGGGCGTGGCTAGAGAGCCGATCCTCAGCGTCGAAGACCTGCACGTCCGCTTCGGGACGAGCCGCGGGCCGGTCTACGCCGTCAACGGGATCTCGTTCGACATCGCCCCCGGCGAGACGCTCGGGATCGTGGGCGAGTCGGGCTGCGGCAAGAGCGTCACCTCGCTGGCGCTGCTCGGGATCCTCGCCCGGAACGGCCGGGTCACCAACGGCCGCGCCATGTTCGACGGCCGCGACCTCTTGACCCTGAACGACGAGCAGCTCCGCACGATCCGCGGACGCGAGATCGCGATGATCTTCCAGGACCCGATGACCTCGCTGAATCCCGTGCTCACGGTGGGCCGGCAGATCCGCGAGGCGCTCGAGACGCACTTCGGGATGGATCGCAGCCAGGCCGACCGCCGCGCGACCGAGCTCCTCGACCAGGTCGGGATCCCGAGCGCAAGAGTCCGGCTCAAGGACTATCCGCACCAGTTCTCGGGCGGGATGCGCCAGCGGGCAATGATCGCGATCGCGCTCGCGTGCGAGCCGAAGCTCCTGATCGCCGACGAGCCGACGACCGCACTCGACGTGACGATCCAGGCTCAGATCCTGGAGCTCCTGAAGAGCCTCGTCGCCGAGCGCGACACCGCCCTGATCCTGATCACGCACGATCTCGGCGTCGTCGCCGGGATGTGTGAGCGGGTGAACGTGATGTACGCCGGGATGTTCATGGAGGCCGGGACCGCCGATGCGCTCTTCGCGCAGCCGCGCCACCCGTACACGCTCGGGCTCCTCCAGAGCGTGCCGAGGCTCGACGCGGGCCGCCGCCAGCAGCTCCAGCCGATCCCGGGCTCGCCGCGGAACATGCTCAGCCCGCCGGCCGAGTGCCCCTTCGCGCCGCGCTGCCGGTTCGAGGTCGAGCAGTCGCGCCAGGAGGTGCCGCCGCTCGAGGAGCTCGAGCCGGGCCACTACGTCCGCTGCTTCAATCCGGTGCCCGCGGACGAGTGGGAGCGCTCGCGGCTGGGTCCGGCCGCATGAACGCGAACGGGAAAGAGACGCCGCTCGTCGACGTCGACGACCTCAAGGTCTGGTTCCCGATCCGAAGCGGGCTCGTCCTCGACCGGCACGTCGGCGACGTCAAGGCGGTGGACGGGGTCTCGCTCCAGATCCATCGCGGCGAGACGCTCGGCCTCGTCGGCGAGTCCGGCTGCGGCAAGTCCACGGTCGGGCGGGCGCTCCTTCGCCTCTACGAGCCCACCGACGGGAAGATCACCTTCGACGGCCAGGACATCACCCACCTGAGCGAGGGCGAGCTGCGTCCTCTGCGCAAGCGGATGCAGATGGTGTTCCAGGATCCGTACGCGTCGTTGAACCCGCGCCACTCGGTCGGCCGGATGGTCGGGGAGCCGCTGCGCGTGCACGGCCTCGGCGGGAAAAACCTGGGCAAGAAGGTGCGCGAGCTCCTGACGACGGTCGGCCTGCCCGCGGACGCGGCGACGCGGTACCCACACGAGTTCTCGGGCGGCCAGCGCCAGCGAATCGGGCTCGCGCGCGCGATCGCGCTCAACCCGGACTTCATCGTCTGCGACGAGCCCGTGTCGGCGCTCGACGTCTCGATCCAGGCGCAGATCGTCAACCTGCTCGAGCTGCTCCAGAAGGAGTTCGACCTCACCTACCTCTTCATCGCGCACGACCTTGCCGTCGTCCGCCATATCTCCGACCGGATCGCGGTGATGTACCTGGGCCAGATCATGGAGCTCTCACCCGCAGACGACCTCTACGAGAACCCCCTCCACCCGTACACGATCTCCCTCCTCTCGGCGATCCCGATCCCGGATCCGGCGATCGAGCGCAGCCGCTCCTCGATCCTCCTCCAGGGCGACCTCCCGAGCCCCGCGAACCCGCCGCACGCCTGCCGCTTCCACACGCGGTGCCCGTACGTGCAGGAGACCCTCTGCCGCGACGAGGAGCCGGACCTGAGACCCATCGACGGTCATCTCGTCAAGTGTCATTTCGCGGAGCAGATCAAGGCGGGAGCAATTCAGCCGCGCCAGCGCGAGATGGCCTTCGAGGCGCCGGCGACCCCGGCCGCCTACGAGCCTCCGCCCACCTAGCCCTGCCCCGCCAGATCGACATCCGCTGGAACGACCTGGACGGCTACGGCCACGTCAACCAGGCGATCTACGTCACCTACGGCGAGGAGTCGCTCGACGCCTGGTTCCGGGAGCGCCTCGAGCTCGGCGAGGATCGCTCCTGGGACTACGTCGCGGCGAAGACGACGATCGAGTACCGGTCGGAGCTGCGGATCGCCGACGGGCCCGCAGTCGCAACCGTGGAGCTCGTCCGGTTGGGGACGAAGAGCGTCACGACCCGGACGACCGTCGCCGCTGCGGACGGCAGGATCGCGGCCGAGCTCGAGAACGTCGTCGTAGCGATCGACGGCATGGGCGGTGAGAGCCGTGCGCTCACGGATCAGGAGCGCACGGCTCTCACCGCCGACTAGCCCTGCTTCAGGTCCCCGGCCTGCACCTGGACGTGGGCGCCCTGATCGCGGAACTGCTGCGCGCCCTGCTCCTCGCGCAGCCCGTAGGTCTCTGCCTCGATGTTCTGCTCGATCACGCCGGTGAAGCTGACGGTGTCGCCCTTCGCGACATCGATCGAGGCGGCGCCGTCGTCCTCGATCTCGACGAAGACGCGGTCTTCCTCGGACGTCCCGACCCAGAAACCGGCCTCGTTCACGATCTCCCGCACCGTGACCGACGTGCCCTCCGCGTCCTTACCGAGGAGGCCCTCGAGCGCCCCCGGCCCACCGAGGATCTCGGCGAAGACGTTCTGGCCGTCCGAGGTGAGCGAGCCGGCGCCGCCCTCGGCGTCACCGGAATCGCCACCGGTGTCGCCCGTGTCGCCGGAGCCGCCGTCGGTCTGCTCGGTGGTGGCGCCGCCCGCACCGGAGCCGTTGTCGTCGTCGTCCCCGCAGCCGCGGAGAAGCAGGATCAGGAGGAGCAGGAGCAGGAGCAG
>DATLXM010000078.1:0-9183 GCA_035575835.1 Gaiellaceae bacterium
CGACTGGATCTTGATCAGGCTTCCGTCCTGCTGGATCGCGAAGACCTCGATCGTGCCGGGCGTCAGGCTGCGGATGTAGAGGTACTTGCTGTCGTTACTCATCGCCTCGTCGAAGGCCATCGGGCCGACGTTGCCGGCGACTGCCTCGAGCAGGGCGATGTTGCCGTCGTTGTCGAGCGTGTAGCTCGAGACGTCGCCGCTGACCGCGTTCGAGACGTAGAAGTACTTCTCGTCGTTCGTGATCGCGACCCAGCAGGCGTCGTTGCGGCCGTTCAGCACGGACGGGCTGATCGGCACGAGCACACCGCTCTCGGGCACGTCGTAGGTGGAGACGGCGCCGCCCATCGAGTTGTAGTTCTCGGACGTGATCAGCTGGTTCTGACGGGTGAAGGCGAACCCGAACGGGTCGACGCCGGTGGTGTTGTTCACGATCGGCGCCGACGGGATTCCCTCGCGACTGACCGTGTAGGTGATCAGCAGGTCGGCCAGCTTCTCCGAGACGACGAGGACGTCGCCGCGGGGATTGAACGAGATCATTGTGCAGCCCGACTCGGGGCCGCCCGGAACCTCGCGGGTCGAGCCGGGGATCGGGGTCAGCTCGCCGCTTGCGTCGACCGTGAAGCCGGTGATCGTCGGGTTGCTGCCCTGACAGGACTGATTGCCGGCGTTGAGGACGAAGAGCCGGTGCTTGCTATAGGCAACGCTGATCGGGTGGTCGAGGCCGGACTCGACGTCCGCGAGCACCGGGTCGCCGCTCTTGAGCCGGAAGGACGAGACGCTGTTCGAGCCGGTGTTGACGGTGAACAGGAACTGGGCGCTGCCGCCGACGACCTGCTGCGACGACTCGAAGTTGCCACCCGCGAGGACGAGGCTGTTCGCGGACTGGTCGATCGCTCCGCTCCCGGTCCCGCCGGTCGCGACCGAGCGCGGCGGCGCGAGCGTGCCATCCGAGTGCCGGTCGTAGACGAGGATCCGGTTACCGGCCCGCTCGTTCGTCATCGCGTAGACGGCACCCGGCGCGTTCGCCGACGCGCCGTTCGAGGCGGCGCTGCCACCCGGTGTGGCGAGCAGCGCGGTTGCGATCGCCGCGGCAACGGCGAGCGTGGCGAGCAGCACGAGCCGCCGCAGGTTCGTTTGGAGCTTCATTCGTGTTCCCCCTTTACATCGTCGGCGCGCGCCACCAGTGGCACCCGCCCTTGTGGTTAAGAGGAAGGTGCTCGGTCGATATGAGCTTCGCGCTCGCGGCGTGTGAAGATCCACTCATACGAATGGGCACGGTTCTCGTCACCGGCGGCTGCGGCTTCGTCGGCTCGCACGTCGTCGACGAGCTCATCGCGCGAGGCACAAGCGTGCGCGTTCTCGATCTCCTCCACCCGTTGGCGCACGACGGCGAGCCCGGCTACCTCAATGCGGGGGCGGAATACGTCTTCGGCGACGTCCGGGACGCGGAGGTCGTCGCGCGTTGCCTCGACGGCGTTGACGCGGTCAGCCACCAGGCGGCGATGGTCGGTCTCGGAGCCGACTTCGACGACGTTGCGGACTACGTCAGCCATAACGACTTCGGGACGGCGACCTTGCTGCGTGAGTTGGCGCGGCGCTCTGTGCCGCTCGTCCTCGCGAGCAGCATGGTCGTCTACGGCGAGGGGCGCTATCGCTGTCTCGAGCACGGTCTCGTTCGCCCGGGCCCGCGCACCCCCGAACGGCTGGCTGCAGGCGAGTTCGACCCGCCCTGTCCGACGTGTGGCCGCGCACTCGTCCCCGAGTCGATCCCCGAGGACGCCCCGCTCGACCCGCGGAACGTCTACGCGGCCACGAAGGCGCAGCAGGAGGCGCTCTGCGCGGCGTTCGCCCGCGAGACGGGCGCGGCCGTGACGGCGCTCCGCTACCACAACGTCTACGGACCTCGGATGCCGCGCGACACGCCGTACGCGGGCGTCGCCAGCATCTTCCGGAGCGCGCTCGAGGCCGGCCGGCGGGTGCGCGTCTTCGAGGACGGGCAGCAGCTGCGCGACTTCGTCCACGTCCGCGATGTCGCTGCCGCGAACGTGCTCGCGCTCGACTCGGGCGGGGCCGGCACCTTCAACGTGGCGAGCGGCGAGCCTCACACGGTCGGCGAGCTGGCGGCGGAGCTCGCGGCGGCTTTCGGAGGCATCGAGCCCGAGACGACCGGTAAGTATCGCCTCGGCGACGTCCGCCACGTCTTCGCCTCGACCGGGCGGGCGGCCGCCGAGCTCGGCTTCCGCGCGCAGGTCTCGTTCGCCGAGGGAATGCGCGAGTTCGCGACCGCGGAACTGCGCTAGCAGGACGGCCCACCGCCGCGGAGGTCCGCGACCAGCGTGAACGCCCCGCGGCCGCTCGAAAGCAGGCGGGTCAGTCCGTCGCGGGTCCGCTCGAGGCAGGCTGCCGATCCGTCCACGCGCCAGTAGGGCGTGAAGCGGACGCGGAGCAGATAGTCGCCGGCGGCTCCCGTCCAGCCGCGGATTCGCTCGTGCTCGAAGGCGGTCAGTCGCGCGGGCGCGGGGCCCGTGAGAATCGGCGTCGCTCGCGGAAGCTCCCAGATCGTTCCGCTCGCGGTGGAGGCGACGCGCACGAGCCCCGAACGACCGGATCTGAGCAGCTGTGCCTCGGGAGCGGCGCCGAGCGCGTCGAGCCGCGTCGCCGGGAGCAGCACGAAGCGAACCCCGTTTCGGCGCAGCCAGCCGCGATAGCTCCTGCCGGCGAGCTCGGATTCGTAGAGCGCCGCGTTGCGCCCGACGTCCAGCTGGCGATACCAGCCGCGCGCCAGCGGGATCCCCGCTCGTGGAAACCAGTAGGCCTCCCAGTGGTCGTAGGTGGGCACGATCTCGAGGCGGTACTCCGGCGACGAGCGCGCCTGGACGAGCTCGATCGCCGGACGCCAGAATGCCTCCTCCGCGTCGCGCACCCCACCGCGATTCGGCAGCACCGAGAGGTAAGGCGCCAGCGTGTAGACGAGGCCGAGCGCGAGGCCGGCGCTCGCGAGCAGGCGCGGGCGAAACCCGGTCAGGAGCACCGTGAGAAGCCCGAGCGGGAAGACGAAGAAGCGCAGCCTCGTGAGGTTGCTGCCGAGCGGGGTCGGGAGGAAGAAGGCCGCGAGGCAGACCACGCCCCAGAGGAGGAAGAACGCGAGCAGGGCGCGGCCGTTCCGCGCGCGCAGCGCGATCGCGACCCCGAGCGCACTCGTCGTCAGCACACCGAGGAGCGGCCAGACGTGGAACGGATAGGCGGCGTCGGCCGGAAAGAGCGCCAGCGCGAGCAGCTGGGTTCCTCCGATCGCGACCAGGGCAATGGCGACGGAACGGGAGCCCAGCTTGCGCCGGGAGCAGACGATCGCGAGCAACGCGAGGCAGAGGAAGACGAACGCGAGCGGGCTGAAGCCGAGGGTGAGCGCGGCCAGGACGAGGGCGAGGCGGGGACGTCCAGCCTGGAACGCGCGCAGGCTGGCGAGGAGGCAGGCGAGCCCGAGCGCATAGCTGTAGGTCCCGGTGAGCAGAGGCCCACCCGCGAGGATTCCGTAGGCCCGCGCGGGCCAGCGGCCGATCTCGCCCCACTCGTTCAGGAGCAGCGAGGCGAAGAGCGCGGCGGACACGACCACGGCCCCGACGACGAGCGGCACGTTCCCGACGAGCGCGGCCGGGAGGTAGTAGAGGAAGCTGTAGGAAGCGAGCGGGTACTGCCCCGCGTACCAGAGGTTGTCCCAGAGATGGATCCCCTCCCGGACGAGCTCGGTCCGGTAGAGGTGGGCGGGCGCGTCGATCGCAGGCGGCCCGAGCGCGACGACGAACGCGGCCGAGAGCGCGGCGAGGAGCGCCGCCGCGAGTGCCTCGCCCGAGAAGCGCTCAACCCTCATAGGCGACTCTCGGCAGCCGCGCCCGCACCTTCGAGAGCCCGGCGGCGGCGAGGGCCAGCGTCGTGCCGCCCCAGACGACGTGGAGCGGCCAGCCAGGATTGCCGGGCGCCTTCTGCTGGACGTAGAGGAGGAAGGCCGCCGCAGCGAGGAAGCTCCCGACTGCGAGGACCCGGGGTCCTGCGAGCGGGAGGAGTGCGAGCGGGAGGAGCGCGTACCAGGGGTAGGCGGGAGTGGCGAGGGCGAGACCCGCGAGGAGAAGGAGCGCGATGCTCTCCGGCTCCCGGCCGACTCGCCGCCAGACCGCGAGCGCGAGCGCGGCGAGGATCCCGGCGGCGGCGAGCTCGTAGGCGAGCACGGCAGCAGGGCTCTCGGCTCCGAGCACGCGGAGGAGGTAGAAGCGCGCGCCGGACTCGAAGCCCTCCTCAGAGAGGTAGCCCGGCAGGTAGCCGAGGACGCGGGTTCCCACCGAGAGGAACGGGAGATACGCGAGCACGGCGGTCACGGCAAGCGCGCCGACGAGTCGCGCCCGCCCACGTGCGAGCAGCGGGATCAGCGCGACGAGGGCGTAGAACTTGACGAGCGACGCGCCTGCGAGCGCGACCCCTGCCGCGAGCGGCCGGCCGCGAACGACGAGGAGGAGCGAGCCGAGGAGCAGAGCGACGGCGACGACGTCGATGTGCCCGCTGTGCCCGACCTCCACGATCGCGAGCGGATGCCAGGCGTAGAGGAGCGCGTGCTCGGGTGGCCGGCCGAAGCGGACGAGGAGGAGGCCCAGGAGCATGATCGCGACCGCGTCCACGAGGACGAGCGCGACCTTCGTCCAGCGGATGCTGTCCGGATGGATCGCGTAGGCGGCCCGGAAGAACCCCTGCGCCGCGGGCGGGTAGATCGTCGGCGCAAACTTCCTGTTCACGCGCTCGTAGATCGCGTCGTCGCGCAGGTGGGCGAGCGCCGGGCTCTCGGGCGGGGAGCGATACGGGTTGATCCCCGCCGCCTGGACGCGTCCGTCCCAGACGTAGCGATAGGCGTCGTCGGAGAGCGTCGGCGGATGGACGGCGAGGGCGAGTCGGGCGACTACCGCGACGAGCAGGACGAGCGCGAACGCCCAGCGGCCGAGCGGGTGGCCCCGCAGGACGACTGCCGCCGCGAGGCCGTACACCGCAAGTGCGGCGACGATCGTCGCGACCAGAGTTGCGGGTCGAGCGAACGGGTCGGGTCGGTCGAGCACGAGGCCGAGAACGACCGCAACGCCGACGACCGCGCCTCCGAGCAGCCGGAGCGCCGCACGCGCGCTCACGTCTCCACGCGTACGGACACGCGATGCAACCCGGTCGCGCCGTCCGGGACCGAGCTCTCCTTCTTCGTGGACTGCGGCTCGCCTTGCCCGTCGGTCGCACGCACGACGAGCTCGCCGTCCCCGGCCGCGGGGCTCCACATCAGGCTCCAGTGGGCCCAGGTCAGTTTCGAAGGGTGGTAGTCGATCCTCGCGTCGCGCCAGCTGTCGCCGCCGTCCGTGGAAACCTCGACCTTGGAGATCCCACGGTCGCCCGCGAATGCGACGCCTCGGATCTCGGTCAGGCCCCGCACGCGACCATTCTTCGCGGGCACGTCGATTCGCGACATCGTGTGTGCTCGTTCGGCCTTCCAGCCCTGCTTCTCGTAGTAGCCCTCACGATCGTCGTCGATCACCTCTATTCGATCGATCCACTTGACGCTGAGCTCGCCGTAGGCGCCGGGGACGATCAGCCGCGCCGGGTAGCCGTGGCGATCGGGAAGCGGCTCGCCGTTCATCTCGAACGCGAGCATGGTCGTGGGGTCGAGCGCCTTCTCGAGGCTGGTGCTGTGCGTGAAGCCGTCGGCGGCGTGGAAGAAGACGCGACGCGCCCCGCTTTCCGGACGAGCCTCGCCGATCAGCTCGCGCAACGGAATCCCACGCCAGACCGCGTTCGAGATCAGGCCTGCCCCCACCCCGTTCGAGATGCACTCGAGCGTCGTCTCCTGCTCGACGAGCTTCAGATTCGAGACCTCCCCGAAGTCGAGCGTCATCCGGTTCTCGACGAGCCCCGAGACCCGGAGCCGCCAGCGCTCGCGGTCGACGCGCGGGTCGATCAGGTTCTTCGTGACGACGTAGAACTTGTCGTTCGGCGTGATCCGCTCGACGCCCGCGCCCTTGACCTCGAGCCCGTCGTAGCCGAAGGTCGAGCGCCGGTGCAGAACCCCGGCGAGGCCGCCGGAGCCGAGCGCGAGCGCGCCGGTCGCCGCCCCGACGACGAGGTCGCGGCGGTTCACGCGTATCGCCTCGTCACGTGCAGCACGCCGGCGAGGAGCGCGAAGAGCACGGCCAGCGTGCCCGCGGCGAGCAGTCGCGCCGAGTCCGGTGGCAGTCCGTGGTAGTTCGAGGCGAGCGCGGGCCAGAGCACGGCGAGGGCGAGCAGCCAACCCGCGAGGGCCGCACCCGCGAGGATCGGCAGCCGATGCCGGTCGAGCCGGGCGTAGCCGCGCGCCGCCGAGAGCCCGATCCCGATCAGGATCAGGAAACTCGAGTAGAACGCGAGCTCCTTTGCCAGCACGGGTCCGCCGACGACGCCGAGCGACGGGACGAACGCGGCGACGGGGACAAAGGGCAGGAAGCGGTCGCTGATCAGCTCGACGGGCAGGGGCACGCCGAGCGCGACCCTCGCGACGAGCGAGGCGAGCAGCACCGTGAGCCCCGCGAGGACGCCGCCGAGCTTCATCCCGGCACCCCGGTCCGGAGGGTCGCGAGCACCGCGCGGGTAGCCGGCATCTCGGCGTCGTCGGCCTCGAGGAGCGCGAGATCGGAGCGCTCGTCGACGTCGTAGGTCGGCTCGAGCAAGGCGAGCCGCAGCCCGAGCGCGCGCGCTGCCCGAACAATCTCCTCCAGCACGAACGGCGTGCTCATGGAGACACCGTCGAGCACGTCGTGCCAGCCCCGCATCCCGATCAGGTAGTAGCCGCCGTCTGTCACGGGGCCCAGCACGAGGTCATTCCGGTCGAGCAGGTCGAACGCCTCGAGGACGATCTCCTTGGAGAGCTGCGGCGAGTCCGAGGCGATCAGCACGACACACTCCTCCCCCCGCTCGGCGGCTGTGCGGAAGAAGAGCTGCTGCCGCTCGGTCCAGTCGCCGGGCGGTTGCGCGGACGCTCGCGTCCCCGGATAGGCCGCGTGCCAAGCCGGGAGCGGATCGACGTACCAGGACGCGCTCGGAAAGCGCTCTGCGAGATCAGCCAGGAACGCCCGGTAGAGAAGGAGCGCGGAATCGTCGCCGATCTCCTGCGCGAGCCGCGTCTTCACGTGGCCGGGGAGCGGTGCCTTGGCCGCGATCGTGAGGTTCATCGCAACAGCCTCCCCATGTCCGCGACCGCCCGAGCGGTTCCGCGCGCGGTCCCCGTCACCTTCGAGCGGCCCGAGCGCGTGAGATAGGGCACCGGCACCTCGCCGATCCGCCAGCCGGCCCGGTGCGCGAGAAGCACCATCTCGAGCGGCCAGCCGAAGCGGCGGTCGGCGATCCCGAGCTCGAGCAGCGACTCTCGTCGTGCGGCGCGCATCGGACCGAGGTCCCGCAGCCGCAGGCCGGTTCGGCGGCGCAGCTCGAGCGCGAGCACGCGGTTCGCGAGCCGCGCGTGCAGGGGCCACGCACCCCGTTCTGGCTGCCGCGCTCCGAGGACGAGATCGGCGCGGCCGGCGAGGACGGGTGCAGCAACGGCAGGAAGCTCGCGCGGGTCGAGCGAGCCGTCGCAATCCATGAAGCAGACGACTTCCGCGCTCGCAGCCGAGAGCCCCGCGAAGCAGGCGGCCCCGAAGCCGGGACGCGGCTCGGTGACGACACGCGCTCCGAGTCGCCGTGCGAGCTCGGCGGAGCCGTCTCGCGACCCGTTGTCGGCCACGATCGGCTCGTAGCCGTCCGGCATTCGCCCGAGCACCCACGGCAGCGCCTCGGCCTCGTCGAGCACCGGCAGGATCACTTCGATCACGCCACGCACCTGGTCAGCTCGCGGTGCGCGAACCGTTCGAGCCCGGCCAGCGCCTCGGGGAGATCGGCATGGCCGAACCCGAGCCGGAAGTGGTTGCCGGGGTGGTTGTAGATCGAGCCCGGGACGAGCAGCACGGCGAGTGCCTCGACGTCGAAGGTGGAGTCGAGCCGGGGGAACCCGACGCAGCCTGCGCGCGGCCGTACCCATTCGAACACCCCCTTCCACTCGGCGAAGAAGCGGTCGAGCAGCTCCAGGTTCGCGGCGAGAAGCCCCAGGCTCCGGTCGAACAGGACGGCTCGCGCCCGCAGGGCGATGAGCGCGAGCACCTCGCTCGGAGCGCTGTTGCAGGCCGAGATGTACTCCTTGTAGGTCGAGATCCGCTCGAGCAGGTCGCGGTCCTTCGTCGCGATCCAGCCGATCCGAAGGCCTGCGAGACCGAACGCCTTCGACATCACGCCGACGCTGACAGCCTGACCGCCGTAGTCGGCAGCGGCCGGGAGCAGGTCGGCCGGGTCGTACTCGAGGTGGCGGTAGACCTCGTCCGAGAAGAAGCAGGCGCCGACCTCGGCCGCGATCGCCTCAGCCGCGTCGAGCGTCGCCCGGTCGGGGAGCGCCCCGGTCGGGTTGTGGGGAAAGTTGACGATCACGACCCGCGTCGTGGGCCGGATCGCTCGGCGAAACGCGTCCAGGTCGAGAGCCCAGCCAGAATCTGGATCGAGCTGGAGGAGCGTCACGTCGGCGCCGGCCGCGTAGGCGACCTCCTGCAGAGATTGGTAGGCGGGCCAGGTCACGACCGCGTGGTCGCCGGGGCGGAGGATCGCGTTCAGGGCGAGGAAGATCGCTTCGTCGGCACCCGCGAACGTGACCACCTCGTCCGGCTCGATTGCCGTGTACGTCCGGGCGATCTCGGCGCGCAGCGCGGCCAGGCCGCCCGGCTCCGTGTAGCCGAGCGCCAGCCCGTCCCACAGCTCCCGCGTCCCCGGGTCGGCCAGGTCGAGCAACTCCCGGAGCCGCAGAGGCTCGATGTCCGAGGTGCAGAGCAGATGGCGCGCTCGTGGACCGAGTTCGGCGAAGAATCGCTCGAGCCGAAGGCCCTGGACGCTGTGCAACGAGGTCGCGGTCACGAGGGCACAGGTTTCCGGCTTGGGGCTGAACCACGCATTAAGGTTTTCTGACGCGGCGCGTCGATGGGCCGAGGCAGTCGCCTGCCCCGGCCCAACACGTCTTGGTCAGCTTGCCGCGAAACCGCCGAGCGCACCGCCGCCGGGCGTGATCCCGCCGTCGACGTCGATCGGGGTCAGCCTTCCGGTCGTCCCGTCGAC
>DATLXM010000079.1:0-1891 GCA_035575835.1 Gaiellaceae bacterium
GAGGTTGTCCCGTAGCTCGTAGAACTTGAAGTGGTGGCGGTCCTCCCGCCTCGTCTGCTGCTGCTGGCAGCGTGGCGAGTGCGAACAAGACCATCGAGACAGGAGAACCGCCATGAGGAACGTAGACGACGGGGCCGACGCGATCGGCAACGCGAAGTTCGACGCGCTGCCTGAGCGCGTGCAGGAGGCGCTTGGCGAGCTGGCCGGCGCGGCGAAGGAAGGACTGCTGGCGTTGAGCGTCGGGGTCGGACTCGGCGTGCTCGCCGAGCTGATGGCCGAAGAGGTCGACGATGTGGTCGGCCCGAAGGGCCGCCACGATGTCGAGCGCACGGCCGTGAGGCATGGCAGCGAGGCTGGGCAGGTGACGCTCGGCGGGCGCCGGGTCCCGGTCGGGCGTCGGCGGGTGCGCGCGACCGACGGCACCGGGGAGGTCACGATGAGGACCTCACGCGCACTTCGCCGACCGCGACCCGTTGACCGAGGTGGTGCTCGAGCAGATGCTCGCCGGCGTCAGCACGCGCCGCTTCGCGCGCACGCGTGAGCCCGTCGGCCAGGCCGTCATCGGCCGGGAGCGCTCGGCGAGCAAGTCGGCCGTCTCGCGCGAGTTCGTCGGGCGGACCGGCGAGCACCTGCGCGCGCTGATGTCGCGCTCGCTGGCCGACGTCCGCCTGGCCGCGCTGATGCTCGACGGCCTTGAGCTCAAGGGCCGCTGCTGCGTGGTGGCGCTGGGCGTCACGACCGACGGCGTCAAGGTCCCGCTGGGGCTGTGGGACGGCTCGACGGAGAACAAGCGCGTCTGCGTGGAGCTGCTGGCCGACCTCGTCGACCGGGGCCTGGACTGCGACCAGGGCGTGCTGGTCGTCCTCGACGGCGGCAAGGCGCTGCGCGCGGCCGTCGACGCGGTGTTCGGCCCCGTCTCGGTCCAGCGGTGCGTCCGGCACAAGGAACGCAACGTCCTGGACCACCTGCCCGAACGCGACCGGCCCGCCGTCAAGCGGCGCCTGCGCTCGGCCTGGAAGCTCGGCGACCATGAGGCCGCGATCGAGCGCCTCGAGGCGCTGGCGGGAGAGCTCGCCCACTCGCACCCCGGCGCCGCGGCGTCGCTGCGCGAGGGCCTGGCCGAGACCGTCACGTTGCAGCGTCTCGGTGTCCATGAGCAGCTGTGGCGCACGCTCTCCTCGACGAACCCGATCGAGTCGATGATCGGCATCTGCCGCGCCACCTCGCGCAACGTCAAGCGCTGGCAGAACGGCGACATGTGCCTACGCTGGACGGCCGCCGGGATGCTCGAAGCCGAAGCGCAGTTCCGCAAGATCATCGGCTACAAGCACCTCGCCGCCCTCGCGCTGGCCGTCGAACGCGACGTCGCTGCCGGGCGCGCTGCGACGAGCCGATCGACCACCCCACCCAGCCCGACCACCACCACGACCGAGCCGGCCGCTACGCTCGCGCCCGTCACCTGATCACCGGACCGCCACCGCCAAGTTCCACGGCGAACGGGACAACCTCCACGACATCCTCAAGGCGCTCTACGAGAGCGTCATCGACGCCGACACGCGGCACAAGCTCGGCGAGTACTACACGCCTGACTGGCTTGCCGAGAAGATGATTGGCGAGCACGTCACCGACCCGCTCAACGAACGTGTCCTTGATCCGTCATGCGGCTCGGGGACCTTCGTCTTCTGGGCCGTGCGCGCCGCGCTCGCCGCCGCCGACGCAGCCGGGCTGAGTAACAAGGACGCGCTCGCTCACGTCGTCCAGCGCGTCGCCGGCCTTGACCTGCACCCGGTCGCCGTCACCCTCGCCCGCGTGACCTACCTCCTGGCGATCGGTCGCGACCGGCTCGCTGACCGCGGCGAGCTCACCATCCCCATTTACCTCGGCGACAGCG
>DATLXM010000080.1:0-6143 GCA_035575835.1 Gaiellaceae bacterium
GGCCCAGGTCCCGCGCGTTGCGGTGAGGGTGCCGCCGATCTCCACGTCGCCGGTGATCGTGGGCGCCGCCGACATCGAGGGCGCGAAGCGCGGCGCCGGGATCGTCGGGAAGGTGTGATCGGAGAAGGCGGTGCCGACGCCACCGGTGCCGCTGGCCGTCACGTAGACCCGAAGCGTCACCCCGAGGTCTGCTTCCGTCGTCGTGTAGGCGCTCGTGTTCGCGCCGGGGATCGGGACGCAGCTCGGCAGCGTTCCGGGTGGATCACAGCGGCGCCACTGGTAGCTGAAGGTCAGGCCGAATCCCGTCCAGCTCCCTGTGTCGGCGGTCAACTCCTGACCGACGGTCGGATTCGTCGTCGAGATCGAGATCCTGGGGCGGACGGTGGCGACGGGCGCGTTCGCGACGACGAGCGGCGTCGACTCCGACTGCTCGGTGGCCGAGCCCGCGAAGTTGGTCGCGGTGACCTCGACCCGGAGCGACCAGCCGATCAGGTCGACCGTGGGCACGAAGGTCGAGTTCTGTGCCGAGGTCAGCAGAATCCTGTAGCAAGGCCCGTCCTTGGGCTGGCACTTCTTCCACTGGTACGTGTACGTGAGCGTTCCGGCGCCCGTCCATGTGCCGACCGACGAGGACAGCGCGACGCCGGCCACCGGGACGCCGGTCACTCCGGGAACGATCACCTTTGGAGGCACGACGTTCCGGGGTTGCGGGCCAACAATGGGCGGAGTCGCGTTAGAGGTCGCCGAGCTCGATCCGGTGGAACTGTTCGCGGTCACCCGCACCCGGAACGAGCTCCCGACGTCGTCACTCGTCACGCGGTAGGTCGACGCCGTCTCCCCGGGGATGTCGGAGCAGCCGTCTCCTGATCCGTCGCAGCGAAGCCACTGGTACTCGAACGATCCCGCAGACGAGAACGTCCCGGGAGACGCGGTGAGCAGGCTGCCCTGGGTGTAGCTGCCGCTGATCGCCGGCAAGATCGAGTTCACGGGCGCTCCCGGCTGCCAATCCGGATTCGTGTCGGCTCCCGCTGTGATCGGGGTCTCTCCGGAGCCGCTGGATCGCGTGGTGTAGATGCCGGCGCCGGCACGCGCGAAGGAGATCAGCGTCCCGTCAGGCGAGTAGGCGGGCGCCGAGTCGTTCGTGATCGAGTTCGTGACCCTCGTCTCGCTGCCGCCGAAGATCGAAATCGAGTAGATCTGCGAGACGGTGTTCCGGTCGGAGGTGTAGGCGATCCGGTCGCCCCCGGGCTCGTAGGAGGGCAACGTCTCGTTCGACACCGCCGTGGTGAGAGCCACCTGATTCAGCCCGCCGGAGACGTCTGCCGGGGTGGCGGGGGCGTCCATGATGAAGATCTCCGCGTCGCCGCCCGTCGTGCGCGTGAAGGCGATCTCGTCGTCGGCGGGCGACCAGGCCGGATCGTCGTCGGGCTCGACGCCGCCGCCGCCGCTGGCAGACAGGTTGCGCGGGGTTCCACCGCTCGAGGAGATGACCCAGATGTCGCCGGCCTTCTCGTAGGCGAGCATCGTCCCGTCGGGCGACCAGGTCGGCGCTGTCCCCGTGTCGAGAGCGCCGGTCGTCGAGCCACCGATCGTCAGCACCTTGATCGAGCCCGCCTGGCTGAATGCCAGCTTCTGGCCGCTCGGCGACCACGCCGGGTCGATCGCGCCGACGACGACGGCGGACGAGCTGACCGTATGCGAGCTGTCCGTGGTCACCGTGAAGATGTTGCCGCCGCGCTCGAACGCGATCAGGCCGTTCGAGCCCGGAAACGCGGCGTTCGCGACCGCGCCTGGAAGCGCGAGCACACTCCCGACGAGCGTCAGGAGGGCGAGAAGTCGCAGGGCGCGGAACCGCATCCGTACGTTGTAGCCGTTGAAAGTCAGATCCGCCACCCGATGGATCTCAGCCTGACGTTCGCTCAGCTGGCTCGAACGAGCCCGGGCCGGACGAGCAGCGGGGGCGCCTGGAGGCGGGCCTCCCGAATCGGCGGATTCAGGGGCTCAACGAGCGGCGCTGCCCCGAAGGAGGCCGCCCGCCGCTCCGCAGGGGCGTCACCGTAGAGCGTCGTCCGCTGCCGTGGTGTGCGACCGTTGGCGCGGATCAGCGCCTCCATCGCCTCGGGCGCGAACTCCTGACCGTGCTCCGAGCCGGCCGACCGCGAGATCGACTCGTTCATCAGGGTGCCGCCGAGGTCGTTGACTCCGGCCCGGAGCACCTCCGCGACGCCGGCGGGCCCGAGCTTCACCCACGAGGCCTGGATGTTCGTGATCGCCGGGTGGAGAGCGAGCCGGGCGACCGCGTGCAGGAGGAGCGTCTCCCCGAACGTGGGGCCGGAGCGGGCTCGACCCTTGAGCCAGATCGGCGCCTCCATGTGCACGAACGGGAGCGGCACGAACTCGGTGAACCCTCCGCTCGCGAGCTGCTGATCACGAGCGCGGACGAGATGGCGCGCCCAGTGAAGCGGCTCCTCCACGTGCCCGAACATGATCGTCACGTTCGAGCGGAGACCGACCCGATGCGCGGCCGCGTGGACTTCGAGCCACTGCTCGGTCGTCACCTTGTCGGGGCAGATCACGGCCCGCACCTCGTCGTCCAGGATCTCGGCCGCGGTGCCGGGCAGCGAGCCCAACCCGAGCTCGCGGAGCCTGGCGAGATAGTCCTCGAGCGGGACGCCAAGCGTGGCCGCCCCCTGCCAGATCTCGAGCGCAGAGAACGCGTGGATATGCAGATCGGGCAGCTCGGCCCGGATCGCCTCGACGACGCTCGCGTAGTAGTCGCCCGTGAAGGCCGGATGGATCCCGCCCTGGAGGCAGACCTCGGTCGCGCCCCGCTCCCAGGCCTCGCGGGAGCGGCGGACGATCTCCTCGCGCGGGACAAGGTAGGGCGCCCCGCGCAGGTTGGCCGCGAGCTTGCCCTTCGAGAAGGCGCAGAAGCCGCAGCGGAAATAGCAGACGTTCGTGTACTGGATGTTCCGCGTCACGACGTAGCTGACCTGATCCCCGCAGACCTCGCGGCGGAGCCGGTCGGCCGCGGCGAAGACACGGTCGCGCTCGGCGCCCCGGGCCCGGAAGAGGCGAACGATCTCCTCCTCCCCCAGCTCGTCGCTCGTCTCGAGCGGGAGCGGGTCGCTCCCGACGACGAACGGAACGGCCCCGCTCTCGCCCGGATGCCAGCCGTCCTCCCGCGCGAGGCCGAGAGCGTCGGCGGAGCGAAGGGCCTGCGGGAGCACGGCCGGATCGACCCAGGCGCCCGAGAGGTAGCGCGGGTAGACCGGGAGCCGCGGCGCGAGCTCGAGCCCGCGGCTGCGCGTCGCAACGGCCAGCCGGTCGCGATCGGGCCAGGGCGCCTCGGGGTTGACGTGGTCGATCGTCACGGACGAGACGCCGCCCCAGTCGTCGATCCCCGCGTCGAGGAGGCGGGGGAAATCGTCGTACGCGAGGTTCGGCGGAGCCTGCACCGAGACGTCGGCGGGCAGCACGAGACGCGCAGCGGCGATCGTCCAGAGGTGCTCCTCGAGGGAGGGCTCGGGGTAACCGGCCATCCGCGTCCCCTGCTTCGCGCGGAAGTTCTGGACGATCACCTCCTGGAGGTGGCCGTGGCGAGCGTGCGTGGCGGCGAGCGCCTCGAGCGCCTCGATCCGCTCCGCGCGGGTCTCGCCGATGCCGATCAGGATCCCGCTCGTGAAGGGGATCCGGAGCTCGCCCGCGAGGTCGATCGTCTCGAGCCGGCGCGCCGGGAGCTTGTCCGGTGAGGCCCAGTGCGGACCGCCCCGGGCCGAGAGCCGCTCGGCGGTCGTCTCGAGCATGATCCCCATCGAGGCCGAGACCGGGCGAAGGAGCTCGAGCTCGGCGCGCGTCATCACGCCCGGATTCAGGTGCGGCAGGAGGCCGGTCTCCTCGAGCACGAGCTTCGCCATGCGGGCGAGGTACTCGATCGTCGTCACGCAGCCGAGCGCGGCGAGCTCCGCACGCGCGACCCGGTAGCGCAGCTCCGGCTTGTCGCCGAGGGTGAAGAGCGCCTCGGTGCAGCCGGCCGCGGAGCCGGCACGTGCGATCGCGAGCACCTCCGCCTCGGTCAGGTAGGCGCGCTCACCTCGCCGCGGAGGCCGGGCGAAGGTGCAGTAGCCGCAGACGTCGCGGCAGAGCGTCGTCAGGGGGATGAAGACCTTGGGCGAGTAGGTAACGAGCCCACCGCCCGGCCGTCGCTCCCGCGCCGCCGCCAGGAGATCGGCGAGCGGCGCGGAGAGGAGGTCGGCAGCTGACATGTCGTGCCAGCTTACGTTCCGAGGTTCGCGCCTAGCCGGCCCGGTACCCCCAGAGGCCGCCGAAGCTCTTCCAGCTTCCCTTCGTGTAGCGCTGGAGGAGTGCCTGCTCGATCGGGAATCGCTCGGTCGCGCTCGTCTTGATCGCGATCCCGGGCAGGAGGAACGGGTTCGACGCGTCGCTCAGCTTCCGCATCTGCGCGACGACCGCGGCGCGGGTCGGGTTCTTGCCCGCCGCCTTCAGGACCTTGACGGTCTCGTAGGCCGCCGCCATCCCGTAGACGTGGAAGACGTCCCTCGCGTTCGCGCCCTTCGCGTACTTGGCGAGGACGGTTCGGTAGAGCTTGATCCCGGCGTCGTTGCGCCACTTCAGATCCGTCGGATCCTTGAGGAAGACGATCGAGATCGAGTTCTCGACGGCCTTGTTCGTGTTGCCCTCGGACGCAAGCTCCATGATGTTCGAGGCGCTCGAGACCGCGTTGTTCACGATCAGCGGCCGCCAGCCGAGCCGGTTCGCGAAGACGTAGCTCTGGATCGCGAACTTCGGCGTCGCGAAGAGCGCGAGCGTGTTCGCGCCCGACGCCTTCAGCTTCGCGATCTGCGATTGCACGTCCGTCGAGGTGACCTCGTAGCCCTCGGCCGCGATCACCTTGACCTTCGAGCGCGCGATCCCCTTCTTGAGCCCGTTCAGAAGATCCTTGCCGTAGTCGTCGTTCTGGAAGAGGACGGCGATCCGCGCACCCGGCTTCGTGCGCGAGAGGTACTTGCCGTAGATCCAGCCCTCGGCCTCGTAGCTCGGCTGGAAGCCGATCGTGTACGGGTACTGCTTGAAGTCGCGTCCGAACGTGGTCGCGCCGGAGGCGACGAAGAGCTGCGGCACCTTGATCTGGTTCAGGTACGGGCGGACCGCGTCGTTCTGCTCGGTCCCGAGCGAGTTGAAGATCGCGAAGACCTTGTCCTGCTCGACGAGCTGCTTCGTGACCTGGACGCTCTGCGCCGGGTTATAGGCGTCGTCGAGGTACTTGTACTGGATCGTCCGTCCGTTGACGCCACCGCGCGCGTTTGCGTACTTGAAGTAGGCGTCGGCGCCACGGGCGACCGAGGCGTACGCGGAGGCCGGGCCCGAGAGCGGCGAGGTGCCGCCGAGCAGGATCGTCTTCGCCGTGATCCCGGGATCGACGGTCACGGTCGTCCCCGCAGCCGGTCGGGCGGAAGCGGCGGGAATGCTCACGAGCGCAGCCAGGGCGGCGCAGGCGAGCAGAAGCGTCATCCTGCTCATCGGTCGGATCTCCTCGTCGTCGGGGGCGTTACGACAGACGATCGTAGCCGCGACGTGTAAGGAAACCGATCCTGCGGGCGAGCCCGGCGGCGCCGCCGGGGAACGCGAGCATGACGAGGATCAGGATCACCCCGTAGACGACGGCGGGTGCACCGGACGCCTTGAAGTCCGGGACGTCGAAGAAGAGGAGCGTGTCGGGCAGTGGACCGTTCAGGCTCTGGGCCCAGAGGGGCAGGAACTGGATGAAGATCGCACCGACGACGAGCGGCCAGAGCGAGCCGAGCCCCCCGACCACGACCCCGACGAGCAGGAAGATCGAGAGCGTGATCGGGAAGGTGTCCGGATTGACGAAGGTGGTCGCGATCGCGAGCAGCGAGCCGGCGACGCCCGCGTAGAAGGCGCTGATCCCGAAGGCGAGCGTCTTGTAGCGGGCGAGGTTGACCCCCGACGACGCGGCAGCAAGCTCGCTGTCCCGGATCGCCCGGAAGGCCCTGCCGAGGCGGCCGCGGAGGAGGCCCCAGGCGATCGCGAACATCGCGAGCGCGACCGACCAGCTCAGGTAGTAGAGCCACTCGTTGAAGCCGAGCTCGCTCCCGATGATC
>DATLXM010000081.1:0-15653 GCA_035575835.1 Gaiellaceae bacterium
GCTCGGCGAGGTGGCATTCGGGCTCAACTACGGGATCGACCGCTTCACCCGTAACGTGCTCTTCGACGAGAAGATCGGCGGCACGATGCACGTGGCGCTCGGCTCCAGCTTCACGGAGCTCGGCGGCCTGAACGACTCGAACTGCATTGGGACCTGATCTGCGACCTGCGCGCGGACGGCGAGGTCTACGCCGACGGTGAGCTCGTCTGGCGCGCCGGGAGGTTCCTGGATGCCTGATGCGCGCGTCGAGAGGCTCGCCGACGTCCTCGTCGGCTACTCCGCCGACGTCCAGGCGGGCGAGCTCGTCGCGATCGAGGGCCCCGCTGCTCGCGACCCCGCTTCTCGTCGAGATCTACCGTCGGGTCGTTCGGGCGGGTGGCCACCCGCTGCCCCGGATCTGGGTCGCGCGCCAGGCCGAGCTCTTCTACTCGCTCGCGAACGACGAGCAGCTCGACTGGATCAACCCGTCCTTTCTCGGCGTGAACGAGCACGCGGACGTTCGGATCATCGTCCAGGCCGAGCAGAACACGAAGAGCCTGACGGGGGCCGATCCGGCGCGTCAGGCGCGCGCGGCGCGAGCCCGCCAGGCCTCGCAGCAGCGCTATCTCCAGCGCGCTGCCGCCGGCGATCTCAAGTGGGTGCTCACGGCCTATCCGACCGAGGCGGCAGCGCAGGACGCGGACATGTCGCTCCCCGAGTACGAGGCGTTCGTCTACGGCGCCGGCCGGCTCGGCGATCCCGACCCGGTCGCCTCGTGGCAGGAGTTCGCGAAGACCGCCGTTGCCGCGAAAGCGTTCCTCGAGGGCGTCCGCGCGCTCCGGATCGTCGCGGAGGGAACCGACCTCACGCTCGGAGTGGGCGACCGCACGTGGGAGGCGTCGATCGGAAAGCAGAACTTCCCGGACGGCGAGGTCTTCACCGGCCCCGTCGAGACGGAGGTGAACGGCGTCATCCGATTCAGCTACCCGGCCGTCCACCAGGGCCGCGAGGTGCAGGACGTCGAGCTCCGGTTCGAGGGCGGGGAGGTGGTCGAGGCCTCCGCCTCGCACGGCGCTGACTTCCTGCAGGCGATGATCGGCATGGACGACGGCGCTCGCCGCCTGGGAGAGCTCGCGTTCGGCCTGAACGACGGGATCGACCACTTCACCCGGAACATCCTCTTCGACGAGAAGATCGGTGGCACGGTCCACCTCGCGCTCGGCGCCTCCTATCCCGAGACCGGCGGTCAGAACCGCTCGGGCCTCCATTGGGACCTCATCTGCGACCTTCGGCCCGGGTCGGAGGTCTACGCGGACGGCGAGCTCGTCTACCGCGACGGCGCATTTCTCCCGGGAGTGCTCGCAACCGCTTGACACACGAACACCTGTTCGCTACCCTGGCGAACATATGTTCGGACGCATCGTCATCGTGGTTGCGCTCTCCCTGTTTCTGTGGGCCGCGTTCGCGCGTTCCTCGGACGCGTCGGGGCCCGAGCGCCGTTACATCGTCCAGCCCGCGGACACGCTCTGGTCGATCGCGGCTTCCCGCTACGGCGACCCGCGCGAGGGTGTCTACGAGCTGCGCGAGCGCAACCACCTGCAGGGGACGGTTCTCGTGCCTGGGCAGGTGCTGATCCTCCCGGGCTAGCGTCGGCCCAGACTTCGGGCCTTAGACTTGGAGCATGGACCTCGACGTCGTCTTCGTCGGGACGTCCGGCTCGATGCCCACCGCCCAGCGCGCGCCTTCGGCGACGCTCGTCCGGCGCGGTGGCGATCGGCTCCTCTTCGACTGCGCCGAGGGAACACAACGGCAGCTCCTGCGTTCCGACCTGGGGCTGGTCGATCTGCCCGAGATCTTCCTGACCCACTTCCACGCCGACCACTTCCTCGGCCTCCCCGGGATGTTGAAGACCTTTGCGCTCCGAGGCCGGGAGCTGCCGCTGACGATCTACGGCCCCCGAGGGCTCGAGGAGCTGATGGGCTCGCTGCGCCGGATCTTCGGTCGGCTGACCTATCCCTACGAGCTCGTCGAGCTCGAGCACGGCGACGTGCTCGAGCGGGACGGGTACCGAGTGGAGTCGTTCGTCGTCCGGCACGGGCACGGGTCGCTCGGGTACGCCCTCGTCGAGCACGGACGCCCCGGCCGGTTCGACGTCGAGACCGCCGATGCGCTCGGAGTGCCGCCCGGTCGCGAGCGGGGTGCGCTCCAGCGCGGGGAGAGCGTGACCCTCCCGGACGGGAGCACGGTCGCTCCCGACCAGGTGCTCGGCGAGGCGCGCGCCGGCCGCCGGCTCGTGCTCTCCGGCGACACCGCCCCGACGGACAACGTGGTCGCGGCGGCGGCGGGTGCAGACGTACTCGTCCACGAAGCGACGTTCTGTGACGACGAGGCCGAGCGAGCGCGCGAGACCGACCATTCGACGGCGCGCGAGGCGGCAAGGATTGCCTTCGATGCAGGCGTCCGTTTGCTCGCGCTGACGCACGTCTCCAGCCGCTACAGCGGTGGCGACGTCGAGCGGGAGGCCCGCGAGGTGTTCCCGGCGACGGTGGTGCCGCGCGACTTCGACCTCGTCACGATCCCGTTCGCCGAGCGCGGCGTGCCCGAGCTCGTCAAGCGCGGCGCCCGGCTCCCGAGGCAGGCGGAGACCTAGGAGCGTACGAACTCGAGCCGCGTCGAGCCGACGAGCCCTTCGCTGACGAGCTCGAACTCGCAGATCCCGTCCTCGCTCGCGTACGCCTGGCTCTCGACGGCTCCTCGCCAAACGGCTCCGCTCGCGACCTCGGCGACCTGGCGTGTGATCCCGTCCAGGCGGAGCTCGACGGGGTTCCCGGACTTGCCGAGCAGGGTCAGCTCGAGCCGGCCGCTCCCGCAATCGAACGCCGTCAGCGTCGCCACGTTCGAGAAGTCGCCGTTCGCGAGCACACCGGACGTCGTGGTCGAGAGCCTCGGCGGCCCCACGGTCTGCCAGAGGACGAGCCCCGCGTCGACCGTGTCCTGAAGGCTCACCTGGGCGAGCGGCGTCCCGAACAGCGTCACCGAGGTGGGGGCGACGACCGGGCGCGCAGCTCCGGCGCCCTTCCGTGCGAGGCTGCCGTCCGAGCCCGGGTAGACCGCTCGCTGCGGGAGCGGCCCCGGCACGAACAGGCCGGTCAGGGCCCAGACGTCGGTGATCGAGCCGTTCGCGTAGACGTGCTGCCAGGCGATCGTGGAACGCGGCTCGCCGGCGTAGAGGAAAACGACCTCCTTGCGGCCCGCGGCGTCGACCCAGCCCGGGCTGCCGCCGAGGAGGGCCTCGCTGCGGAACTCCGACTGCTCGACCGCCTCAAGGCTTGCCGTCACGGACGCCAGGCCGAGGGCGGCGAAGGTCGTTGCCGCAAGGGCCAGCCGGGCTCGTCGGGGCACGAACGCCACCGCGGCGAGCGAGATCCCGACCACGACGGCGAACACGAGTTCACGCCTCGGCTCGGCGATCTGCTCCAACCAGACGAGCGCGAGCGTGTCGTGAATCGTCTCTGCGGTGACCGTCCTCGGCTCCGGGAGCGCCAGGAGAAGGGCGCCCGCGAGGAGCACGACGAGAGCGGCCACCGGTTGGCGCCGGGGCGCGCCCCGGTCGAGCCAGACCCCGAGCCCGAGGAGCGCGAGCGGCGCGGTCGTGATCAGGTTCCGGCCGGTCAGGTGGCCGACCTCGGTCGACGCGAACACCCCGACCTCGAGCACGAGGAGAGGCACGTACGCGGCTGCGACCGCGACGAACGCGCGCACTGCGTCCACCGGCTCCCGAGCCCGAGCCACATCGGTCACGACGAGCGCCAGCGCGACCGCCGGCACGATCCCGCAGACGATCAGAACTCCCGCCGCGTGGGCGGCGATAAACCGCGCGATCTGGCTCGCGTCGTAGCCGCCGTCGCCCACGGCGGCGTAGGCGCCGAGCGCCCGGTCGCGGCCCGCAAGCACCGAAAGGACGCCCAGGCCGGCGAGGAGCCCGAGGAGCGGCGCGAGCCGACGCACGATCCCGCGGTCCCGGTCGAGTGCCGCCTTCACGAGCACGGCTGCAACGAGGGTGGGCACGAGCACGACGGCCTGCAGCCGGGTGGCGCAGGCGGCGAGGACGGCCAGGACGAGGAGCGCTTGGCGGAACGCGGTCGGGCGTTCGAGAGCTCGCGCCAGTGCCCAGAGCGCGAGGGTGACGAGCGGGAGGAACAGTGTCTCGCTCATCACGAGCGCGGAGTAGCCGAGCCCGGGGAGCGCGAGGACGAGGACCGCGGCGACGAGCGCCCAGCGCGGGCGCGCGAGCGTCCGGCCCCAGAGATAGACGGGGATCGCAGTGCTCGAGACGACGAGGGCCTGCACGACCTGCACGACCCGGTGGGCCGAATCGACGTCGAGCGTCGCGAAGGGGAGCCCGACGAGCGCGGGGTAGAGGAGGCTGTAAAAGCCCGTGTCGGCGCCGAGGATCGAGAGCCGGCCGTCCTCCCAGAGCGAGCGGCCGAGCAGCGCGTAGATCATCTCGTCGGGTGCGATCCACGGCGAGCCGACGCCCCAGGCCGCAACCGCTCGAAGCAAGGTCGAGATGGCGACGAGTGTGGCGAGCACGGCCCACGCAGGAACGCGCGGGAAGCGAAGCATGAAGCTCGATGATGCCAGCCGGCGCCCCATCATCGTCGCGGTGGACGTTCGTCCGTCAGCCCGGCTAGACTCGCCTCGACCCCTTTAATCCGGTTCAGAGAGACCGGAAAGGAGCGGAATGAGTACGAAGGTTCCCGGCCGCCAGGCCGAGCTACGGCAACCGGCGAAGCTCCTCCTCGACGCGGAGGCGCTGGAGCGCACCCTCTCCCGGATCGCGCACGAGATCATCGAGCGGAACGACGACCTCGGAGCGGTCGCGCTCGTCGGCATCCATACGCGGGGCGTCCCGATCGCGGAGCGGCTCGCCGAGCTGATCGAGGAGCGGAGCGGAACCGAGGTCGCACTCGGCGCCGTCGACATCACGTTCAAGCGCGACGACCGCGAGCCCGGCCTCGCACACCCGATCGTCGGTGCGACCGACCTCGACTTCCCGCTCGCGGGCACGACCTGCATCCTCGTCGACGACGTCCTTTACACGGGCCGGACGATCCGCGCCGCGATCGAGACCCTCTTCGCGCACGGCCGGCCCGCCCGCGTCCAGCTCGCCGTCCTCGTCGACCGCGGGCACCGTGAGCTTCCGATCCGGCCCGACTACGTGGGGAAGAACCTCCCGACCGCGCGGAGCGAGCGGATCCAGGTGCAGCTCGCCGAGACAGACGGCGCCGACCGGATCCTGCTCCTGAACGTGCCGGAGGAGGACTCCCGTGCCTGACCGTCGCCATCTGATCTCGATCGGCGACCTCGATCGCGGCGACGTCGAGCGGATCCTCGAGACGGCCCAGGGGCTGGACGGGGTCGAGGGCAAGATCCCGGCCCTCGGCGGGCGGCTCGTGATCACGCTCTTCTACGAGTCGTCCACCCGAACCTCGTCGAGCTTCGAACTCGCCGCCCGTCGGCTCTCGGCCGACACCATGTCGATCAAATCGGCCGGATCCTCGGTCGAGAAGGGCGAGTCGCTCAAGGACACGGTGCTGACGCTCGCCGCCTACGACCCGGCTGCGATCGTCGTCCGCCATCCCCACGCGGGAGCCCCGCAGATAGTGGCCCGCCACTGCGGCGCCGCGGTCGTGAACGCGGGGGATGGGAAGCACCAGCACCCGACGCAGGCACTGCTCGACCTCTACACGATCCGGACGGCGCTCGGCAGACTGGAAGGCGTGCACGTCGCCATCGTCGGCGACGTCCTCCACTCGCGCGTCGCCCGCTCGCTGGTCCAGGCGCTCGCGCTCGTCGGCGCCCGGACGACGATCGTGGGGCCGCCGACGCTCGTGCCGCAGAGCCTCGAGGCTCCCTCCCGAGGCTGGCCGGGATGCCAGCGCTCGACGGAGATCGAGACGATCGCGGCCGCCGACGTCGTCTACGTCCTCCGGATGCAGCGGGAGCGGATGGAATCCGCCTACGTCCCGAGCCTGCGCGAGTACACCGCGCGCTGGGGCGTGACGCCCGAGCGGCTCCGCCCGGGGCAGAAGGTGATGCATCCGGGGCCGATGAACCGGGGGGTCGAGCTCGATTCCCGCGTCGCCGACTCTCCCGATTCGCTGATCGAGCAGCAGGTGCGATCGGGCCTCGTCGTCCGGATGGCCGTCCTGCACGACCTCCTCACCGCCGATCGCCCGGCCCTGCGGATCGCGAGCGTCGCGTGATGCTCGTCTCCCGGAACGGCTACACCGACTCGCTCGTGCTCGAGGGACGGCTGCTCGGCGGCGACCCGGTCGCGGTCACCGTCGAGAACGGCACGATCGTCCGAATCGAGCCCGCCGGTGCCACCCACCGGGTGCTCTCGCCGGCCTTCGTCGATCCCCACGTCCACCTGCGCACTCCGGGGCGGGAGGACGAGGAGACGATTGCGAGCGGGACCGCCGCAGCGGCCGCCGGCGGCTACTGCGCGATCCTCGCGATTCCGAACACCGACCCGGTCGTCGACTCGGCCGCCGTCCTCGGCTCGCTGCTCGAGACGGCTCGCCGGGACGCCCTCGTCCCCGTCGGGTTCATGGCCTCGATCTCGAAGGGGCAGCGCGGCGAGGAGCTGACGGAAATGGGTGAGCTCGCCGACGCAGGCGCCGTCGGGTTCACGGACGACGGCCATCCGGTCGTCTCGGCCGCGCTTCTCTGGCGGGCGCTCCAGTACTCCGAGGTCGCCGGCCGGCCGCTCGCGCTCCACTGCGAGGAGCCGACCCTCTCCCGCTCGGGCCACATGCACGACGGGCAGCTCTCCGCCGAGCTCGGGATCGCCGGGTGGCCCTCGATCGCCGAGAGCGTGATGGTCGAGCGCGACCTCGCGCTCGCGGCCTACGAGGCAACATCGCTGCACCTGATGCACCTCTCCGCGCACGAGTCCGTGGCCGCCCTCCGACGCGCGCGCTCCGACGGGGCGAACGTGACGGCGGAAGTGACGCCGCACCACCTCGTGCTCACCGACGAAGCCGTCCGCTCGCTCGACCCGAACACGAAGATGAACCCGCCCCTCGGCACCGCCCACGACCGCGAGGCGCTGCTCGACGCCCTCCGCGACGGGACGATCACCTGCATCGCGACCGACCACGCACCGCATTCGCGCGAGGAGAAGGACGCACCCTTCGAGGCGGCCCCGTTCGGTGTCACCGGGCTCGAGACGAGCTTCGCCGCTCTGAACACCCATCTCGTCGAGCCGGGGCTGCTCTCGCTGGAGACGCTGCTCGAGCGCCTGTCCGGAGGGCCGGCCCGCGCGTTCGGGCTGCCCGAGCCGAAGGTCGAGGTCGGCGCCCGCGCGAACCTCGTCCTCCTCGACCTCGAGGAGGAGTGGACGGTGACCGAGGCCGGCTTTCGCTCTCGCTCGGCCAACTCGTGGCTGCTCGACCAGAGGCTGCGGGGCCGGGTCGTGACGACGGTTGCCGACGGCCGCCGGGTGCACGGGTGAGCGCCTATCTCGCACTCGAGGACGGCACCGTCTTCCACGGCGACTCGGTCGGCGCCGAGGGAGTCGCGTTCGGCGAGGCGGTCTTCACGACCGCGATGACGGGGTACCAGGAGACGGTCACCGACCCGAGCTTCGCGGAGCAGCTCGTCTGCTTCACCGCGCCCATGATCGGCAACTACGGGGTCGCCGCGGGTCGCTCAGAGTCGACCGGCGCCCACGCGAAGGCGGTGTTGATGCGGGAGGCGCGCGGGCCCGCGTGGACCGGGTGGCTGGCCGAGCACGGAATCGTCGGGATCAGCGGGCTCGACACGCGCTCGCTCGTCCTGCGCCTGCGCGAGGGCGGCGCAATGCGGGCCGTCGCGGTCTCTAACGGCCTGGCGGAACCAGAGGCGCTCGAGCAGGTGCGCCTGCACCCCGCGATGACGGGAGCTGCGCTCGTGGCGCAGGTGTCCTCGCCCGAGCCCTACGTCTACTGCGACGCCGGTGCGACCCGGGTCGCCGTCGTCGACTACGGCTGCAAGCGCTCGATCCTGCGGCGGCTCGCCGGTGCCGGCGCGCACGTGACCGTGTACCCGCACTCGGTCGATGCCGACGAGCTCGAGGCCTTCGACGCCGTCCTGCTCACGAACGGCCCCGGCGACCCGGAGCCGTTGGCTGCCGAGGTGACCGAGATCGAGCGCCTGCTCGGCCGGGTCCCGGTGCTCGGGATCTGCCTCGGCCACCAGCTGCTCGGGCTCGCGACGGGGCACGAGACCTACAAGCTCCCGTTCGGTCACCGCGGCGCCAACCATCCGGTGCTGGAGCGGAACACCGGCCGCGTGCTCGTGACGAGCCAGAACCACGGCTTCGCGGTCGCTGCGACGGACGCGAAGGAGGCGACGTACGTCTCCCTCTACGACGGGACGGTCGAGGGCTTCGACTTCCCCGAGCTCCGCGCTCGCTCGGTTCAGTTCCACCCGGAGGCCGGACCGGGCCCGCACGACGCCTGGCCCATCCTCGAGCGCTGGCTGGCGGAGGTGCGAGATGCCTAAGCGCACCGACATCCGCTCAATCTGCCTGATCGGATCCGGCCCGATCGTGATCGGGCAGGCCTGTGAGTTCGACTACGCGGGCTGCCAGGCGCTGAAGGTCCTTCGCGAGGACGGATTTCGGACGATCGTCGTCAATTCGAACCCGGCCACGATCATGACCGACCCCGGCTTCGCCGACCGCACCTACCTGGAGCCACTCGACCTCGAGGGCGTCGCCGACGTCCTGGGCCGCGAGCGTCCCGACGCGCTCCTCCCGACCCTCGGCGGCCAGACCGCGCTCAACCTCGCGATCCAGCTCGCGGAGGAGGGGATCCTGGACGCGCTCGGGATCGAACTCCTCGGCGCGAACGTCGACGTGATCAAGCGAGCCGAGGATCGGCTGCTCTTCCGGGACGCCGTCCAGAGCTGCGGGCTCGTCGTCCCCGACTCGCACGCCGTCACCTCCGTCGACCAGCTCGACGGGATCGCGGTGCCCGCCGTCGTGCGACCGGCGTTCACGCTCGGCGGCCACGGCGGCGGCTTCGTGGAGACGGAGGCAGACCTGCGCCGTCAGGTGGCGATCGGGCTCGCCGAGTCGCCGATCGGGCAAGTTCTCGTCGAGGAGTCCGTCAAGGGCTGGGACGAGTTCGAGCTCGAGGTGATCCGCGACCGCCGCGACAACGTCGTGATCGTCTGCTCGATCGAGAACCTCGACCCGATGGGAGTGCACACGGGCGACTCGGTCACGGTGGCGCCGCAGATGACGCTTCCCGACGAGGCCTATCAGGAGCTGCGCGACGCGGCCGCGGCCGTCGTCCGAGCCGTCGGGGTCGAGACGGGCGGCTCGAACGTCCAGTTCGCGCGCAACCGCGACACGGGCGAGCTCCGGGTGATCGAGATGAACCCGCGGGTCTCGCGCTCCTCCGCGCTCGCCTCGAAGGCGACCGGCTACCCGATCGCGAAGGTCGCGGCCAAGCTCGCGGTCGGCTACACGCTCGACGAGATCCCGAACGACCTGACGAAGACGACGCCCGCCAGCTTCGAGCCGACGCTCGACTACGTCGTTGTCAAGGTGCCGCGCTTCGCGTTCGAGAAGTTCCCCGGGGCAGACACGACGCTCGGGACGCAGATGAAGTCGGTCGGCGAGACGATGGGGATCGGGCGGACGTTCCAGGAGGCGTTCTGGAAGGCGTTCGTGAGCCGGGAGCTCGATGCAGGCGCCGTCACTCCCTGGCGCACGCTCGAAGACCTCCCGAAGGGGATCCATCCCTGGTTCCGTCGGGAGCTCGAGGCGCTTCGGGTCGACGGGCTGCCGGCCGGGAAGCGGGTCTACCGACGGGTCGACTCCTGCGCGGGCGAGGTGGAGGCCGCCTCCAACTACTACTACTCGACGACCGGGGAGGCCGACGAAGCACCCCCGATCGGGAGCAAGCCTCGCGTCGTCATCCTCGGCTCCGGCCCGAACCGGATCGGCCAGGGAATCGAGTTCGACTACTGCTGCGTGCACGCCGTCCAGAGCTTCCGGGCGCAGGGGTACGAGGCCGTGATGATCAACTGCAACCCGGAGACGGTCTCGACCGACTACGACACCTCCGACCGCCTCTACTTCGAGCCCCTGACGGAGGCCTACGTCCTACCGGTGCTCGAGCGTGAGCACCCGGTCGGCGTCGTGACCCAGTTCGGCGGGCAGACCCCGCTCAAGCTCGCAGGGGCGATCGAGGCGGCCGGGTTCAAGCTCCTCGGTACCCCCGTCGAGGCGATCGACCTCGCCGAGGACCGCGAGCGCTTCGGGGCGCTGCTCTCGGAGCTCGGCGTCCGTTGCCCGGACTGGGGAATCGCGGCCGACGGAGACGCGGCGGTTGCGGTCGCCGAACGGGTCGGCTATCCGGTGCTCGTACGCCCGAGCTACGTGCTCGGCGGCCGGGCGATGCGGATCTGCGACGACGCCGACCAGGTGCGTCAGGCGATGACGCGGGTCAGGGGCGAAGTCCTGGTCGACCGTTTCCTCGAGGACGCGCTCGAGATCGACGTCGATGCCCTTTGCGACGGAGTCTCCGTCTACATCGGTGCCGTGATGGAGCATGTCGAGGAGGCGGGCGTCCACTCCGGCGACTCTTCCTGCGTGCTCCCGGCCCCGTCGCTCGACGAGGAAGCCTACGGCGACGTCTGCCGCGTCGTCCGGAAGCTCGGGCCGGCACTCGGCGTCGTCGGGCTCCTGAACGTCCAGCTCGCGCTCGCGGGCGGCGAGCTACACGTGCTCGAGGTCAATCCCCGCGCGTCCCGAACCGTCCCGTTCGCTTCGAAGGCGACCGGGGTCAACCTCGTCGACGCGGCCGCTCGGCTCGCGGCCGGGGCGCGCCTGCACGAGCTCGATCTGCCCGCGGAGCGCCGACCCGACCACGTGAGCGTGAAGGCGGCCGTGCTCCCGTTCGCCCGGTTCCCCGGCTCCGATCCGGTGCTCGGCCCCGAGATGCGCTCGACGGGCGAGGTGATGGCGTGCGCCGACGACCTGCCGACCGCTTTCGCCAAGGCGGAACGTGCCGCCGGGCGGCCGCTCCCGAGTGGTGGCACCGTCTTTCTCTCCGTGCGGGACGCTGACAAGCTCGGCGCGGTCGCGGTCGCGGCCCAGCTGGCAGGGCTCGGATTTCGACTCGCTGCGACCTCCGGGACAGCGCGCGTGCTGGTCGCGGCCGGGCTCGAGGTCGAGCCCGTCGGCAAGGTCTCGGAGGTGGGGGCGGGAGAGAGCGTCGTCGATCTGATTCGGGGCCGCCGCTGCGACCTCGTTGTCAACACCCCGCAGGGATCGGGGGCTCGGCTCGACGGCGCCCGGATCCGCGAGGCGGCGATCGCCGCCCGGGTCCCGTGCATCACGACGCTCGCTGCCGCTCGCCTCGCGGGCGATGCGATCGCGCACGGGCGCGCCGAGATCGCTTGCTCGTTGCAGGAACGACTCCAGCGCGTCGGGGTCCCGGACGTCGGACCATCCGAGGCGGAGGACGATGAGACGCGAGCTGCGTAGGGTCGCGGGCTCGGAGACCGTCGGCCCGTACACCCTGCTTCGCCTCGACCGGGGCGGGCTCGACCGAGGAGATCCCGGCCAGTTCTTCATGCTCGAGGCGCCTGGCCGCGTTCTTCCGCGGCCGATGAGCCTGTGCCTCGAAGCGGCCGGCGAGCTCGCCTTCCTGATCGATCCGATCGGGCCTGGGACACAGGCCTTGTGCGGGCTCGAGCGCGGCGACGCGCTCCACGTGCTCGGGCCGCTCGGAAACGGCTTCGCGCTCGAGGTCACGCGGCCCCTCCTCGTCGGAGGCGGGATCGGGATCGCGCCCTTGCCCTACCTCTCGAAGCGGCTCGGCGGCCCGCCGGCGATCCTCGGCTTCCGCAGCGAATGGCACGCCGAAGCAGCGGCGCTCGTCCCCAACGCGGAGGTGTGCATCGAGCCGACCTACGTGACGGCGCTTCTTCCCGAGGGTCGCCACGACGTCCTCGCCTGCGGTCCCGAGCCGATGCTCTCCGCGCTCGGCGGGCTGGCTCCTGATGCGCAGCTCGCCTGGGAGGCGCCGATGGCCTGCGGGTACGGCGCCTGCTACGGCTGCGCGGTCGAGATCCAGGGCGAGCTCAGGCGGCTGTGCGTCGACGGGCCCGTCCTCGGGAAGGCCGCTTGATGCTCCTGAACGCCTCCGGGTGTCTCGACGCCCTGACCGCGCCCGACGTCGCCCGCTCCCTCGACGCGTTCGTGACGAAGACGATCACCCCCCAGCCGCGCCAGGGAAACCCACCAATTCGGATTGCGGAGACCGAGAGCGGGATGCTGAACTCGATCGGTCTCGCCAATCCCGGACGCGACCTCTTCCTGCGCGAGGTGCTGCCTCGGTTGCGCACGCTCGGCGTGCCTCTCTGGGTCTCCGTCGGCGGCTTCTCGGCCCACGAGTATGCCGAGACCTGCGCGGCGCTCACCGACGTGACGATCGAGCTCAACCTCTCGTGCCCCAACGTGGACGAGGCCCCGGAAGGCGCGGCGGCGATCGTCGCGGCCTGCCGTGAGGCGACCGGCTTGCCGCTCTACGCCAAGCTCTCACCGGCGGCCTGGGACATCGCCGAGCACGCACGCGCTGTCGAGGCCGCCGGGGCCGATGGGCTCTCGCTCGTGAACACCCTCCGTGGGCTCGCGCTCGACGGGAGCCTCCGGCCGACGCTCGGGACCGGGGGAGGCGGGTACTCGGGGCCGGCCCTGAAACCGGTCGCGCTCGCAGCCGTCTACGCGTGCGCCCGGGCGGTCGAGTTGCCGATCGTGGGGATGGGCGGTGTCCGCTCCGGGCTCGACGCGCTCGAGTTGATCGCCGTCGGCGCGAGTGCCGTTTCCCTCGGCACGATCCTCTTCTCGGACACCGACGCACCCGTTCGAATTCGCGCCGAGCTCGTCGCCGAGTCGGCCTCGCGAAATCTTGGACATCCGCTCGACGCGCACCGCCTAGCCCATTCCTCCCTGCAAATGAGCGTATCCGGATCTGGCAACAGAGTCTGAAAAAGACCTGGAAAATGGCAAAAACGGACAACTTTGACGGCGCCGCCAAGGCTGCTAGTATCCCGCGCTCATGGTGACGTCAAAGACGCAAGCCCAGGCTCCACTGCGGTCGCTCGACCAGCGGATGGAGGCCTTGAAGAGGGCCAACGACATCCGCGTCAGACGGGCAAAGTTGAAGAAGGATCTCAAGGACGGCGAGGTTCAGATCGAGTCGATTCTGCTCGATCCGCCCGAGTACGTCTCCACTGCGAAGGTCTTCGACATGCTCATGGCGGTGCCGAAGTTCGGTCGCGTGAAGGCGGCCCGGCTGCTAAATCACTGCCGGATCAGTCAGTCGAAGACGGTGGGCGGCCTCTCGGAGCGTCAGCGGGCCGAGCTCATTGGCCTCTTCAACAAGTAAGTCTCTGCCGGTCTTCGTGATCACCGGCCCGTCGGGGGCCGGCAAGGGGACGCTGATCAAGCGCTTGCTCGACCGGCTGCCTGAGCTCGAGGTCGCGGTCTCGGCGACCACCCGGCAGCAGCGACCCGGTGAGGTCGACGGTCGCGAGTACTGGTTCCTCGACGAGCGCGAGTTCGTCCGCCGGACCCGCGTGGGGGAGTTCCTGGAGCACGTCGAATTCGTGGGTGGCCGCTACGGGACACTCGCGACCGAGATCGACCGGATCTCCGAGGAGGGCCGCGTGTGCGTGCTCGAGCTCGAGATCGACGGCGCCCTGCGCGTCCAGGATCTGGTCGAGGGCAACGTGACGCTCTTCATCGCCGCTGATGTCGCCGAGCTCGAGCGGCGGTTGCGGGCGCGCGCGACGGAGAGCTCAGGCGAGATCGGCGAGCGGATCGAGCTCGCGCGCTGGCAGCTCGAGCAGGCGCACCGCTTCCGGTACATGATTCGGAACGACGATGTCGAGCGCGCGACCGAGGCCCTGGCCGCTCTCGTCGAGCGGGAGCTCGCGCTAGTGCGGAGCTAACCCACGGACGTGGCACGCACGGACGCGATCTGCACGCTGCGCATCGTGCCCGCCTCGCCCGGTGCCAAGGCAACCAGCCTTGGCACCGTTCGATTCGACCACGCTGCTTGGTGCATTCCACGTCCGTACCCACCCCGCCCACGGGCTAGCTCCGCGGCAGCTACCATGGCGGGGCAATGATCCATCCTCGCATCGATCAGCTTCTGGACACCGAGCACGGCGGAGTCGACTCGCGCTATGCGCTCGTCATCGTCGCCGCGAAGCGTGCGAGGCAGATCAACAACTATCACCATCAGTTGGGCGAGGGCATGGGCTTCGAGGAAGCGCCGCCGCCCCTTGTCGAGTCGCGCTCGAAGAACTACTTGACCATGTCCCTGGAAGAAGTCGCCCAGGACAAGATCAAGTACGCCTACAAGAAGTAGCTGAGTTCCACCTCAAAGGAGCCGCTATGCGGCGCTCGCTGCTCGTCCTCTTGCTCTTCGCCGGCGCGTGTCTGCCGCTGACCGCTCACGGGCTCGCAACCGCCGGCGGTGGCTGGAACCGGCTCGGGACGAACGGCGCCAAGGTTCCCGGTTCGGCCCTCAACGGCCACGTCACCGCCCTGCACGGCGCAAAAGGCGCGCTCTACGTCGGGGGGAGCTTCACGAACGCCGGCGGGATCGCCGCCGCGGACCGGATCGCGAAGTGGAACGGCACCAAGTGGAGCGCCCTCGGCAAGACGCCGCTCGGGACCGGAGCTGTCTTCGCGATCGCGACCCACGCCGGCAAGGTCTACGCAGGCGGCAACTTCGTCAACGCCGGCGGGAAGGCCGCCGCCGACTACCTCGCGGTCTTCGACGGCGTCAGCTGGAAGCCGTTCTGCAACACGACCGAGCAACCGGCCTTCAAGGGCGGGCTCCAGGTGCTCGCGCTCCAGGTGGTCGGTTCGACCCTGTACGTCGGGGGCACCTTTCAGAACGCGAACGCCGACGCGCGCGCGGACTACCTGATCGCCTGCGATCTGGCCACCGGCACACCGAGCGTCACGGTCGACAAGGACGGCGACTTCTCGGGCGCAATTTACGCCCTGACCGCGACCACGGACGGGACGCTCTACGCCGGGGGCACGTTCACGAACCTCGACGGCGTGGCGACGGCCGACGGCGTCGCGTCGTACAAGGGCTCCTGGCAGGGGCTCGGCACGGCGCCCATCGGTGGGATCGTCCGCGGCCTCCACGCCAAGGGAATGGAGGTCTACGTCAGCTCCGACGGGCTCAACATCGGCGGGATCGCCCAGGCCGACCACCTCGTGAAGTGGAACGGCTCCGCGTATAGCGCTGTGGGCGCCAACGGCGCAGGCACGAACGGCTACTTCCCCGCGACGAGCTACATCAACGCGCTCACGACGTCCGGCTCGCTCCTCTTCGTCGCCGGGTCGTGGCAGAACGCCGACGGGAAGCCGACCGGCGACGTCGTTGCGTCCTTCAACGGCAGCCGCTGGCAACCGGTCGGCTCGAATGGAGCCGGGGGCGGACCGTGGGTCGGCGAGACGCAGGAGCTGGCGGTCTTCCGCGGCAAGCTCTATGCCGGCGGCGCCTTCACGGGCGCCGGGGGCGATGCGAAGGCCAACTTCGCCGCCTCGCGGCCCCTCCGCTAGCCGCGCCGCCGCCCAC
>DATLXM010000082.1:0-42068 GCA_035575835.1 Gaiellaceae bacterium
ACCGCCGCGGGCTCGCCGCTCTCCCGGCCTGAGAACGCGGAGGGCCCGCACGTGGCGGGCCCTCCATCTGCTCTCCCCTTCGACGGCGCTAGGGCGTCGTCGAGTCGTACGAGGGCGGTGCCGAGTCGATCGGCGTCGAGCCGCCGCCCTGGTCGTGCGGGACACCGACGAAGAGCGTGCCGGCACAGCTGCCGCCCTGTCCGTCGCTGCCGTTGAACGCGATCGTGTAGACGCGTCCGTCACCCGTCCCGGCGCGCTCAGCCCGCACGCGGAACGCGCCGGCCGCACCGATCGTCGCGTCCGGCGAGGTGTTGCCGTCGCCGTTGCCGGTCGCGTCCACGGGCTCGTCCTGGGTGATCCCCGTGATCGAGATCGCGATCGCATCGCCGTCGGCGTCGGTCAGGCCGGAGATCTGGCCGTCCACGTACTTGTGGTTCGGCGGCCAGAGATCGCCGAGACCGGACGCGGCCGTCGAGCAGACCGGGTTGTGGTTGATCGCCGTCGTCGCGGACGCCGTGTTGTTCGCGAGGTTCGGGTCGGCCTGGAGGCCGGCGACCGAGGCGCTGTTCGCGATCGAGCCACCCGATCCCGCGAGGAGCGTGATCGAGAACGGCTGGGAGGCGCCCGGTGCGAGCGTCCCTGCCGTGCAGGTGACGACCCCGGCGGCCAGGGCGCAGCCCGGGCTCGCGGAGACGAACGTCGAGTTCGCCGGCACCACGTCGGTGACGACGACGCCGGTCGCGCTCGTCGGGCCGTTGTTCCGAGCAGTCACCGTGTAGGTCACGTTCGTTCCCTCGGTTGCGAGGGCCGGTCCGGTCTTCGTGATCGAGAGGTCGGGAGCCGGCACGGTGATCGTGATCGTCTCCCTGAACGCGGGCCCACCGGCGATCCCGTTCAGGAGGAAGTCGACGGTGCAGACATACGTACCTGCGAGGGTGCCGGCGTCGACGCCGTAGGTCTCACTGAAGGTGAACGTCGAGCCGCTGACGGCCGTCTGGCTGGCCGGCGAGAGCGACGCGCTGACGCCTGCGGGGCAGTTGACCGCGTGCGTGACCGTCACGGGCAGGTTCGAGAGCCCGGAGAGGATCGTGGCCGCGACCTGGCTGTCGTTGGCGCCGGGCAGGAACGACCCGCCCGTAGCCGTGGCGATCCTGCTCGCCTGGCCGGAGGAGTTCAGCTGGTTGGCGCCGGTCGAGATCGCGATCACCCGGATCCCGGCGGCGACGAGGGCCGCTGTCGCGGAGGCCTCGGTGGAGCCGTTGCGCGGGTCGTGGCCGGGGGCATCCCCGAACCAGACGACGATCCGCGAGGAGCCGGTGCGGAAGTTCGTGAGCGGGCTCGTGGCGAGTTGCTCGAGCGCGGAGATCTGACCCTCTGGGATGTCACCGCCACCACTCGCGGACCAGAGGCCGATCCCGGCCTGCGCTGCCGCCGTGACCGGGCTGATCGGCGCGTTCAGACGGTAGACGTAGACGTCGCCGACGTCCTTGTACTCGCCGACGCCGAACTGCGCGGTCGGCTGGGCGGCGAGGACCTGGTTGAGGATGCTCGCCGAGTTCGACTGGACGTTGCCGATCGCCGCACCCATGCTCCCCGTCGTGTCGGCGAGGAAGAAGATGTCCGGGTTCGGTGGGATCGTCGGTGTCTCGACGAACTTGGAGATCGTGGCCGACTGACCCGGGAGCAGTGTGTCGCTCACGGTCGTCGGTGTGACTCCCGGCGCAGCAAACGCTGCCGCCCCGGCCGCGACGGCTGTCGTCACGACGAGAACGAGCGCCGAGAGGAAACGTGATCTGCGGTGCATGAAAACCTCCTGGATTTGCGGGTTCTTCCCGATCTCGAGCGTACGAGCCGAGGGCGGCCGAGACCAGACGGAAATGATCTGATTTCACTGCGGTGAATTCCGTACGGCATCTGTTGACTGTCGGGCCGAACGGGTCGACAATGATGGGCAGAGGAGGGAGCTATTGAGCGCTGAACCGCTTTTCGGCACTGCGGCGCAGGTGCTGGTGATCGACGACGACGAGAAGTTCCTGGAGCTCGTCGGGCTGACGCTCCGCGAGGCGGGATACGAGCCCCTGCTCGCAGTTTCCGGCTCCGCGGGGCTCGAGGCCGCGCGCACGGAGCGCCCCGCGCTCGTCCTCCTCGACGTGCACCTGCCGCTCGTCTCCGGCTACGAGGTCTGCCGGCTCCTCCGCGACGAGTTCGGGGCCGCGCTCCCGATCATCTTTCTCTCCGGCGAGCGCAAGCAGACCTACGACCGGATCGCAGGCCTCCTCCTCGGCGCCGACGACTACGTCTCGAAGCCTTTCGCGCCGGACGAGTTGCTCGCTCGCGTGCGAGGGCTGATCCGGCGGACTGCGGCGACCCCGACGGGCCGCACCGCCTCGCTCACGGCCCGCGAGCGCGAGGTTCTGCAGCTGCTCGCGCAGGGGCTGACCCAGCGCGAGATCTCCGAGTCGCTCGTGATCGCGCCGAAGACGTGCGGGAAGCACATCGAGCGGATCCTGGACAAGCTCAGCGTGCACAGCCGCGCCCAGGCGATCGCCGTCGCCTACCGCGAAGAGCTCGTGACCGCCGTACGCTGACCCGCCACAGGGGAGCGCGCGTACGATCCGCCGCATGTCTCTCGGGCTCACGACTGCGGGCGAGTCGCACGGGCCCGCGCTTGTCGCGATCCTGACGGGCCTGCCCGCCGGGCTCGAACTCGACCAGGCCTTGATCGACGCCGACCTCCGCCGCAGGCAGCAGGGGTACGGCCGCAGCCCGCGCCAGCAGCTCGAGCAGGACGAGGTCGAGATGCTGGCGGGGCTCAGGCACGGCAAGACGCTCGGGACACCGCTGGCGCTCGTCGTCCGTAACCGCGACCACAAGAACTGGACGTGGGGAATGAGCCCGTGGCCGCCCGAAGGCGAGCCGGAGGGGAAGGGGACGAAGGCGGTCACGCTGCCCCGGCCCGGCCACGCCGACCTCGCCGGCGTACTCAAGTACGGGCACGACGACGTCCGGAATTCGCTGGAGCGGGCGAGCGCCCGTCACACCGCCGTCTACGTCGCCGCGGGCTCGGTCGCGAAGGCACTCCTCCGCGAGCTCGGGATCGAGGTCGCCGGAGTCGCGCTCGAGGTGGGAGGCGAGACCGGGGAGGAGGCGCAGCGCGCGGCGACCGACGTTGCGAAGGCAGATCGCGACACACTCGGCGGGATCGTCGAGGTGCTCGCGACCGGCCTGCCTCCCGGCCTGGGCTCCTACGCCTCGCGGGAGGATCGGCTCGACGGCCGGCTCGCGGCGGCGCTGATGGGGATCCAGGCGGTGAAGGGCGTCGAGATCGGGGACGGCTTCGCGCTCGCCCGCCGCCGGGGCTCAGAGGCGCACGACGAGATCGAGCCCGGCCTGCGCAGGCGCTCGAACCGCGCCGGCGGGATCGAAGCCGGGATCTCGAACGGGGAGGAGCTCGTCGTCCGGGCCGCGATGAAGCCGCTGCCGACGCTGATGAAGCCGCTCGACTCGGTCGACCTCTCCACCGGCGAGGCGGCCCAAGCGCTCGTCGAGCGGAGCGACGTGCATGCGGTCGAGGCGCTCGCCGTGGTCGCCGAGGCGGCCGTCGCGTGGGAGCTCGCGCGGGCTGCGAAGGAGAAGTTCGGCGGCGACGCGATCGGCGACCTCGTCGCTGCGCACGCTGCCTATCTGGAGCGGATCCAATGGCCCCGCACGCCCTAGACCGCCACATCGCGCTCGTCGGGTTCATGGGCGCGGGCAAGTCGACGCTGGGCGCAGAGCTCGCCGAGCGCCTCGGCCGGAGGTTCGTCGACCTCGACCGCCGGATCGAGGACGAGGCGGGTGCTTCGATCGCGGAGCTCTTCGCCGGCAGCGGCGGCGAGTCGGCGTTTCGGACTCGCGAGTCCAGCGCAGCGCTCGAGGCGCTTTCGGTGTCACAGCCGCTCGTGCTCGCGCTCGGCGGCGGCGCCGTGACGACCGAGCAGACCCGGGCGGCGCTGCGCGAGCGAGCGTTCTCGCTCCTCGTCGAGGTCTCCGCCGACGAAGCGTGGGAGCGAGTGCGTGGCACGGGTCGTCCCCTCGCGCAGGACGAGGCATCGTTCCGGAGGTTGTACGACGACCGCCGCGATCTCTATCGCGAGGTGGCCGATGCCTCCGCGAGCGATCCGGTGTCGGCAGCGCTCGCGGCCGCCGGCGTCCACATCGAGTCGGGTGCGCTCGAGCGGCTCGGCGAGCTCGTGCCTGGCGAGGGGTCGGTCGAGCTCGTCGCCGACGCTCGCGTCGCCGGGATCTACGGGATGGAGGCGCAGCTCGCGCTCGGCTCGCGCGTCCGCGCGCTGCACGAGCTGCCGCCCGGCGAGGAGGCGAAGTCGGTCGCGGCGCTGGAGCGGCTCTGGCGCGCGCTCACGCTCGATCGGCAGGGAACGCTCGTCGCGCTCGGAGGCGGGGCCACGACCGACGCGGCGGGCTTCGCCGCGGCCGCGTGGCTGCGCGGAGTGGATTGGGTCGCCGTCCCGACGACACTCGTAGGCCAGGTCGACGCGGCAATCGGCGGCAAGACAGCAATCGACCTCCCGGCCGGGAAGAACCTCGTCGGCGCCTTCCACTGGCCCGTCAAGACGATCATCGATCCGGCTCTCCTCGAGACGCTTCCGGCCGAAGAAGTCCTGAACGGGAAGGCCGAGCTCGTCAAGACGGGCCTCCTCGCCGGGGAGCCGCTCTGGGAGCTTCCGCTCGCGGAAGCAGTCCGTAGGTGTGCGGCGTTCAAGGCGGCGGTGTGCCTGCGCGACCCGAACGACCTCGCGGAGCGCAACCAGCTCAACCTGGGGCACACGTTCGCCCACGCGCTCGAGGCGGCTGCGGACTTCGGGCTTCCGCACGGCCGCGCGGTGGCACTCGGGCTCCTCGCAGCGCTCCGGCTCTCCGGGCTCGACACGTCCGCGGTCGAGGAGCAGCTCCGCCCCGAGCCGGTGCGCGTCGACCGCGAGCGCGCCTGGGCTGCGCTCGCCCGCGACAAGAAGACCGAGAACGGCGCCCCGAGGCTCGTGCTCCTCGAGGCGCCCGGTCGCGCCCGGATCGGGGTCGAGCTTCCCGCTGACGAGGTTCGTGCCGCACTCGACAGCTTGATCGCGAGCTAGAGTCGCGCGATGCGCGTCGCGGTTCTCAACGGAGTCAACCTGGACGTCCTCGGACGCCGTGATCCCGAGACGTACGGCGGAATCACGCTCGCCGAGCTCGAGAGCCGGATCTACGCCTGGTCGCGCGACCTCGAGTGCACCACTCGCTGCCGGCAGACAAACCACGAGGGCCAGTTCGTCGAGTGGTGCCACGACGCGCTCGACTGGGCCGACGGGGTGATCCTCAACCCGGGCGCCTGGACGCATTACAGCTACGCGATCCGCGACGCCGTCGAGCTCTTCAAGATGCCGGTCGTCGAGGTTCACCTCTCGAAGATCGAGGAGCGCGAGGAGTTCCGGCGCCACTCCGTCCTTGCCGATCTCGCGACGAAGCGGATCACCGGCAAAGGGCCGGACGGCTACCGCGAGGCTCTCGCGTTTCTTTCCGAGAAAGAGCAGCCCGCCGCGTGAGCCGCCTCGAACGACTCGCCACCACCCTGGAGCAACCGCTTCTCGTCACAAGCGGCGTCAACGTCTTCTACCTGACCGGGATGTCGAGCTCGAACGCGGCGGTGCTCGTCGACCCGGGCGGCGACGCGACCCTCTACACCGACTTCCGCTACGCGAAGAAGGCTGCCACCGTCCAGGACGTGACGTTCGTCGAGACGGCTCGAAACGTGATCGGCGACCTTGCGGGGATCCTCTCGGGCCACGCGATCGGGATCGAGTCGAATGTCGTCTCGGTGGCAGCCCTGCACACGCTTCGCGCGGGGAAGGTCAAGGCTGTGCCCACCTCCGGGGTCGTCGAGCGGTTGCGTGCCGTCAAGGAGCCCGCGGAGCTGGACGCCTTGCGCGCCGCCGCCGCGATCTCCGACGCCGCCTTCGGGGCCCTCGCAGAGGAGCGGTTCACCGGCCTGACGGAGATCGACCTGGCCTGGCGGATGCGCGAGCTCTTCCACGAGCACGGCTCCTCCGAGCTCTCGTTCGACACGATGGTCGCGGCTGCGGAGAACGGCTCCAGCCCGCACTCGGACAACCGCGAGGTCGCGATCCCGGCGAACACGCTCGTGATCGTCGATGCGGGCTGCCGTGTCGACGGGTACGCCTCGGACTGCACGCGCACCTTCGCCACGGGCGACCTCGACGACGAGCTCGCCCGGATGTACGAGACGTGCCTGCACGCCCAGCTCGCCGGGCTGGAGGCGATGGGACCCGGGGTGACCGGACGCGACGCCGACGCGGCCGCGCGCGACGTGATCGCGGCCGCCGGCTGGGGCGAGGAGTTCGGGCACGGGCTCGGTCACGGAATCGGGCTCGAGGTGCACGAGGCGCCCGCCTCACGGCCCGAGTCGACGGAGACGCTCGAGGCGGGGAACGTGATCAGCTGCGAGCCGGGGATCTACCTTCCCGGCCGCGCCGGAGTCCGGATCGAGGACATGGTTCTGATCACCGACGCCGGCGGCGAGCGGCTCACGCAGGCGCCCAAGGAGCTCGGCACCGTCTCCTAGCTCCAGTAGCGTGCGACCAGATGGTTGAGCGCGCCTTCGTCGAGCGGCTCGCCCGCGAGACCGAGCAGTGGGTCGCAGACGGTGTGATCACGGCCGAACAGGCCGCCGTGCTCCGGGCGCGATACGACAGCCCAGGGGTCGTTGCCGGCGACGCTGCCGAGGAGCCGCGGAGCCGGGCGGCGAACGCGCTCGCCGTGATCGGCGCGATCGCCGTCGGCTTCGGTGTGATCGGCTTCTTCGCCGCGAACTGGGAGGAGATGAGCCACGCCTTGCGGCTCACGCTGATCACCCTCTCGATCGCCGCTGCCTACGCCGGCGGCTATCACCTGCGCGAGCGGACGGCCCGACTGCCGCGCGTCGGCGAGGCGCTCTACCTCCTGGGCGTGATCCTCTTCGGCTCCGCGCTCTTCCTCGTCGGCCAGATGTTCAACGTCGAGGCGCACGACCCGCTCGCGCTCCTCCTCTGGGCGATCGGGGCGGTGGCGGTCGCGGTGATCGTCCGCTCGCGCTCGATCGCGTGGGCGGCACTCCTGATCTTCACGGGCTGGATCGGCTTCGAGGGAGGCACCGCGCTCGAGGACTCAGGAAACGACGTCTCGGGGCTCGCCGTCCTCTCGGTCCTCTACGGAAGCGCGCTGTATGCGCTCGGAACCGCAGCGCTCGAGCGTGTTCGCGCGGACTGGCTCACCGAGACCGGGTTCGCCGAGGCGGCTCGCAGGCTGGGGCTGCTCATCGGGGCGGCAGGCGTGTTCGTCTTCACCTTCTCCGAGGCGGCGGAGGGACTCGAGTCCGGAGAGCTCGAGGGACTCCTGTTCGCGGGGATGTTCGTCTTCGCGGGCCTGGCGCTCGCCGGTGCAGTGGCGCTCGGCCTGGGCGACCGGCGAAGCGGCCGCTACGAGGCCGCGGCGGTCGTCGTTGCGGTCGCGTTCACGCTCCTCGCGATCTTCGCCGGCGGGAACGGTGACCTCTACGCGCTCTTCTTCAACCTGCTCTTCGCCGCGGTTGCGCTCGGGGCGATCTACGCGGGCTACGTCGGCGAGGAGCCCTGGCTCGTCAACGCCGGGGTGGCGCTCGTCGCGATCGACCTGATCGCCCGCTACTTCGACGTCTTCTGGTCGGCGCTGCCGCGCTCGGTGGGGATGATCGGCGCGGGCGTCCTGATCCTCGCGATCGCCTACCTGCTCGAGCGCCAGCGCAAGCACCTGCTCGCCCGGATGGACGCATGAGCCGCGGCCGCAGGATCGCGCTCCTCGTCGCCGTCCTGGCGCAGCTTGCGATCCCGCTCGGGCTCGCGGGGATCGCGGCCGCCGACCTCGCGTTCGGGCAGGAGGTTCGCGTTCGCGCGCAGCCCGTCGACCCGCTTGACGTTTTCCGAGGCAACTACGTGGTGCTCGGCTACGAGTTCTCGCGGGTCCCGGTCGGCTTCGAGGTGCGCCGCGGCGAGCGAGTCTGCGTCCGGCTCCACGAGAACAACGGTGTCTGGGACGGGCGCTTCGGGATCCCCGAGCACCCGGGCGGCGGCGCGGTGCTCTGCGGGCGCGCCCGGGGCGACGCGGGGGCAGGGAGCGAGGTCGGGGTCGAGTATGGGATCGAGACCTACTACGCGAGCGCCGAGCGCGCGCGTGAGATCGAGGACTCGATCCGCACGAGAGACGTCTTCGTCGTCGTCGATCTGGATAGCGACGGGAGCGCCCGGATCGAGAGGCTCGAGTTCGAGGGCAGCGGCTAGACTGGCCCGCCGATGGCCGACGTCGTCTCCACGAACGAATTCAAGACCGGCATGCACGTCGAGATCGAGGGCTCGGTCTGGCGGATCGTCGACTTCCAGCACGTGAAGCCCGGCAAGGGCGGCGCCTTCGTCCGCACCAAGGTGAAGAGCCTCGACTCCGGCTCCGTCGTCGACAAGACCTTCCGGGCCGGTGAGAAGTTCGCGCGAATCTACACCGAGGTCAAGAACATGCAGTACCTGTACGACTCGGGCGACGAGGTCGTGTTCATGGACGAGCAGACCTACGAGCAGATGAGCCTGCCGCACGCCGCGCTCGAGGCGGAGCTCCCGTACATGCAGCCCTCGACGCCGGTGCAACTCCTCTTCGTCGGTGGCAAGCCGTCGGGTGTCCAGCTCCCGTCCTCCCTCGAGCTGGCGGTCACGCAGACCGAGTCGGGCGTCAAGGGCGACACCGTCTCGAACGTGACGAAGCCGGCGACGCTCGAGACCGGCGCCGTCGTCCAGGTGCCGCTCTTCGTCAACGTGGGCGACCGGATCAAGGTCGATCCGAAAGAAGCGCGCTACATCTCCCGCGCCTGACCGACCGGCGACGCGTTCTCGTTAGGCTGGGCGCCGTGCCTCGCCTGGTCGACACCACGATTCGTCTGCTCTCGCAGGAGCCACTCGCCGGCCGGATGCCGACGGCCGACCTGCTCACGCTCGCGGAGGCACTCGACGTCGCGGGCTTCGCCTGCCTCGAGGTCTCGGGAGGCGGAGTTTTCGACAGCGCCGTCCGGCGCGGGGTCGAGTCGCCCTGGGAGCGGATCCGCGCGCTCAAGGCGCGGACGAAGACCCCGCTCGGGCTCGCGCTCCGCGGTCGCTTCCTCGTCGGCTCGCGCCCGGTCGGCGCCGACTTCGTCCGCCGCTTCGTCTCCTCGGCCGCGGAGAACGGAATCGATGTCTTCCGCCTCCACGATCCGCTGAACGACGTCACGAACCTGCGCGAGGCAGGGGAGGCGATCGTCGCCTCGGGCAAGGAGTTCCACGCCGGGCTCGTCTACAGCCCCGGCCAGACCGGGGCGAGCGACGCGCTCGTGGAGCAGTCACGCAAGCTCCGCGACCTCGGTGCCTCCCGTGCGTTGATCCACGATCCGTCAGGTGGGCTCGAGCCGCACCAGGCGGGCGAGCTCGTCGCGCGAATCGCGGAAGCCTCGGGGCTCCCCGTCGGCTTCTATTGCCAGGGCGCCGCCGGCACCGGACTTGCGGACTCGCTCGAGGCCGCCCGCGCCGGGGCCGACCTGATCGCGTGCGCCCTCTATCCGCTCGCGGTCTCGCTCCATCGCGTCGCCGCCGAGTCGCTCGCCTCTGCCCTCGCCGGGATGAAGATGGATACCGGGGTCGACGTGGACAGGCTCTGGGAGGCCTCCGACCTCGTCGACGAGCACCTCGAGGACGAGCCCATCGCTCCGCTCGCGCCGCGCCTCGCCGTGCGGGCCGCCGAGTACGACCTTCCCGCCGGGCTCGTCGCCGCGCTTGACGCCCAGCTGCGCGCGCACGCGGCCGGTGATCGGCTGCTCGAGGTTCTCGACGAGCTGACGGTGATCCGCGGTGAGGCGGGCTGGCCGCCGCTCGCGGCGCCGATCGGCCAGATCCTCGCGTCCCAGGCTCTCATCCACGTTCTCGCGGCCCGCCGCTACGGCACGGTGGTGGACGAGTTCCGGGCGCTGATCCAGGGCCGCTACGGGACTCCGCCGAGCGAGATCGACGCGACCGTCTCCCGCGCGATCGCCCTCCTCTCCGACGATCTTCCGAACGTCGACGACCCGCCGAGCGCCGAGGACGTGCGCGCCGAGGCGGAGGGTCTCGCCGCGAGCGAGGAGGAGCTCGTCCTGATCGCCCTCTTCGGGGACGAGGCGGAGCGGCTTCTGCACTCGATCCGCGCCCGCAGCTCGCGCGAGGACCCGCTCGCAGATGGCGTCGACCAGACACGCGCGGAGCGGATTCGCGAGATCGTCAAGATCGTCCAGGAGAGCGGCGTCGCCGAGGTCGAGATCGAGGACGACGGGATGCGGGTCTCCGTCCGCCGCGCGGATGAGCGCCCGTCGCTCCAGCTCGTCGCCCCGCTCGCCGAGGAGGAGCAGGGCGAGCCAGCGATCGTCTCCGCGCCCGCGCTCTCCGCAGCGCGGGTCGAGTCGCCGATGGTCGGGGTCTTCTACCGCTCGCCGGAGCCCGGCTCGCCCAGCTTCGTCGAGGTCGGTGACGTCGTCGCTCCTGGCCAGACGCTCTGCCTGCTCGAGGCGATGAAGCTCTTTAACGAGCTCAAGGCGGACAACGCGGGACGGATCACGGCGATCCACGTCGAGAACGGCCAGCCCGTCGAGTTCGGGCAGCTCCTCTTCGAGCTCGAGCCGATCGCTGCTCCGCCGACGTTCTGATGTTCGCGAAGGTCCTCGTGGCGAACCGCGGCGAGATCGCCGTGCGCGTGATCCGTGCCCTGCACGAGCTCGACGTCGAAGCCGTGGCGATCTACTCGACGGCGGACGCGGACTCGCTCCACGTCCGGCTCGCAGATCACGCGGTCAAGATCGGCCCGCCCGCCGCTGCGCAGAGCTACCTCAGCATCCCCGCGGTGATCGCGGCGGCCGAGACGACGGGCTGCGAGGCGATCCATCCCGGCTACGGCTTCCTCTCGGAGAACCCTAACTTCGTCCGCGCGTGTGCCGAGAACGACCTCGTCTTCGTCGGCCCGCCCGCTGACGTGATGGAGCGGATGGGCGACAAGGCGCGCGCCAAGGAGGAGATGCGGAGCGCCGGAGTGCCGCTCGTGCCGGGTACCGAGGGCGCCGCCACGCTCGAGGAAGCGCGTGCCGCCGCAGCCGAGCTCGGCTTCCCCGTTCTCCTCAAGGCGACCGCCGGTGGCGGGGGAAAGGGGATGCGGCTCGTGCACGCTCCGGACGAGCTCGACGCCGCCTATTCGACCGCCCGGGTCGAGGCGGAGGCAGCGTTCAGCGACGGCTCGCTCTACGTCGAGAAGGCGCTCGTCCCGGCGCGGCACGTCGAGATCCAGGTGCTCTGCGACCGCCAGGGCGGCGTGCTCACGCTCGGCGAGCGGGAGTGCTCGGTCCAGCGCCGCCATCAGAAGCTGATCGAGGAGTCGCCCTCGCCCGCGCTCGACGCGGATCGTCGCGAGGAGATGGAGGCCGCCGCCGAGCGGGCCTGCCGCGCGATCGGTTACGAGAACGCGGGCACCTTCGAGTTCCTGCTCGGGCCCGACGGGACGTTCCACTTCATCGAGCTCAACGCTCGCCTTCAGGTCGAGCATCCCGTGACCGAGCTCGTGACGGGGATCGACGTCGTCCGCGAGCAGCTGCGAATCGCGGCCGGCGAGCCGCTTTCGGTGACCGGCCGCGCGCCCCGGCGCGGGCACGCGCTCGAGGTGCGGCTGAACGCCGAGGATCCCTCGCGCGACTTCGCGCCTGCACCCGGCCGGATCACCCGCTTCAGGCCGCCGCTCGGGCCGGGGGTTCGCGTCGACACGTTCCTCGAGGAAGGCTCCTCGATCTCGCCCTACTACGACTCGCTGATCGCGAAGCTCGTCGTCTGGGCCGAGGATCGGGACGCGGCGATCGCACGAGGGGTCAGGGCGCTCGAGGAGCTCGAGCTGGACGGGATCCCGACGACGCGTGGACTCGCGCTCGACATCCTCCGCTCGCCGGAGTTCCGAAGCGGTGACTACTCGACGAGCTTCCTCGCTGAAGTCGAGGAGCGGCTGCCCGCGCTGAGGCCGACCGCAAGCGGCGTAGGCTCGACGGAGCCGCCAGGAGCGGAGGTGCCGGCTTTGCCGGCGCTGGAGCGGGAATGAGCCGCGACGGGCACACGATCGAGGCGGCAGGCGGCACGATCCGGATCGAGGGCGACGCTCTCTCCGGTCTCGTTGTCACGGCCGCGGAGCTCATCGACGGTGCCCGGGTGCGCCGGCCGCGCCGGGGGCTCGACGTGAGCGTCCAGGATGGTCGCGCACGCGTCTCGCTCGAGCTGGTCGCGCGCTACGGCGCCGTCCTTCCGGAGCTCGGCACTGCGGTTCAGGTCAGCGTCGCGGCTGCGCTCCGCGACTCCGCAGGGCTCGAGCCGGAGGCCGTCGACGTCGCGGTCGAGGGGCTGGAGCTGTGAGGCGTCGGCTCGACGGAGCCGCCCAGGAGCGGCGGTGCCGGCTGTGCCAGCGCCGGAGCGGGAGGTGAGCGCCGCCGTCGGACGGCGCCAGGCGCGGCGCACGGCGTTGTTCCTGCTCTACCAGTGGGACCTCACCGGTCAGCCGCTCACTTCACTCTACGAGGGCACCCCGGACGCGTTCGCACTCAGGCTCGCCGAAGCAGTGTCGGCTGAGGCGGAGGGGCTCGACGCGCAGATCACGGAGGCCGCCGAGGGCTGGACCGCCGATCGCCTGGGTACCCTCGAGCGGAACATCCTCCGGATCGCGATCCATGAGCTCGCGGCGGAGAGCGTGCCCGCAGAGGTCGCGATCAACGAGGCGGTCGTGCTGGCAAAGCGCTACGCCTCGGAGGATGCGGCGCGACTCGTGAACGGGATTCTGGGCCGCGTGGCCCGAGAGCGGACGGAGGAGGACGGATGAGCGACGACGTAGGCCCGACGGAGCCGACGAACGCAGGAGAGACCGAGCAGGCGCTGGGGCGCGCAGAGGAGCTCCTGGAACGCCTGAAGGCGACGCGGGAGGAGCTCGAACGGCTGGCGGCGGCGGAGAACGCCGAGGCGGCAGTCGATGTGCTCGGCGAGCTGGCAGAGCTGGCCAAGGAAGTGGAGAGCGAGCTCGGGAAGGCGCGCGCTCGGGCGGACGGGTCACCCGCGGCGTGAGGTCGGAAGCCGAGCTGCGCGCGCTCGTCGAGGCGTACCTCGCCGACCTGGCGTTCACTCCCGAGCTCGGGGGACTGGAGGAGGCCGTGCGCTATCCGCTCGAGTCGGGCGGAAAGCGGATCCGGCCTGTGCTCTGCCTCGCGGTCGGCGAGGCGGCCGGGGCCGAACCGGAGCGGTGCCTTCCGGCGGCGGCGGCGGTCGAGCTCGTGCACACGTTCTCTCTGGTGCACGACGACCTGCCGGCACTCGACGACGACGACGAGCGCCGCGGCCGGCCGAGCGCGCACGTCGTCTACGGGGAGGCCGTCGCGCTCCTTGCGGGCGACGCGCTCCTCGCCGAGGCGTTTCGGTTGGCGCTCTCCTATTCCGCCCCGGAGGTCGGCCGCGAGCTCGCCGAGGCGACCCTGGGAATGATCGGCGGGCAGTACCGCGACGTCACCGGCACCGAAGGCGACCTCGCCGAGCTCCATCGCCTGAAGACGGGAGCGCTCTTCTCCGCGGCGGTCGGCGTCGCCCTCTGGGCGGCGGAGGTGCCCGAGACCGGGCAGCGCCCGTGGCGGGCGTTCGCCGGCGAGCTCGGCCTGCTCTTCCAGATCGTGGACGACGTGCTCGACGGTGACGGATTCGTGCTCACACACGGGGTCGACGGTGCCCGGGAGCTCGCCGACCAGGCAGCCGCCCGCGCGCAGGAACGGCTGGACGCGATCCCGGGCGCTGACACGTCGGTGCTCGCAGAGCTCGTGGCCGGGCTCGCGTCCCGCACCGCGTAGTTCTCGATCCGACTAGCGAGCCGGCGGCGACCAGATGAACGGCGTCGTGGTCGTCACGGCGACGAAGCCGAGCCGCTCGAGAATCGGTTTGCTCTCATCCGAGGCGTCGACCTGCAGGTAGCGGAACCCGCGCTCTGCGGCCAGGTTGGCGCGGTAGGCGACGATCGCCCGGTAGATCCCGCGGCTCCGCCATTCCGGCAGCGTCCCGCCGCCCCAGAGTGTCACGAACTCCGTGCCGCGGACAAACCGCGCCCAGGCGGCACAGACGATGGCGTCGCCGGCTTCTGCAACGACGATCGTGAGGGCGTCGGGGTCGACGGCTCGCTCCGCCGCGAGCCCGCCGGCGAGCCAACTGAAGTCTTCCTGCCAGATCTCCTGCTTCATCAGCACGATCCGGTCGAGATCCGTACGGTCGCTCACCTCGCGCAACGACACGCCAGCGGGGAGCCGTGGGTCGCCGGCGACGCCGGCCACCGGTCCGATCACGATCGTCTCCGCAGCCGCGGGCACGAAGCCTGCAGCGCGCAGCCGCTGCGCGAGGTCGGCCGGCCGATCGTGCGCGTGCAACTTCCATTCGAAGCGCTCTCCGCGCTCGGCGAACACGCGCACCTGCCGGGCGATCAGCTCGTCGAGTTCGACTCCGTCGAGCCCGCCGAGGTCGCGATAGTCGATGAATCCGCCGTGCTGCTCCCCGACGAGGCGCAGGAGCGGCCCATCCTGCTCGCAGTGCACGCCCTCCGGCAACTCGTCGGCCGTCCGACCGCGAAGCTGTGTGTCGTAGGCGGACAGGAGCGCGGCTGCGTCGGGCAGGGAGATGCGACTCCTCCGCTCAGGCCAGCTCGCGGGCGAGCAGATCCAGGAGCAGCCCGTCGCGCTGGACGCCTTCGGGGTCGAGCCAGTACTCGCGCATCACCCCGACCGGCTTGAACCCGATCTTCTCGTAGCAGCGGATCGCCCGCTCGTTGTCGGCGGACGGATCGATGATCAGCCGGTGGTGGCCGCGCTGCTCGATCAGATAACGAGCCATCGTGCGGACGACGTCTGTGCCGAGTCCGCGATCCTGGAACGGCGTCCCGAGGAAGAGATCCATGCCCGCGTGCCGGTACTCGTGGTCGAGCTCCTCGTAGAACTGGACCATCCCGACGACTTCGCCCTCCGAGAGGATCACGAAGGTGAGACCGTCCGTGACCTTCGCGCGAATGTACGGCTCGTCGAGCTCGGCCCACCAGCGAAGCACTTCGGGGTCGCGGCCGAGAGTCGCGAGCGCCGGCACGTGCTCCTCGGCCAGCGAACGCAGGACGACGCGCTCTCCCTGCAGTTCCATGACAGTCTTGTAACACGGCTCCGGTCTACGCTTGACCCATGGAAGAGGTCAGGTGAAGAAGCGTCTCGACGTCCTGCTCGTCGAGCGCGGCCTCGCGGAGAGCCGCGCCCAGGCGCAGGCACTCGTCCTCGCGGGCCTCGTCCGCGGTCACGACAAACCGGGCCACCAGGTCGACGAGAACGCCGAGCTCGAGGTCGAACGCCCCGCCCGGTTCGTCTCGCGCGGCGGCGAGAAGCTCGCGAACGCGCTCGCGCAGGTCGAGGTCGAGCTCGAGGGCCGCAACTGCATCGACGTCGGAGCCTCCACCGGGGGGTTCACCGATTGCCTGCTCCAGGGCGGCGCCTCCCGGGTGATCGCGGTCGACGTCGGATACGGGCAGCTCCATCCGAAGCTACGCAACGACCCGCGCGTCGTCGTACTCGAGCGGACGAATGCGCGCGAACTCGTCGAGCTGCCGTTCGAGCCCGACCTGCTCGTCTGCGACGTCTCCTTCATCAGCGTCCGGATCGCGCTCCCGCCGGTCCTGCGGCTCTTGGCTTCGGACTGGGAAGCGCTCGTCTTGGTCAAGCCGCAGTTCGAGGCCGGGCGAGACGCCGTGCCGCAGGGTGGGGTCGTTCGCGATCCCGAGGTGCACCGGCGCGTCCTCCGCGAGATCGTCGAGGCGGGGCTCGGCTGGGGAGCGACGGCCGTCGCAGTCGTAGACTCCGGGTTGCCGGGGCCCAAGGGGAACCGCGAGTTCTTCGTCCACTTCACCCACCGCGACGAGGCCGTGCTCGCCCATGACATCGACGACCGGATCGAGAGAGCAGTTGGCGCCTAGGGCGGTTCGCCGCGCGATCGTGCGCACGTACGGCAGCGAGCAGACGATCGGGCCTGCGCTCGCGCGCCTCGCCACGGTCGCGCGCGACGCGGGCGTGGAGCTCGTCGTCAACAAGGGCGAGACCTCGCAGCACGAGATTCCGACCGCTGACGGCGCCGCCGCCGAGCCCGACCTGGTCGTCGTTCTCGGCGGCGACGGCACGATGCTCCGCGCCCTCGGGCGCTTTCTCGGGACGGGCATCCCCGTGATCGGGATCAACTTCGGCCGGCTCGGGTTTCTCGCGTCGATTCCGCGTGGCGAGCTCGAGACCGGCCTCGCGCGCGTCTTCGCAGGCGACTACGCGGTCGTGGAGTTGCCGACGCTCGAGGTCGAGGTCGGCGACGAGCGGCGCGTCGCGGTCAACGATCTCGTCGTCACGAGCGGCGTCGTCGGCCGGATGATCCAGCTCGAGTGGGCGATCGGAGACGAGAAGCTCGGTCGGCTCGGCTGCGACGGCGTCGTCTGCTCGACTCCGCCGGGCTCGACGGGCTACAACTTCTCGAACGGCGGCCCCGTCCTCGTCTGGGGCCTCGACGCGATGGCGATCACGTTCGTGGCGCCGCACTCGCTGATGGCGCGGCCGCTCGTCGTCCCGCGCGGGCGCGACGCGATCTTCTGGAACCGCTCGCCGGACATCCCGGCGAGCGTGCTCGTCGACGGCCAACGCGTCGGCGACCTCGCCCCGGGCGCGCGTGTCCGAGTGCGGATCGGCGAGCAGCGATCCCTGCTCGCGACCCTGCCCGAGGTGACCTTCTTCAGCCGCTACAGCCGATCGTTTGCTTCGTAGCCTCCGCATCGAGAACCTCGTCTTGATCCGCGAGGCCGAGCTCGTGCCCGCACCCGGACTGAGCGCGATCACCGGCGAGACCGGCGCCGGGAAGACGATCCTCGCGCAGGCGTTCGGGCTCCTCCTCGGCGCCAAGGGCGACGCGGGATTCGTCGGCCCGGGAGCACAGGAGGCCTTCGTCGAGGCGGAGTTCGACGCGCCCGAGGGGTTCTGGGACGACGACGAGCTCACGGGGCTCGCCGAGCTCGCGCCGGAGGACGAGCCGGGACTCGTGTTGGCGCGGCGGGTCTTCGCGGACGGACGGACGCGGGCCTATGCCTGGGGCCGCTCGGTCGCCCGAGAGGATCTCGCGGCGGCGACGGAGCGGCTGCTCGCGATGTCCGGGCAGTTCGAGCAGCGTCGCCTGGCCCGGCCCGCGTACCAGCTCGACTTGCTCGACACGTTCGCAGGAGAGGAGCAGCTGCGGCGGCGACGAGAGCTGCGAGCCGCCTGGCGCGAGCTCGGGGCAGCCCGCCGACGCCACGAGGAGCTGACGCGCGACGCCGCGGCCGAGGAACTCCGGCTCGCGGAGCTCGAAGCGCTCGTCGAGGCGACCCAGAGGCTCGAGCCCGGCTCCGAGCGGGAACTGCAGACGGAGCGCGAGCGGCTGCGCCACACGACCGAGCTCGTCGAGGGAGCTGCGGCTGCCGTCGAGGCGCTCGCCCCGGACGACGGGGAAGGAGCCGCTTCGCTCGCGGGCACGGCCGAGCGGGCGCTCGCCCCGCTCGAACGGATCGCGCCCGAGCTCGAGCGAGCCGGGAACGAGTTGCGGGATCTCGCGCTCCGCCTGAACGACGTCGGCTCCGACCTCCGCGCCTACCTGGCCTCGCTCGAGTCGGATCCCGGTCGCGTCGAGCAGGTCGAGGAGGAGCTCGAGCGGATCGCCGACGCGAAGCGCCGCTTCCGGGCGACCACCTTCGAGGAGCTGCTCGAACGAGCGGCCGCGGCGCGCACCGAGCTCGAGGCGATTGCGGACGGGCTCGACCCTGCGGCTGCCGCGGCGGAGGCGCTCGACGCCGCCGAGGCAGCCGCGCAACGACTCGCCGACGAGCTCCGCGAGGCCCGGGCCACCGCAGCTGAGCCCTTCGCGGCCGCAGTCGTCGCGGAGCTGCGAGGCGTCGGGATGGGCGACGGCGAGTTCCGGGTCGAGCTGCGCGAGCGCGAGCCCGTGGCGAGCGGCGCCGACGAGGCCGTCTTCCTGATCCGCCCCAACGCGGGGCTCCCGTTCGGGCCGGTCGCCGCCACGGCGTCCGGCGGTGAGCTCTCGCGGGTGGCGCTCGCGATCGCGGCAGTCGGCGGCGGCGAGACGATGGTCTTCGACGAGATCGACGCGGGGATCGGCGGCACGACCGCCCATGCGGTCGCCGAGACGCTGCGCCGGCTCTCGGAGCGAGCGCAGGTGATCACGATCACGCACCTGCCGCAGATCGCGAGCGTCGCCGATCGCCACTTCCGGGTCGAGAAGATCGCCGGCGACCCGACGCACACGCGGATCGCGGAGCTCGACGACGGCGAGCGGCGAGACGAGCTCGAGCGGATGCTCGGCGGGCGCGAGTTCCTCTCGACGCTCCCATGAGCGCGGTCGAGGTCACCGGCACCGCCAGGCTCGGCCGCCGGACGAAGGAGCTGGCGCCCCGCCTGACCGCGGCCGACATCGCGATCATCGACCACACCGACCTCGATCGCGTCTCCGCCGAGGAGCTCGTCGAATCGGGCGTGCGCGCGGTCGTGAACGTCGCGGAGTCCCAGAGCGGCCGCTACCCGAACCCCGGACCGCTCCTGCTCGTCCGCGGTGGCGTGCGCCTGATCGACGCGCCCGAGTCCGCGCTCTTCGACGAACTGAACGACGGCGACCGGATCACGATCCGGGGGGCGAGTGTCTTCCTGAAGGACCGGTGTCTCGTCACCGGTCGGGTGCTCGAGGAGCGCGAGCTGGCCCGAGCGCTCACCGAGCAGCAGGGACGCGTCACCGAGGCGCTTCGCGACTTCGCCGACAACACGATGCGCTATCTGCGCGAGGAGGGAGAGCTCCTGACCGCCGGGGTCGACTTTCCGCAGCTCAGGACGAGCTTCCGGGGCCGCCACGCACTCGTCGTCGCGCGTGGGCCCGGCCACAAGCGCGACCTCCGAATCGTTCGGCCGTACGTGCGCGACTTCAAGCCCGTCCTCGTCGCAGTCGACGGGGGCGCCGAGGCGCTCCTCGAGGAGGGTTGGCGGCCCGATGTGATCGTGGGAGACATGGACTCGGTCTCCGACGAGGCCCTGCGGTGTGGTGCCGACGTGCTCGTCCACGCCTACAGGGAGGGGCATGCGCCGGGCGAGGAGCGGCTGAGCAGGCTCGGGATCCCGTTCAACACGGTCTCGGCGCCGGGAATCTCCGAGGACGTCGCGCTCCTCCTCGCGCAGGAGAAAGGCGCCGAGCTGATCGTCGCCGTGGGCACCCACTTCAACCTGGTCGAGTTCCTGGAGCGCAACCGTGCGGGAATGTCGTCCACCTTTATCACGCGCCTGAAGGTGGGGGAGATCCTCGTCGACGCCAAGGGCGTCTCGCAGCTCGTCAGCCGCCGCGTCGGGGCAGGCCCGCTCGTCGCACTCGCCGGTGCAGGACTCGCCGCGATCGTCGTCGCGATCGCCGCCTCGCCCGCCCTCCGCTCGGTCTTCACCGGGCTGGCCGAGCGCATTCTCGGCCTCTGACCTCTGCCAGACTGAGGGCGTGCTCGACTTCCGCTATCACGCGATCTCGCTCGCGGCGGTCTTCCTCGCGCTCGTGATCGGGATCCTGGCCGGGGTCGGGATCTCCGGGCGGGGATTCGTCGACGACGTCGAGCGCGACTCCTTCAACCGGCGGATCACCCAGCTCGACGAGCGCGTCACTGCTGCCGAGGAGCGTTCGGACGACCTCGAGCGCCGCCAGGCGGCCGCCCAGGAGTTCGTCGAGAGCGCCTACCCCGCACTCGCCGACGGCCGCCTGGCCGGGACGAACGTCGCGGTGCTGGTCGTGGGCTCGGTCGACATCACCGTCGACTGGGTGCGCCGCGCGCTCGCACGGAGCGACGGACGGCTCATCCGCCTGCGGGCGATCACGGTGCCGCTGCCGACCGACGAGGTCGAACAGGCACTCCAGTCGGGGGACGCGTTCGGCGGCTACGTGGGTGAGGACGAGCTCGGCAACCTCGGCCGTGACCTCGGCCGGGAGCTCGCGGCAGGCGGTGAGACCCCACTCTGGGATCTGCTCACCTCAGACCTCGTCGGCCAGCGCGACGGGAGCTTCGAGACCCCCGCGGACGCGCTCGTCGTGATCCGGCCCGCCGAGCCTCAGCAGGGGGAGACAGCACGCTTCCTCGGCGGGCTCTACCGCGGGCTCGCGAGCACCGGTCAGCCCGTCGTCGGCGTCGAGCTCACCCGGGTGCTCCAGAGCGCGCTCCCCGCCTTCCAGCGGAGCGGGCTCTCCACCGTGGACGGGGTCGACACCCCGCTCGGGGGCCTCGCCCTGATCCTGCTCCTCGGCGGCGCCGAGCCCGGCGCGTACGGGATTCGCGACACTGCCGACGACGGGATCCTGCCGCCGATCGAGCCGGTCGCCCCGATCCTCGGTGGCTGAGTTTCGGGTGGTCGGGCTCCCGGGTGGCTGAGCTCACGATCCTGATCGCGGCGCGCGACGAGGAAGACCGGATCGGGATCACGGTCGCCGCGCTCAAGAGGCTGTACCCGGAGGCTCAGGTGATCGTCGCCGACGATGGCTCCCGCGACGCGACGGCGCATGTCGCGGCGAGCGCCGGTGCGCGCGTGCTCCGTCTGCCGCACCGCGGCAAGGGGCAGGCGCTCACGCTCGCCGAGCGGGAGGCGCCCCCGGGCAGCCTGCTTCTGTGCGACGCCGACCTGCGGGGCGACCTGCGGCCGCTCACGGGGCACGGCGGCGACCTCGTCGTTGCGGCGTTCGCGCGCAGGCAGGGCGGTGGGTTCGGGCTCGCCAAGGGAACGGCGCGTCGGCTGATCTCGCTCGCCACGGGCCGCGTTGCCCGCGAACCGCTCTCGGGCCAGCGCGTCCTCTCCGCGGGTGCCCGGGCGGCCTGCTTCCCGCTCGCGGCCGGATTCGGCGTCGAGACGCGGATGACGGTCGACGCGCTCAGGGCGGGGTTCCAGCTGGACGAGGTCGAGCTCGGGCTCGAGCACCGTGCGACGACGCGCGATCTCGCAGGCTTCGTCCACCGCGCGCGGCAGCTGCGCGACATCCTGCTCGCCTTCGGCCCCCAGGCCGTCAACCACCGGGGGCTGCGGCTCCCGCTCGCGGGCTGGGTCGTCGGTCTCGCCGAGCCGGCGGTCGCACCCGTCGCGCTGATCGGGCTCGCCGACGATCTCTGGAGCGGAGAGGAGCGTGGCTTCCGCGCCCACCTCCGCTCGGGCCGGACGACGGGCGTGTTGAAGCTCGTCGGGGTTCCCGCCTACGCGCTCCTGCGCACCCGCTCGCTCTCCGGTGCGCTCCTCGTCGGGCTCTCCGCGAACCTCTTGAACCAGCTGGACACGCGGCCCGGCCGTGCCCTCAAGGCCTATGCGCTCGGCGCGCTGGCGCTGCGCTCGCTGGGGGGTGGCGCCACGCGCCGGGCCTCCGCAGCCGCCGTCCTGCTCGCTCCCTACGATCTTCGGGAGATGGTGATGCTCGGGGACTCCGGCTCGAACGCTCTCGGCGCCGTGCTAGGTTTCGGTTCCGTGGAGCGGTTTTCACGGAGGCAGCGTTGGAGCGCGATTGCGGCGCTCGCGGGCCTGACCGTCCTCGGCGAACGGCGTTCCCTGGGCGCGCTGATCGAGCGGACGCCGGTGGCTCGGGAGCTCGACGCCCTGGGCAGGCAACATTCGTGAGCGTATGAGCGAGCAGCAGACCAAATACGTCTTCGTGACCGGCGGCGTCGTCTCCGCGCTCGGAAAGGGGATCGTGGCCGCCTCGCTCGGCCGGCTCCTGAAAGCCCGCGGCCTCCGCGTCCAGGCCCAGAAGTTCGATCCGTACCTGAACGTCGACCCGGGGACGATGAGCCCGTTCCAGCACGGCGAGGTCTTCGTGACCGAAGACGGCGCCGAGACCGACCTCGACATCGGCCACTATGAGCGCTTCGTCGACGAGAACATGTCGCGGAACGCGAGCCACAGCGCCGGTGCGATCTGGGAGGCCGTCCTGCGCAAGGAGCGCAAGGGCGAGTTTCTCGGAGCCACCGTCCAGGTGATCCCGCACATCACGAACGAGATCAAGGCGCGGATCAAGCGCGCCGCGAAGTCCTCGCCCGCCGACGTCGTGATCTCGGAGATCGGAGGCACGGTCGGCGACATCGAGTCGCTCCCGTTCCTCGAGGCGATTCGCCAGTTCCGCCGCGAGGTCGGCCCCGAGAACGTGATGTACCTCCACTGCACGCTCGTCCCGTACATCGAGGCCGCGGGTGAGCTGAAGACGAAGCCGACGCAGCATTCGGTCAACGAGCTTCGCCGGATCGGGATCCACCCCGACGTGATCGTCTGCCGCTCGCACGAGGAGCTCGACCAGGGGATCAAGGACAAGATCGCCCTCTTCGCCGACGTGGACATCAAATCGGTGATCGCCTGCCCCGACGTTCCGGACGTGTACCTCGTCCCGGCCGTCCTCCAGGAGCAGGGCCTCGACACCCTCGTCTGCGAGAAGCTCGGCCTCGAGACGCCGCCCGCCGAGCTCGGTGAGTGGCAGGACTTGATCGACCGGATCGGCCAGATCGACCGGACGGCCGAGGTCACGATCGCGCTCGTCGGCAAGTACGTGAAGCTCCATGACGCCTATCTCTCGGTCCACGAGGCGCTGAAGCACGCGGGCGTCCACCAGGGCTGCTCGGTGCGCGTCCAGTGGGTCGACGCCGAGAACATGTCCTACGAGGAGGCCGCGGAACTGCTCGACGAGGTCGACGGCGTTCTCGTCCCGGGTGGCTTCGGCTCGCGAGGCTGGGAGGGCAAGATCCTCGCCTGCCAGGTCGCTCGCGAACGGGGGATCCCTTACCTCGGAATCTGCCTCGGGATGCACGTCGCGGTCTCCGAGTTCGCGCGGCACGTCTGCGGGCTCGAGGGCGCCAACTCGACCGAGATGGATCCCGAGACGCCCTATCCGGTGATCGACCTCCTGCCCGAGCAGAAGGAGATCGAGGATCTCGGCGGGACGATGCGGCTCGGCGCCCAGGCCGTCGAGGTCGCAGCGGACACGCGCACGCGCGAGGTCTACGACGAGGCGGTCGTGCACGAGCGCCACCGGCACCGCTACGAGGTCAACAACCACTATCGACCGATCCTGATCGAGCACGGCCTCGTCGTCTCGGGCACGTTCCAGGAGGGCCGGCTCGTCGAGATCGTCGAGCTCCCCGATCATCCCTGGTTCGTCGCGAGCCAGTTCCACCCCGAGTTCAAGTCGCGGCCCACCCGGCCAGCGCCGCTCTTCCGCGAGTTCGTGGGCGCTGCGTTCACCCGCTCGCGCTCACGCAGCGGCGTCGAGCTGCGCGCCGCCGGTTAGCTCGCGACAGGCCAGCAGGACGAGACGTACAGGCGCATCTGGCCGACGACGGTCTCGGCGGCACGATAGGCGATCTCGACCTCGCTGCCGTCCTTGTGGCGAAGTCGCGCATTCCCGGCTCGGAAGCCGCTGGTCAGCATCTCCTCGAACTCCTCGCCCGCTTCGGGGTTGACCGCGACGTCGAGCACGGAGAGCGTGAGCAGCTCCGCGCGCTCGTATCCGAGCAGGTCGCAGGCGTACTGGTTGACCGCCAGGTAACGCATGTTGTCGTCCGCGACGAAGACGGCGACCGGACCGAGGTCGATCGCCTCGCCGACGAGGCTCATCTGTACGAGCTGGTGTGAAACGGCGCTGCCCACGACCTCCGATTGTAGGAGGATCGCCTAGGATCGCCAAGTGTCCGCCGCCCTCGATCTCTTCGTCGAGCTCGCCGCCCTCCCGAGCCCGCCAGGCGAGGAGCGTGTCGTCGCGGATCGGGTCACCGGGTATCTCCGCGAGCTCGGGCTCCAGGTCAGCGAGGACGATGCGGGGGAGAAGATCGGCTCGAACTCGGGCAACCTCCTCTGTCGGTTGCCGGGACGCGAAGAGGGCGGAACGCCCATCTTCCTCTGCGCCCACCTGGACACGGTGCCGCCGCAGGGGCCGATCGAGCCGGTCGTCTCGGACGGCGTCGTTCGGAACGCGGGCGGGACGATCCTGGGGGCCGACAACAAGGCCGCGGTCGCGGCGATGCTCGAAGGGGCCCGACGGATCGTCGAGGAGCAGCGGCCACACGCAGGGCTCGAGCTTCTGTTCACGCAGAAGGAGGAAGTCGGGCTTCTGGGCGCCGGGGCGTTCGATCACACGCTGCTCGAGGCCGAGCTCGGCTACGTCTACGACCAGGCAGGCCCGATCGGCCAGATCGTGCTCGGCGCTCCGACCGGCCGGGTGCTCACCGTCCGTTTCCACGGCCGCGCGGCACACTCGGGGATGTACCCGGAGGAGGGGCGTTCCGCGATCGCAGCCGCGGCTCGCGCGATCGCCGACCTCCGCCTCGGCCGGATCGACGAGGAGACGACCGCGAACGTCGGCCTGATCACGGGCGGGACGGCGCGCAATATCATCCCCGAGTGGTGCACCTTCGAGGCCGAGGTGCGCTCGCACGACGACCGTAAGGTCGCCGATGTCGTCCAGGAGATGCTCGACGCTTTCGGATTCGCCGCCAGCATCGAGGACTGCACGGTCGAGACGGACGTGCGCGAGACCTACGGCGCCTACAGCTTCAAGCGCGGTGACGCGGTCGTCGAGCTCGCAGCGACCGCGCTCGAGCGCTGCGACTTCGAGGTGACGACGGCGCTCTCCGGTGGCGGAGCCGACGCGAACGTCTTCAACGCGCGGGGGATTCCCTGCGTGAACCTCGCGAACGGGATGGCCGAGATCCACACACCCGACGAGCACATCGCCGTCTCGGACCTCGACGCCATGGTCGACGTGACCCTGGCACTCGTGGATGCCGCTCGGGCTTAGGCGGGGCACGGTCACCTCGATCCTCGAGTCGCGCGAGCGGCTCGTGCGGCTCGAGGTGGACGAGATCGCCTGCATCGCCTACCCGCGGCTGACGGGCGAGGTCGAGGTCGGCGACGACGTGCTCGTGAACGAGCAGGCACGCCTCCTGGCGCTTGGCTCCGGTGGTTTCGACGTCCTCTACGCGAACCTGACCCGTGGGCTCGGGCTCGCCCCGGTGGAGGGCGCACACGTGATCGCGCTGCCGTACACGCCGGGCCAGGTGACGGTGCGGTACGAGGAAGAGACCGGGGAGCCCGCCCCGACGCTCGGCGGGCTCTCTGGGCTTCCCGTCGTCCTCTGCACGGTGCACAGCCAGGTTGCACCCGTGGCGGCTGCGCTCGCGGGTCACCGCGTCGCCTACATCCAGGTGCAGGGCGGGGCGCTGCCGGTCTCGCTCTCCGACACGGTGGCCGTCCTCCGGGAGCGGGGCCTGCTCGAGGTCACGCTCGCCGTGGCACCCTGCCTGGACGGCGAGGCGCAGTTCGTGACGACCGCGGCCGCTCTTACCTGGACTGCGACGCAGGGCTTCGAAGCAGTCCTCTGCGCGGTCGGCCCCGGGATCGTCGGCACCGGCTCGACCCTGGGCCACGGCGCCCTCTCGCTCGCGGAAGCCGCGAACGCGGCGATCGGCCTCGGTGGCAGGCCGATCCTCGCGGTTCGGCGCTCGGAGGCCGACGGACGGGAGCGCCACCGGGGAACCTCGCATCACGCCGAGGCGGTGCTCTCGCTCTGCCTCGGCGAGGTGCTCGCGCCCGCCGCGGAGGACGGCGAGGGCTGGGAGCGCGCGTGCGCGGGGCTCCCGCTCAGCCACATGGGCCGGGGGCCAGAGGACGACCCGATCTTCTTCCGGTCGGCCTACAGCGCCGGCCTCGCCGCCAGGAGGTTGCTCGCCTGATGGAGGAGCGCCGCCTCGGCCCGGTGGTCGGGCTCGGAACCTGGAACACGTTCGGTGGCGACACGGGCCGAGCGCGCGAGGTCGTGCGGGCCGCGCTCGCGGCCGGGATCCGCAGCTTCGACTCCTCGCCGATGTACGGCGGCGCCGAAGGCTCACTCGCGGCTGCCCTCGCTGAACGGCGGCCCGAGGCGCAGATCCTGACGAAGGTGTGGAGCCACGATCCGACCGAGGCTCGGCGCCAGCTCGGTGATCAGCTGCGCTGGTACGGCCGCGTCGACGTCGAGCAGGTGCACAATCTGGTCGGCTGGGAGGACTACCTGCCGTGGCTCGAGGAGGAACGCGATGCCGGCCGGATCGGCCGGATCGGCGTCACGCACTACTCGTCGAGTGCGTTCGGAGAACTCGAGCGCGCATTGCGCACGGGGCGCTTCGAGACGCTCCAGATCCCGCTCAATCCACGCGATCGCGAGTGCGAGCGAGTGCTGCTCCCGCTCGCCGCAGAACTCGGGGTCGCGGTGATCGTGATGCGGCCCCTCGGTGAGGGGGAGTTGTTCCGTCGCACGCCGCGGCCGGAGCGGCTCGCACCGCTCGCCGACTTCGGGGTCACGACCTGGGCCCAGGCGCTCCTGAAATGGGCGCTCTCCGACCCGCGCGTCGATCTCGTGATCCCGGCGACGTCGCGGGCGGAGCGCACCGCCGAGAACGCCGCCGCGGCGAGCCACCCTGGTTCGGGCGTGAGGAACGCCTCTATGTGGAAGAGCTTGCTGGATGAAGCAGGTCGCCCGAAAGGTCGTCTGGGAGGGAGAGCTCTTCGACGTCGTCGTCGAGCGCTGGGGCGCCAAGGTGCGCGAGATCGTCGAGCACGGAGGCTCCGTGACGATCGTGCCCGTCGACCGTGAGGGGCGGATCGTGCTCACGCGTCAGTTCCGCGAGCCGGCTCGCACCACGTTGCTCGAGCTGCCCGCCGGGATGCTCGACCCGGGCGAGATCCCGCTCGCGGCGGCGCAACGCGAGCTCGCCGAGGAGACCGGCCTGCACGGCGGCACCTGGCGGCAGCTCCGGACGGTGCAGCCGAGCCCGGGATTCGTGCGCGAGCCCGTGACCATCTTCGTCGCCGAGGATCTGGACGAGGGCGAGCGCGACCTGGACGAGGGCGAGGAGATCGAGGTCGTGCGCCTGACGGCCGCTCAGCTCGAGGCAGAGCTCGGCTCGCTCGAAGACGCGAAGACGCTCGTCGGGGTCCTGCTCTACCTGCGCGAACGGGCCTGACCCCAGCCTGTATCGTCTCCGCGCCATGAGGATCGGAGTCGCCAAGGAGATCAAGCCCCAGGAGTACCGCGTCGCGCTGACGCCGGCCGGTGCGCGAGAGCTCGTGCAGCGCGGGCACGACGTGTTCGTCGAGCAAGGCGCTGGGCTCGGCAGCTCGTTCGCGGACGCCGACTACGAGGCGACCGGGGCTCGCGTCGCACCCGTCGACGAGGTCTGGGAGCGCGCGGAGCTCCTGCTGAAGGTCAAGGAGCCGATCGCCGTCGAGTACGGGCGGCTGCGCGAGGATCTCGTCCTCTTCACGTATCTCCACATCGCGGCGGACGAGCCGCTCACCCGGGCTCTGACGGAGAGCGGGATCACCGCGGTCGCGTACGAGACCGTCGAGACCGAGGACCGTCGGCTCCCGCTCCTCGCGCCCATGAGCGAGGTCGCCGGCCGGCTGGCCGCTCAGGCCGGCGCCCACTACCTCGAAAAGCCGAAGGGCGGACGCGGCCTCCTCCTCGGCGGTGTCGCGGGTGTGGCGCCCGGGAAAGTGGTCGTGATCGGGGGCGGGATCGTCGGTTACAACGCTGCCGTGATCGCGCTCGGGCTCGGCGCCCAGGTGACGATCCTCGAGCGCTCCGTCGACCGGATGCGCCACCTGGAGGAGATCCTGCACGGCCGGGTCAACCTCGTCATGTCCTCGACGCTCGAGATCGAGAGCTCGGTCTCGGACGCCGACGTGGTGATCGGCGCGGTTCTCATCCCCGGCGCCCTCGCACCCAAGCTCCTGACCCGCCAGATGATCGCGGGGATGCAGGAAGGCGCGGTCTTCGCCGACGTCGCGATCGACCAGGGCGGCTGTGCGGAAACCTCACACGCGACCACGCACGACGACCCGATCTACGTCGTTGACGGCGTCACCCACTACTGCGTCGCGAACATGCCCGGCGCCGTGCCCGTGACGTCGACCAAGGCGCTCACGAACGTCACGCTCCCGTACGTCGAGGCGATCGCCGACGGCGGGCTCGCAGCAGCCGTTGCGCGCGACAAGGCGCTGGCCAAGGGGGTCAACGTGCTTGCTGGGAAGATCACGTACGAAGCTGTTGCAGAGGCGCATGGCCTCGACTACGCGCCGCTCGACGACGTGCTCGCAGCCGCCTAGGCGGTCGGCTTCGCCTGCTTGGCGCTCTTGGACGGGCTGAGCTTCACGACCGAGTACGTGACACCCGCGGCGAGTGCGACGACCGCGAGGATGTACACGGCCATGCCGAGGAGACCGAGGACTGTTTCCATCTGCGCCGTAGAATAGCCGCATGCCTCGCGCGTGCGTGATCGTGCTGGACGCCGTCGGGGCGGGAGAACTGCCCGACGCAGACGCCTATGGCGACGTGGGATCGAACACGATCGGCAACGTCGCGAGCGCCGTCGGTGGGCTCGACCTGCCTGCCCTCGAAGCGCTCGGGCTCGGAAACGTGATGCCGCTCGAGGGCTGCCCGCCCCAGCCGGGGGCTCCCGCGATCGCCGGCCGGCTGCTCGAGCGCTCGAAGGGGAAGGACACGACCACCGGCCATTGGGAGCTCGTCGGGGTCGTCACCGAGACTGCGATGCCGACCTACCCGCACGGCTTTCCGCACGACGTGATCGACCCGTTCATGAACAAGACAGCCCGTGGCGTCATCGGGAACAAGCCGGCGTCCGGCACCGACATCATCGAGGAGCTCGGCGAGGAGCATCAGAAGACGGGCAAGTGGATCGTCTATACCTCCGGCGACTCCGTCTTCCAGATCGCGGCGCACGAGGAGTCGATCCCGCTCGAGGAGCTCTACGAGGGCTGCCGCGTCGCGCGCGAGCTCCTGAAGGGCAAGCACGCCGTCGGCCGGGTGATCGCGCGCCCTTTCGCGGGCGAGCCCGGCAGTTACGATCGGACGGCGAACCGGCACGACTTCTCGCTCGAGCCGAAGCGGCCGAACTATCTCTCATCGATCCGGGACGCCGGCCACAAGGTCTACGGCGTCGGCAAGATCAGTGACATCTTCGCCGGCTGCGACGTGGACGAGTCGAGCCCGACCAAGTCGAACGTGGACGGGATCAACCGGACCGTGGAGCTCCTCCAGACGATCGAGAGCGGGCTCGTCTTCACGAACCTCGTCGAGACGGACATGCTCTGGGGCCACCGGAACGACCCGGTCAACTTCCACCGCTGCCTCCAGGACTTCGACCGCCGGCTCGAGGACATCCTCGAGGCGCTGCAGCCGGGCGACCTCCTGATCCTCACCTCGGATCACGGGTGCGACCCGACGACGCCGTCCACCGACCACTCGCGGGAGCACGCGCTCCTCCTCGCCTACGCGGTCGGGCGGAATGCGGCCGGGAAGGTGCACATCGGGGAGTTCGCCGATGTCGGCGCGACTGTGAACGCCTGGCTCGGCGGCAAGGCGCCCGCGCGCGGGTTCCCGGGCACGCCGATCCTGCTGCCGTGAGGCTCGACAACCCGCTCGTCGTCCAGTGGGAGTACGCGAGCGAGGAGCGGCTGTCCCGGCGGAACCAGACCTACAGCGACCTGTCCGAAGGGGACAGCCCCGAGGACGTGGCCTTCGCGGCCGTCGCGGAGGTCCGGCCGAGCCGCTTCCTCGAGATCGGCTGCGGCGTCGGCCAGTTCGCGGAGCGGGTGGAGCAGGAGCTCGGGGCGAAGGTGCTCGCGATCGACGTCTCCGAGCGAATGGTCGAGCTGACCCGCGCCCGCGGGATCCAGGCGGAGGTCGCGGACGCACAGGCGCTCCCGTTCGCGGACGGCGAGTTCGACTGCGTCGCCGCGAACTGGGTCCTCTACCACGTGCCGGAGATCGACACCGCGCTCGAGGAGGCAAAGCGCGTGCTCCAGCCGGGCGGCCGCTTAGTCGCAGCCACGATCGGCGAGCGGAACCTGATCGAGCTCTGGGATCTTCTGGAAGCGGTGCCCACGCACGGGCTCTCCTTCGGCTACGACAACGGGGCAGCGATCCTGGCGCGTCACTTTCGACGCCGTCGAGTGCCGAGACGCGATCGGCACGGTCGTCTTTCCCGACAGCGCCTCGATGCGCGAGTTCGTCGCCGCCACGATCACCCGGGCCCACCTCGCCGACCGAGTCCCGGAGCTCGCAGGCCCGTTCCGGACGCGCTGCTCGCACGTGATCTTCACCGGGGAGAAGGCGTGAGCAGTAACGACCCGAGGCTCGTGGCGGAGCAGTACGCCACCGAAGATGGCCTTGCGGCTCGCGCCTCGCTCTATCTCCACACGGCGGGAGGTGTTGATGCGCGTGACGTGGTCATCGAGGTGCTTCGAGGGCGCGCCCCGAAGCGCGTGCTCGAGGTCGGGTGCGCCTGGGGTGAGCTCGCAAAGAGGATCGAGCTCGAAGCCTCTTGTGAGGTTGTGGCGCTCGACCTCTCTCCGCGGATGGTGGAGCTCGCACGCGAGCGTGACGTGGATGCAAGAGTGGCCGACGTCCAAGCCCTTCCCTTCGAGGAGGACAGCTTCGACGCGGTCGTGGCAGCATGGATGCTCTACCACGTCCCCGATCTCGATCTCGGACTCGCCGAGATCGCGCGGGTCTTGCGACCGGGAGGCGTGCTCGTCGCGGTCACGAACGGCGCGAGGGATTTTCAGGAGCTCTGGGACGTCGTCGGTCGCGACATGTCGGCTCGCCAGTTCACCTTTCGAGCCGAGAACGGCGAGGAGCATCTTCACCGCCACTTCGCGACGGTCGAGCGTCGGGATCTGGTCACGCCCGTGGCGTTTCCGGACTCGGAGGCGATGCGCCGTTACGTGGGCTCTTCGGCGTGGGGGCAGAAGCATCTGGATCGCGTGCCCGAGTTCGACGAGCCCTTCGTCTCCACGAAGGTCATTGCCGTTTTCGCCGCGGAGAAGGCCGCATGATCCGGCCCGCCGAGCTGATCGAGCGGAAGCGGAACGGAGAGGAGCTCGGTGCCGAGGAGATCGGCGAGCTGATCCTCGGCTACGCGCGCGGGGAGTTCCCCGACTACCAACTCGCCGCCTTTTGCATGGCCGTCTATTTCAAGGGCTTGAACGCGGCCGAGACCTACGCGCTCACCGACGCGATGATCCGGAGCGGTCGCACCCTCGACCTCGGCGCAGCGCTCGGACGCAAGGTCGTGGACAAGCACTCGACGGGCGGCGTGGGGGACAAGACGACGATCGCGGTCGGCCCGATCGTCGCCGCGTGCGACGTCCCGGTCGGGAAGATGAGCGGACGCGGGCTGGGGCACACCGGCGGCACGCTCGACAAGCTCGAGTCGATCCCTGGCTTCTCCGTCGACCTCTCGGTTGACGCGTTCGTCGCCCAGGTCAAGGAGGTCGGGCTCGCGATCATCGGGCAGACCGACGACCTCGTCCCCGCCGACAAGCAGCTCTACGGCCTCCGCGACGTGACGGCGACCGTGGACATCGTCCCGCTGATCGCCTCCTCGATCATGTCCAAGAAGATCGCGGGCGGTGCCGACGCGATCGTGCTCGACGTCAAGGTCGGGGACGGGGCGTTCATGAAGACGATCGAGGATGCGCGCGTGCTCGCCGAGACGATGCTCGAGCTGGGCCGGCACGCGGGCAGGGAGGTCGTGTGCCTGCTCACCGACATGGATCAGCCGCTCGGAGCCGCAGTCGGGAACGCGCTCGAGATCGCCGAGGCTCGTGACACCGTTTGCGGCGAGGGCCCTCCGGACTTCACCGAGCTCGTGCTCGACGCCTGCGCCCGGTTGCTCGCCCTCTCCGACCTCGGGATCGACGCAGCGGAAGGGCGCAGGCGCGCGGAGGAGGCGGTCAACGACGGCTCCGCGCTCGCGGTGTACGAGCGCTGGATCCGCGCCCAGGGGGGCGACCCCGACCCGGCTGCGCTCCCGGCGGCGCCGATCGTCCGCGACGTCGTCGCCCCGCGGGCCGGCACCGTCACACGACTCGGAGCGATCGACGTCGGGCTTGCCGCGGTCCACCTCGGGGCCGGCCGGCAGGCGAAGGGCGACGAGATCGACCACGCCGTCGGCGTCGTCTGCCGTGTCAAGCGCGGTGCTGCCGTCGAAGCTGGTGACGTGCTGGCCGAGGTGCACGGCCGCGACGAGGCGGGCACGGATGCAGCCGCCGCCGAGGTTCTCGCCGCGTACGAGCTCGGCGACGCGGCTCCGCGCGAGCACTCGATCCTGCTCGACGTCGTTGCCTGAGCTGCCCGAGGTCGAGACCGTGCGCCGCGCGATCGCGCCGGCGCTCGAGGGGCGGCGACTCGATGGCGTCGAGATCTTCGACGCGCGCCTGACCCGCCCCTTCGACCCGGTGGAGGTGGCCGCCGAGCTCCGCGGTGAACGCGTCCGCGAGGTGGATCGTCGCGGCAAGTATCTGATCGTCCGCTTCGACTCGGGGCGCGCGCTCCTGATCCACCTGCGGATGACCGGCTCGCTGCGCGACTCGGACCTCGCGGACGACGTCCACCGGCGAGCCCTCCTCACGCTCGACGACGGAACGAGCGTCGCCTACAAGGACGCCCGCCGGTTCGGCACCTGGCTCCTGCTCGAGCCGGAGTCAGTCGAGCCCTACATCGCCGCCCGCGTCGGCGAGGAGCCGCTGCTCCCCGCGTTCACGGCCCGTGGCCTCGGCGAGCGCCTCCGGGGTCGCCGAGCCCCCCTCAAGGCGGCGCTTCTCGACCAGCGCACGCTCGCAGGGCTCGGGAACATCTACGTCGACGAGGCGCTCTGGTACGCGAAGCTGAACCCGCTCCGGGAGGCCGGAGCCCTGGAGGCCGCCGAGCTCCGTCGATTGCACCAGGCGATCCGGAAAGCGCTCGAACTCGGCCTCGCCCGCCAGGGCTCGACGCTCAGCGACTATCGGCTTCCGGACGGTTCCTCCGGCTCGATGCAGCGCGAGTTCCGCGCGTACGGCCGGACGGAGGAGCCGTGCGACCGCTGCGGGACCATGTTCGCGAAGACGCGCGTCGGGGGCCGCAGCACGTGGTACTGCCCCACATGCCAGCCCGGCTGAGTCCGCTACGACGCTGTACGACACATATTCACCTGAAACCCTGTTACTTTCCGCACACACGGCTGCTGACTCCTGGCTTCACGGCGGCAGCCCACCTACGAGTTTGGGGGAACGATGCGGAAGATTCTTCTGACGCTGACAGTCCTCGGTCTCGCGACCGGGTTCGGGGCACAGGCTGCTGCAGCGGCGACGCGGGTGGTCGACAACGACCGGGTGGAGTGCCCGAACGCGCAGTTCACGACGATCCAGGCGGGCGTGACGGCGGCCGCGCCAGGCGACACCGTGCTCGTCTGCCCCGGTACGTATCCGGAGCAGGTCACCGTTCCGGCGGGCAAGGACAACGTCGTCGTCCGGTCGCAGGTGCGGCTGGCCGCGATCATTCAGGCGCCGGCGACGCTCGCCGCCGACGTGGTCAACTCGAAGTCGATCGTGCGGATCACGGTGTCGCGGAACGTGACCCTGCTCGACTTCGTCGTCACCGGGCCCGGTCCGCTCGGTTGCGACAGCATCCGCGCCGGCGTGCGCGTCGACGGCAACGCCTCGGCGAACATCCTGCGCAACCACATCACCGAGATTCGCGACACGCCGTTCAGCGGTTGCCAGAACGGGGTCGCGATCCAGGTCGGCCGCCGGGCCGAAGGCCAGGTCGGACAGGCGCTGATCGCCGGCAACCTGATCGATCGGTACCAGAAGAACGGCCCCACAGTCGACAACGTGGGCTCGAGGGCCGTCATCGTCGGCAACGAGATCCGAGGGATCGGGCCGACCCCGATCATCGCGCAGAACGGGATTCAGGTCAGCCGCGGCGCGGTGGCGGAGGTACGGGCGAACCGCGTCAGCGACAACACGTACTCGCTGGCGACCGCCGGCTTGTTCAGCTCTGCGGGCATCCTGCTCTTCGAGGCCGGCTCCGGGACGCGGATCAGCGAGAACCGAGCCTTCCGGAACGACGACAACCTGAGCGTCTCGGCGACGAGCGGGACGCTGATCGACCGGAACCGGTTCACCGACAGCACGTTCTACGACGGCATCTTCATGGGCTCCGACACCTCGAACAACCGGATCGAGAAGAACCACCTCAACGGCAACGCCGAGCACGACTGCCACGACGATTCCGTCGGGGCGGGCACGGCCGGCACCGCGAACTTCTGGATCAAGAACAGCGGCGTCACCGAGAATCGCCCGGGGCTCTGCAAGGCGGACAAGGGCGATGACGACGCCGACGAGAACGACGACGACGACGACGAGAACGGCGACCGCGACAACTAGTCGAGTCGATCGCGTCGGGCTGCTGGCCCCGGAAACGGGGTCCGCAGCCTCTCCATTCACACCACGACGAGGGGGATCACCAATGCAGAACTCGAAGCGAGTCCGCAGGCCGAGGCACGGAGCAGTCGTCTGGCTGCTCGTCCTGGCAGGAATGCTGATCGGGGCACCGATCGCCGCCGCCGACGGCGACAAGAGCGACAACGGCAAGCGGGTCGTCGTCTCCCCGAAGAACATGAAGGGCTGGTCGTTCGCGCAGGAGACGCCGAACGGCTCCGGGATGATGGTCCGGGGGCCGGAGCGGCCGCCGCTCGGCAAGGGCAGCGCGCAGCTCACCGTCGACAGCACGGGCGGAGAGGGTCTCGGCAAGGCGGGCTATCAGGGCACGCGTCTCGCAGACTTCTCGAAGCTCACCTACTCGACGTACCGCCAGTTCGGCGCGCCCGCATTCGCGATCGCGCTCCAGTTCAACATCGACCGCGACCTCACGGATGCAGACGAGTCCTTCCAGGGCCGGATCGTCTACGAGCCGTACTACACGAAGCTCGTGCTGACCGGCGCCTGGCAGCGGTGGGATACGCAGGACGACGCTCAGCCCGGCAACTGGTGGTTCACGCGGGCGCCGCAGAACACGCCGGTGACCGGCTGCAGCCAGGCCGACCCGTGCACGTGGTCCGAGGTTCTCGCGAAGTTCCCGAACGCCGGTGTGCACCGGACGTTGGGGGCGGTCCTCCTCAAGGCCGGCGGTAACTGGCTCGGGGGCTTCGTCGGGAACACCGACGCGCTTGCGATCGGTGTCGAGGGGAAGACGACCGTCTTCGACTTCGAGCCGAATCGCGGCGGGAAAGGTGACGACGTCGAGGACGACGACGTCGAGGACGACGACAACTAGGAACCTTCCGCGTAGGGCGGGCGGCTGAGGCCGTCCGCCCAGCGGGCTCTCTAGGCGGCGAGCTTCTCGGCCAGCTTGCCCGATTGCTCGAGCCGCCAGAGCTCGGTGTAGCCGCCGATCGGCTCGCCGTGGATCAGGATCTGCGGAACCGACCAGCCGCCGGTGAGGTCGTAGAGCGTCTGGCGGAACGAAGGATCGCCATCGAGAGAGATCTCGTCGTAGGAGAGATCCTTCGCGTCGAGCAGGGCCTTCGCACGCACGCAATAGCCACACCAGCGCGTCGTGTAGATCTGGATCGGCGGCATCGCAGTGTCAACGTCCCGAGCCGAGGAATCGTTCCTGTGGGTGCCCTCTCTACACTCGGAGGATGGGCCGCACCTCGAAGACAGAGGCGGTGATCCTCCGCTCGTTCCGGCTCGGAGAGGCCGATCGCGTCCTCCATGCCTACACGGCCGACCGGGGCCGGGTGGGGGCGGTCGCCAAGGGGATCCGGCGGACGAAGTCGCGCTTCGGCGCTCGACTCGAGCCGCTCTCGCACGTCGAGCTGATGCTGCACCGCGGCTCGGGCGAGCTCGGCACGGTGACCGGCGCCTCGCTGATCGCCTCCCACCACGCGGCCCGGGAGGAGCCGTATCGCCTGGCCGTCGGAATGATCGGATCCGAGGCGATGCTTCGGCTCTTCACCGAGCAGGAAGCGAACGAGCGCGCGTTCACGGCTCTGACTCGCTTCCTCGACGCCCTCGACACCCTGCCCACCCGCGCGCCGGCCCGTCCGGCACTCGATCCGCTCGTCCTCTCCTTTCAGCTGAAGCTGCTCTGGCTCTCCGGCTACCTCCCGCACCTCGACACCTGCGTCGAGTGCGGCGCCGTCGAGGATCTCGTCGGTTACGTGCCGGCCGCGGGCGGCGCCGTCTGCCGGGCGTGTGGCCCGGGCACCGTTGCGCTCTCGCCGGCCGGCCTCGGCGGGATCCAGGCGCTCCTGATGACGCCGCTCGCCGGCGCGCACGATACGGGGCTTGGCGAACGGAGCTCACGCGAGGCCCTCGCGGTGGTCACCGCCTCGTACGAGTACAGCGGCGGCTTCCGGCTGCGCACGCTGACCGCGTGATTCGGCCCGAGCGTGGATTCAGCTCGAGCGCACCCGGCGCCAGAGCATCCGGGCGAAGGCACGGGGCGGCAGCAGCTGCTCGCGGTTGCGGATCGTGACGGAGCTCAGCGTGACCATCAGGAGCGCGATCCCGGCCAGCGTGAAGAGATCCGCGACGTTGAAGGCCACGGTGCCGCGGTCGAACTCGACGACGAGCGGATTCGGGATTCCCGGCTCGGAGGCCAAGGCTGCGATCCCGTTTCCGGCGGCACCCGCGGCGAGCACCCCCGCGGTCACCGCCACGAGCGCTGACGGGACGCGCGTCAGCGCGACGCAGCCCGCGAAGACGACCACGCACATCGTGATCCAGGCGCCGCCGCGTGGGTGATAGGCCCACTCGGGCGTGCTCGCGAGTGCCTTGTGCGCGAGGTCGAGTGCGACGAGCGGCAACGCGATCGCAAGCAGGATCAGGGTACGACGCGCCATCGTCACGGAGGATATTCGCCGCCGGCGCCCGAAGGGTTCGCCCGTGAGACGCGAGCTAGCGGAGGGATACGAGCTCGACGACGATCCCGCGCGGGTCGACCGCGCCGAGGTGCACCGTTTCATCTCGGAGGAGTCGTACTGGGCGAAGGGCCGGTCGCGGGAGGCGATGGACGGTCTGCTCGACCGCGCCGGCAGGGTCGTCGGGCTCTACCTGGGATCCGACCAGATCGGCTTCTCACGGGCGGTCGACGCGCCCGACGCGGGTCTCGTCTACCTCGCGGACGTCTATGTCCACCCCGACCATCGCGGGCGGGGGCTAGGACTCGAGCTCGTCCGCTTCACGATCGACGAATGCCCGTACGCCGAACGGCGCTGGATCCTCCATACCGCCGACGCGCACGCGCTCTACGGCAAATTCGGCTTCGCTCCGGGCGAGCGCTTGCTCGAGCGCCGCGGCCGAATTCGCTAGGAGGCCTTCGGGGAGCTCCAGGGCTGCGAAAGCCGGTCGAGCAGGTACGCACGCGCACCGCCGAGCGGGATCCGCTCCTGCGCGAGCGAGTCTCGGTCGCGGATCGTGACCGTGTCGTCCTCGAGCGTGACCTCGTCGATCGTGAGCGCGAACGGCGTCCCGATCTCGTCCTGGCGCCGGTAGCGGCGCCCGATCGCACCGCTGTCGTCGTACTCGACGCTCGCGACGACACGGAGCTCGTCGAAGAGCGCCCGGGCCTTCGAGACCATGTCCTCGCTCTTGCCGATCAGCGGCAGGATCGCGGCCTTCACCGGCGCGAGTTGCGGATGAAGCCGCAGCACCGTCCGCTCGCGCTCGGCCACGACCTCCTCGTCGTAGGCGTCGATGAGGAACGCGAGCATCGAGCGGTTGACGCCGAGCGCAGGCTCGATCACGTGCGGCGTGTAGCGCGAGCCCCCGTCCTGCTCGACCCACTCGAGCTTCGTCCCGGACGCCGCCGTGTGCTGGGTCAGGTCGTAGTCGCCCCGGTTCGCGATCCCCTCGAGCTCCGACCAGCCGATCGGGAACAGGTACTCGATGTCGCTCGTCCCGCTCGAGTAGTGGGAGAGCTCGTCCAAGTCGTGAGGGCGCACGCGGAGGTGTGAGTCGCGGATCCCGTAGCGTTTGTGCCAGGCGACCCGCTCGTCGACCCAGTAGCGGTACCACTCCTCCGCGTCGGCGGGCGGCACGAAGAACTCCATCTCCATCACCTCGAACTCGAGCGTCCGGAAGATGAAGTTGCCCGGCGTGATCTCGTTCCGGAACGACTTTCCGACCTGCGCGATCCCGAACGGCGGCTTGCGCCGCGCGATCTGGGCCACGTTCTTGAAGTTGATGAAGATCCCCTGCGCGGTCTCCGGCCGGAGGTAGACCTGCGTGCCGGTCTCCTCGACCGCGCCGACGCGCGTCTCGAACATCAGGTTGAACTGGCGAGCCTCGGTCAGGTCGCAGTCGGAGGTCTCGCCGGGGCGCTTGCTCGGCCGCTTGCCGCAGCGCACCTCGTCGTGCTCGAGGTCGTTCAAATGGTCGGCGCGAAAGCGCAACTTGCACGTCTTGCAGTCGACGAGTGGGTCGGTGAAGCCGCCGACATGCCCCGATGCCTTCCAGACGTCGGGGTGGAGGATGATCGAAGAGTCGAGCGCCACGATGTCGTCGCGCTCCTGGATCATCGCTCGCTGCCACGCGCTCTTGACGTTGTCCTTGAGGAGAACGCCGTAGTGCCCGTAGTCGTAGGACGAGCCGAGGCCTCCGTAGATCTCCGAGGACGGGAAGACGAAGCCGCGCCGCTTCGCGAGTGAGACGATCGTGTCCATGGTGACGGCGTCGGTGCTCACGAGACGGAAGACGTTACCGGGATGACGCCGGCGGTGGTCGCAGCCGAGCGGGCCGGAATCTCGTTCATCCTCCACGAGGTCGGGCACGACCCGCGGGCGCCTTCCTACGGGCTCGAGGCGGCAGAGCTGCTGGGGGTCGGACCGGAACGCGTCTTCAAGACGCTCGTCGTCACGCAGGACGGGGCGCTCGGGGTCGCGATCGTCCCCGTCGCCGCGCAGCTCGACCTGCGCGCGCTCGGGAAGCGGGCCGTGCTCGCGGAGCAGGCGGCCGCGGAGCGGGCCACGGGGTACGTGCTCGGCGGGGTCAGCCCACTCGGGCAGCGGAAGCGACTGCCGACGACGCTCGACGAGTCGGCCCTCGTGTTCGAGACGATCTACGTCAGCGCGGGCCGGCGCGGCCTCGAGCTCGAGCTCGCCCCGGCAGACCTCGTCCGGCTCACCGGCGCGCGGGTCGCGGCGGTAGCCTCCGCCCGGTGAACCCGGCCCGCGAGATCGTCGAGCTGCACATCCTCTCGGACTCGACGGGAGAGACCGCGACGCGGCTCGTCCAGGCGCTCGAAGCGCAGTTCCCCGAGCAGCCGTTCGAGGAGGTGCGCCACCCGCGGGTCGAGACGATCGACGACCTCGCGCTCGCGATCAACCGCGCGAAGGGCCGGCCCGCGGTGATGGTCTACACCCTCGTCGACCGGGAGCTGCGCGAGTCGATGCGCTCGCTCTGCCGGAGCTCGAAGATCCACTACTGCGACATCCTCGGCCACCCGATCGAGTCGATCGCGAAGGTCTCCGGGATGGCCGCGAAGATGACCCCGGGGGCGCGGCCGCCGCTCAACTCGACCTACTTCAAGCGGATGGAGGCGATCGAGTTCGCGGTCAAGTTCGATGACGGCGTCGGCAGCGGCCTCCACGAGGCGGACATCGTCCTCGTCGGCGTCTCCCGCACCTCGAAGACGCCGCTCTCGATCTACCTCGGCTACATGGGGTACAAGGCGGCGAACGTGCCGATCGTGAAGGGGATCAAGCCGCCGCCCGAGCTCCACGACGTCGACTCGACCAAGATCGTCGGCCTGACGATCGACGCGGAGCGGCTGGGCGAGATCCGGGCCGACCGTGTGAAGGCGATGGGGGCCGGGAAGAACAAGGTCTACTCGGAGCTGCTCGAGATCTACGAGGAGCTCGACGAGGCCGCAGCGCTGCACCGACGGCTCGGTTGCCCCGTGATCGACGTGACCGGGCTCTCGATCGAGGAGACCGCCCACCGCGTGATCCGCCTCGTCGACCGCCGCCGCCAGGGTGCGCCCGTCGCGTGAGGGAGAAGCCTCCCGTTCCGAAATGGCGCTGGGCGCTCTGGCTGACGATCCTCGTGGCCGCCGATTTCGTCTTCTACGTGCTTCTGACCCCGATCTGGCTGGGCCTGCGCGCGCTCGCTTGGCTCGCGGAGTGGCGCTCGCGCAACCGGAAGGCTTGACAGGCGCGAGGATTTAGTCAACTGTCTAGGACGAATGACTAAGACCGTTCAACCGGCAGCCCGCGTCCACGCGGAGGGCGCACTCCTCGACGCTGCCGAGCGGCTGCTCGTCGAGTTCGGGTATGGGGCAGTGACGACCCGCCGGCTCGGAGAAGAGGCCGGCGTCAACCACGGTCTCGTCCACTACTACTTCGGCTCGATCGAGAACGTCATGGCGCAGACGCTGGAGCGCTTCACAGACCGCCTGATCGAGCGGCAGCGAGCGCTCTACGCCGGGGACGAGCCGTTCCTGGACAAGTGGCGGCAGGCCATGACGTACCTCGAGGCGGACGCGCGCTACCAGAAGATCTGGCTCGAACTGCAGGCCTTCGCCTGGAGCCGGCCCGATCTGCGCGCTCGGATCGCGCACGTCACCGAGGAGTGGCGCGTCGTGCTGACCGAGGCCTTCGCCCAGGCGCGCGACGACCTCGGCCTTGCGCTGCCGCTGCCGGCGCTCGTCGCGCTCGTGGCGACGTTCAACCAGGGGATGATGCTCGAGCGGCAGCTCGGGATCGACGAGGGACATGCGGAGCTGCTCGACTGGATCGAGGAGTCGCTCAATGGCGACGACTGAGCGCAGCGCACACGAGCAGAGCCGCGCCTGCTACCCGGACGAGACGGGCTTCGTCGAGCGTGACGGCGTACGCGTCTTCTACGAGGTCTACGGCAGCGGCGAGCCGACCGTCCTGCTCTTGCCGACCTGGTCGATCATCCACTCGAGGCAGTGGAAGATGCAGATCCCGTACCTCGCACGCCACTGCCGCGTCGTCACCTTCGACGGACGGGGCAACGGACGCTCCGATCGACCCGACGACTCGGCGGCCTACGACGAAGACGAGTTCGCAGCGGACGCGCTTGCGGTGCTCGACGCGACCGGCACCGGCCGGGCATGCGTCGTAGGGTTCTCGCTCGGCGTCCAACGAGGCCTGCTGCTCGCCGCGAACCATCCCGATCGCGTCGAAGGCGCGGTCTTCATCGGCCCGGCCTACTCCGGCGGAGGCGAGCCCCTGCGGGAACGGCTGGTTCACTCCTGGGACGAGGAGCTCGTGACCGACGAGGGCTGGGCGCGGTACAACAAGCACTCCTGGTTGCGCGACTACCGCGGCTTCCTCGAGTTCTTCTTCGATCGGATCTTCACCGAGCCGCACTCGACGAAGCCCATCGAGGACTGCGTCGGCTGGGGGCTGGAGACGAGCGCCGAGATCCTCGTGACCGCGCAGGGCGGCAGGACTCTGACACCCGAGGAGGCTCGGGAGCTCGCCGGCCGTGTGCAGTGCCCCGTGCTCGTGATCCACGGCGAGGCCGATGCCGTGGTCTCGCACACGCGGGGGCTCGCGCTCGCCGAGCACAGCGGGGGTCGCCCTGTCCTGCTCGAGGGATCGGGGCACGCGCCGCACGTGCGCGACCCCGTGAAGGTGAACCTCCTCCTCCGAGACTTCGTGCAGCCGGCACCGCACCCCGCCCGATGGGTGCGCGGCCGCTCCCGGCCGAAGCGCGCGCTCTTCGTCTCCTCGCCGATCGGCCTCGGCCACGCGCAGCGGGACGGGGCGATCGCGGACGAGCTCCGCAAGCTCCATCCCGATCTCGAGATCGACTGGCTGGCTCAGCACCCGGTGACGGCGGTGCTCGAGTCGCGTGGCGAGCGGATCCACCCGGGCAGCGTCCACCTCGCGAACGAGTCCCGTCACATCGAGAGCGAGTGCGCCGAGCACGACCTGCACGCCTTCCATGCGATCCGGCGGATGGACGAGATCCTGCTCGCGAACTTCATGGTCTTCCACGACATCGTCCG
>DATLXM010000083.1:0-5210 GCA_035575835.1 Gaiellaceae bacterium
GGGCCGGCTTCGTGATGGCCGAGGCGGCCTGCATCCTCGTGCTCGAAGAGCTCGAATCGGCGCAGTCTCGGGGCGCGACCGTGTACGCGGAGGTGCTCGGCTACGGGGCCTCGAACGACGCCCATCACATGGCCCAGCCCGACCCCGAGTCCGTCGGCGTCGCGGAGATGATGAGCGCCGCGCTCGTGCGCTCGTCGGTCGAGCCGGAGCGCGTCGGCTACATCAACGCCCACGGCACCTCGACCCCCCTCGGCGATCTCGCCGAGACGAACGCGATCAAGCGTGTGTTCGGTGAGCACGCTTACCGGCTCGCCGTCTCCTCGACGAAGTCGACGACCGGCCACTGTTTCGGCGCCGCGGGCGCGATCGAGTCGATGATGTGTGCGCTCGCACTCCAGCACCAGATCCTGCCCCCGACGATCAACTACCGGACGCCGGATCCGGAGTGCGACCTCGACTACGTCCCGAATGAGGCGCGCCCGCTGGCCGGCACCGGGGTCGAGCTCGACGTCGCGCTCTCGAACGCGATGGGGCTCGGCGGCCACAACGGCTGCGTGCTCCTAGGCCGTGTGCACTGACTCAGGCGTGAGTTCGTCGAGCGACTCGACGAGGAGGTCGGCGAGGGCGAGCGCGTCCGGTGCCGGCGGATAGTGGCGGTTCGGGAAGGCGATCACGCGAAATCCCGCTGCGCAGGCTGCTCGGAGGCCGTTCGACGAGTCCTCGACCGCCGCGCAGCGCTCGGGTTCGACGCCCAGCTGCCGCGCCGCCTCGAGATAGACGTCCGGTGCGGGCTTGCCGCGGGCGACCTCTTCCGAGGAGACGACGACGGCGAAGAGCTCCGCGATCCCCGCGGTCTCGAGGACGGTCTCGATCAACGGCCGGTTCGAGGACGACGCCACGGCGAGCGGGAAGGCGGCGGCCAGCCGGCGCACGGCGGCGACGGCTCCGTCGATCAGTGGCAGCGACTCGCGATAGCGCGCGAGCATCCGCCGCACCACCTCGTCGTTCAGCTCCTGCGGCGAATCCGCGAGGCCGAGCTCCTCGTGGAGGTAGCGCGACCACTCCGGCGAGCTCATCCCCATCATGTCCGCCTGCGCCGTCTCGCTCCAACGGCCGCCCCGCTCGCGGACGAGCGCCTCGCGTACGTCGTCCCACACCTGCTCGCTGTCGACGATTACGCCGTCGAGGTCGAAGACGACCGCCGAGGTCATGCGTAGTCGCCGTCGATCCGAACCAGGGCAGATCCCTCGGCGCCCGTCTCGGCGCGCTCCACCCGGCCGACGAAGAGTGTGTGGTCGCCGGCCTCGTGCTCGGCGGCGAGCCCACACTCGAGCCAGCCGAGCGCGCCGGCGAGGAGCGGCCCGCGAACCCCGTCCAGGAGGTCGATCCCGGTCCAGAGCGCGATCGGCGGCACTCCCCGGGAGAAGTGCTGAGCGAGGGTGAGCTGATCGGCTGCGAGGAGGGATACTGCGAATCCTCCGGCGGCCCGGAGCAACTCGTGCAGCGCCGCCGAGCGGGCGATCGAGATCCCGACGAGCGGCGGTTCGAGCGCGAGGGAGACGAGCGAGGCGACGGTGAGCCCGATCCGCTCGCCGTCGAGGTCGACGGTGACGACGCTCACCCCGACGGGATGGCGCCGAAGGACGCGCTTGAGCTCCTCGCCGCTCGTCACGGCGAGGAACTCTAGGCGCAAAGGACTAGACGGCCTTACAGAGCCCGTCGCCGACGTAGAAGGTCTTCTGCTCCTCGTGCATCTGGAGATCGAACTCCTTGTCGTACTCCCCGAGCGCGTCGGACTCCCAGTAGATGTCCGGAGTGACGCCGGGCCCGATGATCGTCGCGCGGTAGCGGGTGCCGGCTCCGATCGGGCGAGCGCCGTGGGTGTAGAAGCCGTAACAGAACTTGCCCGTGCCCTTGTGCATCAGGAAGCTGTTCTCACGCTTCCAGCCCTTGCCGTAGGCCGAGTCGAAGGTGTCGAGGTAGAGGTTGCGCCCGAACGTGTCGAGTGGCTCGCCCACGGAGGTCGACTGGAAGCCGTGCACAGGCTTCCCCTGGTAGGTGAACGAGCCGAAGATGTGGTGGAACTTCTTGTAGGCCCAGTTCAGCTTCACGGTCAGCTCGGGGAGCTCACCCGTCCAGTGGGAGAGGCGCAGCTCCCAGACCGCCTGCTTCGGCGTCGCGTCGAGGCCGTAGTTGGGGAGCATCCGCTGCCACGCCTGCACGGCCCAGTAGGAGCCGTCGGGAGCCTTGCACGCGGTCACGAGCCACTGGAGGTCGGGGCCGTCGTAGGGGCGGCAGGCGTTCGTGAAGGTCTTCCAGACGTCTTTCTTGTAGGTGCCGTAGCCACCGGAGTAGTCGAGCTTGAACTCGAGCTGCTTGCGGGCGGTCGTCGGGGCGAGCGCGTTCACGGCGTCCCAGGCGAGCACATTCCAGCGCTTGCCGCGGGCGTTGTAGCTGAGCAGGGCCTGGCCGTTCTTGGCGACCTGGAGCTGGACGCCGGCGGCGTTCCGGTCGATCAGCTCGGACGCGGAGGCGGTCGAGGTGAAGAGTGCAGCCGCGAGCGCGACCAGCATGACGATCCGAAGCATGTGAGAACCCCTGGTGGTAGACGACATCTGACTCTTCTCATCGGCAGATTCGGGGCCAGCATAACACCACTTTTGAGGGTATTCATAAGGTTTACGAGAAACGGGAGGCGGAATCAGGCCGCCGCTCTCGCTCGGGCCGGTGGGCCGCAGCTACGTCGTCGGCATCGTTCTCTCTCGGTCGCGCGCCGTGAGCAGGCCGAGCGCGATCAGTCCGACCGCGAAGCCGAGGTGGAGCCAGTTGTCCGCGTCGTTGATCGGCACCCAGTCTCCGCCGCCGAGGACGCCGAGCAGGAAGAGAACGACGTAGATCGCGCCGCTGCCGAGCAGGAAGGTGCGTGCACCCTCGGGGGTCGCCGCCATCAGGATCCCGATCCCGAAGAGCCCGTGGACGATGTTGTGCAGGACGCTGACCTGAAAGAGGCCGAGCAGCTCCGCATTGCCTTCGTCCCCGGCGAACTCCAGGCCCTCGTACAGGTTCGCCGTGATGCCGGGGATGAAGCCGGCGACTCCGACGAGCAGGAAGACGATGCCCACCAGGCGGGCAACGCTCTGCACGGGCGTCGTTCCGTTCATTCGCACCTCCCGGGTCGTGGCCGTTCGGCCGCAGCGCGTGTTCGGCCCGCGACGCCTCGTTCCTGCCGGCGAGAGTCGCGGTTCAGCCGGTCGGAAGCTCCGCGCGGACGGCCGTCCCGGCACCGGCGATGCTCGAGACCGCGAAGTGGCCACCGAGGGCGGCGATCCTGTCGGCGAGGCCCTGGAGCCCCGACCCGGCGGGATCGGCCCCGCCGACGCCGTCGTCCGCCACCTCGACGATCGCATACGCCCCTCACAGGCGACCCGAACGGTGATCAGCCCGGCGCGGGCGTGCTTCGCGGCGTTCGCGAGCGTCTCCGCCACCACGTAGTAGGCGGCCGCCTCGGTCGCAGGGCCGAGGCGCTCGTCCGGAAGCTCGGCGATCTCGACCGGCACGAGCGAGCGCTCCGCCGGCGCGCGGAAGCCCGTGCTTGGTCAGGATCTGAGGGTGGAGTCCCCGGACGAGCTCGCGGATCTCCTCCAGCGCGAGCGCCAGCTCGGCCTGGGCCGCCTCGAGGAGCTCCGGCACCGCCTCCGGGCGATCCGCGAGATACCGGCGCATCAGGTGGAGGTGGAGCGAGACGGTGACGAGCCGCTGCTGCGCCCCGTCGTGCAGGTTCCGCTCGATCCGGCGCCGCTCGGCGTCTCCGGAGGAGACGATCCGCGAACGAGACCGACGTAGCTCCCGCATCGCGTCGTGGAGGACGGTCACGTCGCGGACGACGACGAGCACCTCGGCCGGGCCGGTGGGGGCGATCCGAAGCTCGAAGTCGCGCTCCTCGCCGAGGTGGGTACGCAGGTGATAGTCGACAGTCGCGAGGTGGCCCGCAGCGAGTGCCGTCTCGATCCCGGCGAGCAGCTGGTCGGCGATCTCCTTCGGCAGGAGCTCGCGCACGTTTGCGCCGACCACGACCTCCGGCGGATTCGCGAGGAGTGAGAGGTCGCCTCCGAGCTCGAGGTAGGTGCCGTCCGCCCCGATCCGGAGCACGAGATCGGGCAGCGCCTCGATCAGGGCGCGGTGACGCGCCTCGACTTGCGTAGAGACCCCGTCCATGAGCCGATTGTAGACCGTCAGGCGGCGCGATTCCTCCGCGCGAGCCGCGCGAAGAGAAGCCAGGCGAGGGCGCTGCCGGCGGCGTAGCCGAGCGCGCTGGCGGCCGCTGCCCCCTCGGCCCCCCAGCGTGGGATCAGGACGAGCGCGAGCGCCGCCGTGACCACCATCGCGACGACCGCGACACCCAGGCTCAGGTTGGGCCGGCCGTGGCGGAGCGAGAGGTAGACGACCAGCACGGTCACCGGTGCGTAGGCGACGATGCCCGGCAGGAGGATCGCGAGCGGGCGCGCCGCCGAGTCGAAGTCGGCGCCGAAGAGGAACGGGATCAGGAACGGAGCCGCCAGCCCGACGACGAGGGCGACCCCCGCGGTGTAGACGAGCCCCTTCAGCGCCGAGCGCCGGACGAGCGTGCTCGCGTCGTGCTCGTCGTCGTGCACGACCGGACCGGTGATCGCGGTCGCGATCGCGGCCGGGATCAGCCACATCGCCTCCGCGGCCTGCATCGCGATCGAGTAGATCCCGACCGCGGCGACCCCGTCGTACCACTCGAGGATGAAGAGCTCGATCCGGTACGCGATCAGGTTCACCACCTGCACCGCGCCGAGCAGGAGGGCGAGCCTGAGCAGCGTCCGGCCGTGCGTGTCGAGAAGCGGAGGCGGCCCGATCGGGAGCCAGAGGTCGCGTGCCGCGACGAGCGCGAACGTCGCAGTGAGCGCGTGCGCGAGCGTCCAGGCGACGAGCGCCGCGCGCACCCCGCCTCCGAGCCCGACCACGAGGATCAGCATCCCGCCGAGGGTGAGGATCGGCGAGAGCGCCTGCACGTAGTTCCAGAGCCGCACCCGCGCCAGTCCGAGCAGGACGCCCGAGACCGTCTGCCAGAGGACGTTCGGGACGAGCGCCAGCGCCGCGATCAGCGCGAGCTCGCCGCCGATGCCGTCCGTGAGCGCGCCGATCCCGACGACGATCCCGCCGCCGACGAGCCCGAGTGCTCCCGC
>DATLXM010000084.1:0-19802 GCA_035575835.1 Gaiellaceae bacterium
GCCTCGAGCGCGCGCTCGAGGTCGTCGAGCACGGGCAGGAGCTCGTTCAGGATCCGCTCGTTCGCACGCACCACCAGCTCCGCGTGCTCGCGCGCGACCCGCTTGCGGTAGTTGTCGAAGTCGGCCGCGAGCCGGAGGTACGAGTCGTCCGGAGCCGGAGTCTCCTCGACCTCCGGCTCCTCGACGGCTTCCTCCACTTCGTCCTGGCGTGTCTCGTCGGTCACGAGGTCTTGGCCTCTTCCTCGTCGACCACCTCGTAGTCGGCGTCCTCGATCACCTCGTCGCTCGGCGCGTCGCCGTTCGACTCACCGGACGCCTGCGCCTGCTGCTGCGCGCTCGCCTGGGCGTAGACCGCGTCGGCGAGCTTCCGCGAGGCCTCGTTCAGCGCCTCGGTCTTCGCCTGGATCTCGGCGACATCGGTGGACTCGAGCGTGGAACGCAGCTCCATGATCCGGCCCTCAATCGTGGCGGCATCGCCCTCGTCCAGCTTCTCGCGGTGCTCCTTGAGGCTCCGCTCGGTCTGGTAGGCGAGGTTCTCGGCCGTGTTCCGCGCGTCGGCGAGCTCGCGCAGGCCGCGCGCCTCGTCGGCGTGAGCCTCGGCGTCCTTGACCATCCGCTGCACCTCATCCTCGGCGAGGCCCGAGCCGCCCTCGATCTTGATCTGCTGCTCGTTGCCGGTGCCGTGATCCTTCGCGGTGACGTGAATGATCCCGTTCGCGTCGATGTCGAACGAGACCTCGACCTGCGGCATCCCGCGCATCGCCGGAGGGATCCCGACGAGCTGGAACTTGCCGAGCGTCTTGTTGTAGGTCGCCATCTCCGACTCGCCCTGGAGGACGTGGATCTCGACCGACGGCTGGTTGTCCTCGGCCGTCGTGAACGTCTCCGCCTTGCGGGTCGGGATCGTCGTGTTGCGCTCGATCAGCTTCGTCATCACGCCGCCCTTGGTCTCGATCCCGAGCGAGAGCGGAGTGACGTCGAGGAGGAGCACGTCCTTGACCTCGCCCTTGAGCACGCCGGCCTGGATCGCGGCGCCGACGGCGACGACCTCGTCCGGGTTGACGCCCTTGTGCGGGTCCTTGCCAAGGAGCTCCTTGACCTTCTCCTGGACGGCCGGCATGCGGGTCATCCCGCCGACGAGGACGACGTGCTCGATCTTCGAGGCGTCGAGGCCTGCATCGGAGAGCGCGGCCTTCGTCGGGCCGACGGTCCGCTCGACGAGGTCGGCAGTGATCTCCGCGAGCTTGCCGCGGGTCAGCTGCAGGTCGAGGTGCTTCGGGCCTTCGGCCGTGGCGGTCACGAACGGCAGGTTGATCTGCGTCGTCATCGTCGAGCTGAGCTCGATCTTCGCCTTCTCACCCGCCTCGTACAGCCGCTGCAGCGCCATCTTGTCGGCGGCGAGGTCGATCCCCTGGTCCTTCTTGAACTCGGCGACCATCCAGTCGACGATCGCCTTGTCGAAGTTGTCGCCGCCGAGGTGGTTGTCCCCGTTCGTCGACTTGACCTCGAAGACGCCGTCGCCGAGCTCGAGGACGGAGACGTCGAAGGTGCCGCCGCCGAGGTCGAAGACGAGGATCGTCTGGTCGCCGCCCTCCTTGTCGAGCCCGTATGCGAGCGCGGCCGCGGTCGGCTCGTTCACGATCCGGAGCACGTTCAGGCCGGCGATCTTGCCGGCGTCCTTCGTCGCCTCGCGCTGCGCGTTGTTGAAGTACGCGGGCACGGTCACGACGGCCTCGGTGACGGTCTCGCCGAGGTACGCCTCGGCGTCGGCCTTCAGCTTCTGGAGGATCATCGCGCTGATCTCCGGCGGGGCATACTGCGTGCCCTCGACCGCGACGCGCGCGTCCCCGTTCTCGCCCTTCGCGACCTCGTAGGGGACGATCGTCATCTCTTCCGAGACCTCGTCCGACTTGCGACCCATGAAGCGCTTGATCGAGAAGATCGTGTTCTGGGGGTTCGTCACCTGCTGGCGCTTCGCGGGCGCCCCGACGAGCCGCTGACCGTCCTTCGTGAACGCGACGACGGACGGCGTCGTCCGGCCGCCCTCGGCGTTCGGGATCACGGTCGGCTCGCCGCCCTCGAGGACGGCCATGCAGCTGTTCGTCGTCCCGAGATCGATCCCGATTGTCTTCGCCATGGCTGCTATCTCCTTTGATTCGTGTGATGCGCTGAGAAAATCTCAGCCGGAGACTATCAGATCTCCCTGGGTTGCCGTCCGATCCGACGGGCAGACTCCACTTGTGCTTCGTCAAGGTCCCATCCCGCTCTTCGTCCACGGCGTGATCGAGTACGCGGCCGGGATCCTGTTCGTGGTCGCGCCCTGGCTGCTCGACTTCGACTCCGGCACCGCTCGGGCGGTCTCGATCGTGATCGGGATCGTGATCCTCGTGATCGCCGCTGCGACCGACGCACCCACCGGGCTCTCGCGCACGATTCCGATCAAGGGCCACGTCGTCCTCGACTTCGTGCTCGCGATCGCGCTGATCGCGGCGCCGTTCCTCTTCGGCTTCTCGGACGAGACGAACCCGACGGCGCTCTTCGTCACGCTGGGGATCGTTCACCTGCTGCTGACGATTGCCACGCGCTTCCTCCCCCACGCCTCCGCTTCGGCCTAGCGGTAGACGCTGATCAGCGCGCCGCCCGCGACGACGAGCGCAGCGCCTGTGAGCAGCCTCGGCCCCACGAGCTCGTGCCGGCGGAGTAGGAGCGCCGAGAGGCCGACCCCCCAGAGCGACTCGGTCGCGACGAGCGGCGAGACGACCGTGACCCGGCCGCGGTAATACGCCTCGAAGAGACAGATGTACGACAGGCCGAAGCAGAGCCCGGCCGGAAGGAACGCGACGAGCCCGCGTGTCGGCAGCCGGCGGCGCGTCGCGAGGAGATAGGCCGCGATCACCGCGGCACCCGCGCCGAGGGTGGCCGCCGCGGCGAGCCCCGGCCCGACATCCGTGTCGAGTGAGAGGTGGCGGACGAGATTGTCGCGAGCCGCGAAGACGATCGCGGCGGCGAGCGCGAGTGCGAGTCCGATCCGCTTCACGTGCGCCGGCCGGTCGCGCTCGCCCACGAGGAAGAAGCCCCCGGCGACGATCAGCACGGCGCCGATGAGAAGCCCCGCGCGGGCGGGCTCGCCGAGGAGAGCCAGAGCGATCGCGACCGAGAAGAGCGGGGCAGACCCCACCGCGACCGACGTCCGCGACGGCCCCGCATCCCGGACTGCGATCGTGAAGAGGAGCTGCGAGAGGCCCGGGCCGAGGACTCCGGCGAGGAGGAACGGCCAGATGCCCGCGAGGTCGTGCGACTGGAAGGCGACGAACGGCACCGTGACGACGAGTGCGGGCAGGATCGTCAGGAGCGCGCCCCCCTCGGCGTCCGGCACGCGGGCGAGCGCGAACCGGAGCGCCACCGTCATCGCCCCGAAGAGGGCGGCCGAGGCCAGCGCGAGCAGGATCGCGTCCACCGCGCGAGGCTACAGCGCGTACGATCCGCCGCTGTGACCGACCCTCGCACCCGCCAGCTGGCCGAGCTCCTCGTCAATCGCAGCCTCGATGTCCAGCCCGGCTGGCAGGTCGTTGTGCGGACGACGCCGCTCGCTCGACCGCTCGTGACCGAGGTCGTCAAGGCGATCGCGCGCCGGGAGGCGTACGCGCTCGTTCGGCTCATGTGGGATCCGATCCGCTTCCGGATGGATCTCGACTGGGCGAGCGAGGCGCCGCTCGAGCTCGTCGGGACGCTCCCCGGGATCGAGGCGCACGCGGTCGAGGAAGAGGACGCCCGGCTCACGATCATGGCTCCCGAGGATCTCCACGCGGGCGGCGATCTTCCCTCCGAGCGCCGGCAGGCGCTCCAGCGCTCCCAGGAGCGCGCGGCAGAACGCGGCCGTACGCTCGACGTCCGCTGGGCGGTCAGCCTGTTCCCGACGGAGGCGTACGCGCGCGAAGCGGGGATGACCCTCGCGGAGTTCGAGGACTTCGTCTACAGCGCCTGCCTGCGCGACTGGGACGCCGAGCACGAACGCATGCGCCGCTACGCGGAGCGCTTCGATCGCGCGAAGGAGGTGCGGATCGTCGGAGGCGGAACCGACCTGACGCTCTCTATCGAGGGCCGCGACGCGACGATCGATCACGGGCTCCGGAACATGCCCGGGGGCGAGTTCTTCTTCGGGCCGGTTGAGGACTCGGCCGAGGGCGTCGTCACCTTCGCCGAGTTCACCTCGATCTACCAGGGCCAGGACGTGACCGGCGCGCGCCTCCGCTTCGAGGGCGGCAAGGTCGTCGACGCGAGCGCGACCGTCGGCGAGGGCGCCCTCCTTTCGGCGCTCGACACCGACGAGGGGGCGCGGAGACTCGGCGAGCTCGGGATCGGCTGCAACCCCGGGATCCAGCAGTACATGCGGAACACGCTCTTCGACGAGAAGATCGACGGCACCGTCCACCTCGCGGTCGGCGCCAGCTACACCTTCACCGGCGCCTCGAACACGAGCGCGATCCACTGGGACCTCGTCAAGGACCTCCGCCCCGGCGGCGAGCTCTCGCTCGACGGCGAGGTCGTGCAACGCGACGGGGCCTGGCTGATCTGATCTCTTGCGCAGCGGACGAAATCCGCAGAAGCGGATTCCGACCGCGCGAAAACCCCTAAAGGGTCGCTTCGCTCCCGGAGCGGCCGACGAGTCGTCGCAGCGTCCGTCCCGCCTCGGGCTCGGCGACGACGATCCCGGCCATGATCACGGCGCAACCGGCCCAGCCGACCGCCCCCAGGCGGTCGCCCGCGAGCCAGAACCCGAAGAACCCGGCGAAGACCGGCTCCATCGCGAAGGCGAGCGCCGTCTTCGTCGCGCTCGTCCGACGCTGCGCCCACGTCTGAACGAGGAAGCCGAGAGCGCTCGCGAAGATGCCCGTGACGAGGAGGGCGCCCCACACCGTCCAGCCACGCGGGAGCTCGATCTGCCCCGCTGCGACCGCGACGAGCGCGAAGCCGCCGAATGCGGCGAGCATCTCGGCCTGCGTGAACGCGATCGCGTCGTAGCGGGGCGCGTAGCGCTCCATCAGGACGATCTGGAGCGAGTACGCGGCCGAGCCGCCGAGGACGAGCGCGTCACCGAGCGGATCACCGGCGCCGACCCCGGAGAGGAGCCCCAGCCCGGCGAGCGCAAGCCCCACCCCGATCCAGACGGGGCGGCCGACCCTGACGCGGAAGAGGACGAGCGCGAGGAGCGGGGTGAAGACGACGTAGAGGCCGGTGATGAACCCGGCGCTCGAGACCGTCGTCCGTTCGAGCCCGGCTGTCTGAAGCGCGTAGCCGAGCGCCAGCAAGAGCCCGAGCGCTGCTCCTGCAAGGGCGCCGCCGCGGCCGAGCGAGCGCATCCGCCCGACCGCGGGAGCCGCGAGCACGAGGCTCGCGATCGCGAAGCGCACGGCCAGGAACGCGAAGAGCGGATACAGCGCGACCGCGTCCTTCACCTGGACGAAGGTCAGTCCCCAGACGGCGGTGACGAGCACGAGGGCGCCGAGTGCGAGCATGCGGGCGAGGCTATCTCTCTCGAACCCGGAGGTCCGCGTGCCCACGAACGTCCACGAACTGCGAGTCGCCGTCACCGCGCCCGACTACGACGCGGCGCTCACCTTCTACCGGGACGTGCTCGGGCTCCGCGAACGAGCCGCCTTCTCCTCGGAGGACGGCCGGGTCACGATCCTCGAGGCAGGCAAGGCGACGCTCGAGCTGCTCGACCCGACGCATGCCGCTTTCGTCGACGAGGTCGAGGTCGGCCGCCGGGTCGCGGGCCACGTCCGGATCGCCTTCGAGGTCGACGACACCGGGGCCCTGACGCAGGAGCTCGCCGCCGCGGGCGCGACCGTGATCGCCGAGCCCACCCGGACGCCCTGGAACTCGCTCAACGCGCGACTCGAGGGCCCGGCCGGGCTGCAGCTGACGCTCTTCACCGAGCTCGCCTCATGATCACGAGGGACGCTGACGCCCGGCACCCCCGACGAGGCCGCGGCGCGGCTGCAGGAGCCCGCAACCACGACGACGCCGAGACAGTGCTACTCGCCGGGCTTACTCGCCGCCGTCGCAGGGGTCGCCGGCGCGCCGGGCGCCGCCCATGACCTTGTCGGCCTCGTCCTGGTCGACGTCGAGGTCCTTCACGTCCTCCTCGTCCGTCTTCGCCTCGCTCTGCTCGTTGTGCTCGTCCATCTCGACTCCCCTCTACTCCTGCGTGGGCGCTGAGCGCATCATGTTCGACGCGAGCGCCGGATAAAGTCAAGCGGGGATGGAGCGCGAGGTCGACGACGTTCTTGGCCGCGCGCTCGCCGAGGTGGGCGTCGAACGCCAGCGCCTCGGCGACGTGCTGGGCTCGCTGGCCCGCAGGCTGACCCCGGGCGGTGCAGCGTGGCGGGCGCTGCAGGCCGCGCTCGACGCGCTCTTCGGGAGCGGCGTGAAGGACCTCGGCCGCCTCCCGTTCGTCGGCGGGGCGCTCCTCGACTCGTTGCTCGCGGAGGCACGCGAGCAACTGCCGGCGCCCGAGGGCACGAGGCGACCGGCGCCCGGAGCGCCGGGCCGGTCGCTCGCAGGCCTGGCCGTCAGCGCGCAGCTCCGGGAGGCGGTGACGCGTGCCGTCGGGTTCGCGGTCGCTCCGACCTACGACGCCGTCTACCTCTACGACCCCCCGGGCTCGCACCTCCGCACCCACGTCGATACACGAGACTACGAGCTCGTGGTTCACCTCGTCCTCGAGCACAGGCTGCCGCGAGACGGCTCGCAGGGCTCGGCGCTCGTCGTTCACCTGCCCGGCGAGCCGGGGCCGACGAGGCTGCCGGTGGCACCGGGGGAGGCCGTCGTCCTGCAGGGACGCGGCACGATCCACTCGTGGGAGCCGCTGCGCGACGACGAAGACCGCACCCTGATCGCTATCGGGTTCGCGAGCGCCGCGTGAAGCCGGGGCTTGGTGCGCTCGCGGGCCGATCCCCCTTCGCCGTGGACGGCCGGGCGTTTGCGTGGGAGGAGGTTCTCGTCGCCGCGGAGCTGCGCGGGGAGCTCGAGACGCTCGAGGCGCAGACCCGCCAGGGGCTCGCCTGCGCACGACGCGCGGTGGCCGAAGACGACGCCGTCCCGCCCGAGTCGCTGCGCGCGGCCGCGACCGCCTTCCGGTACGAGCACGACCTGCTCGCCGCAGAGGAGCTCGAAGCCTGGCTCCGCGACCGCGGTCTGTCGCTCTCGGAGTGGAACGACCACCTGCGCCGACTCCTCCTCCGCGAGCGGTGGACGGACGAGCTCGACGGGATCGAGTCCGAGTTCGCCGCCGCCGCCGACGAGGTCGAACGAATTCTGCCCGTGGAGGCGATCTGCACGGGCTTCCTCCGCCGCGCCGCGGAGCAGCTGGCCGAGGACGCCGCGCTCGCGGCGCCCGCCGGGAACGGCGAAGCGGCGATCCCGGCGATCCTCCGCGCGGCCGACGCGGTTCGGGCCCGGGTTCCCAGCACCGAGGAGATCGAGCACGAGGTCGCGGCGCACGCTCTCGACTGGATCCGGATCGAGGCCGAGACGCTCGAGCTACCCGACCTGGAGGTGGCCCGCGAGGCCGCGCTCTGCATCCGTGTGGACGGCCGGCCGCTCGACGACGTCGCGGCCGACTGCGGCCTGGCCGCGACTGCGGTCGTCCTCTACCTCGGCGAGGCCGACCCGGATCTGCGAACCGCGCTCGTCAGCGCCGGCCCGGGCGAGCTGATCGGGCCCGTCGAACGGCCCGGCGGGCACTTGCTGCTCCACCTCCGGGCGAAGACCGCGCCGAGCACGAACGACCCCGAGCTCGGGCGGCGGGCGGCGACGGCTCTCGCCGCGCGCAGCGTCGAGCGAGAGCTCCGCGACCGGGTGCTGTGGCATGAGCGCCCCTGAAGCCCTTCTCGTCGCGGAGCTGCCGGCCTTCGCGATCCTGCCGGAGGGCGTGCGCACGCTCGTCGCGGAGAGCTTCGAGCCGGTCTCGTTCCCATTCGGCGCAGTGATCGTCCGCGAGGGCGAGGTCGCGGACGCCTTCTACGTGCTCGCCGAGGGGTCTGCTCGCGTCGTCAAGCAGGGTGAGCACGGCGACGAGGTGCCCCTGAACGTGCTCCGGCGCGGCGACAGCTTCGGGGAGATGGCGCTCCTCTCGGACACCGTCCGGCTCGCCACGGTGCGGGCGAGCAGCCCCGTCGAGGCGCTCAGGCTGGACAAGTCGGTCTTCACGGCCCTCGCGCGCTCGCACCCCCCGGTCGCGGAGGCGTTCGAGACGCTCTCGCGAGGCCGGTCGCTCTGGAACTTCTTCCGCGTCAACTCCGCCTTCTCGGAGCTCTCGAACGAGGCGCTCGGACTTCTCGTCTCGCAGCTCGAGCGAGTGGATGTGCCCGCCGGCGAGGTGATCGTCCGCGAGGGCGACCCGCCCGGCCCGATGTACGTGATCGAGCAGGGGCGCGTGCGCGCCTTCAAGACCGCCGCGGGGGTGGAAATCCAGGTCGGCTTCCTCCGCACGGGCGACTTCTTCGGTGAGCGCTCCCTGTTCCGGAACGAGCCGCGCGCGGCGAGCGTCCAGGCGGTCTCGGACTGTTCCCTGCTCGTCTTCCCCTCGGAGCTCTTCCGCCGCCTCGTCGAGGAGCATCCGGACTTCCGGCTCCGCCTCGAGCAGCGGATCGAGCAGTACGACTACCGGCGCGTCGCGAACGTGCCGCTCGACTTCGCCGAGGAGCTGCTCCCGGCGGACGCCACCGTCCAGCAGGTGGCACCGGAGGAGGTCGAGCTCGAGCCCGAGCTGGACGACTTGGACGAGCCCGACGCGCAGGAGCGACAGAAGCCGATCCGCCGGTTCCCGCATGTCTTCCAGCTCGACGAGATGGATTGCGGCGCCGCCTGCCTCGCGATGATCTGCCGCCACTTCGGCCGCTCCGTCGCGGTCTCCCATATTCGCCAGGCCGTGCACACCGCGATCGACGGAACGACCCTGGCCGGGATCACGCGAGGCGCCGAGGAGCTCGGCCTCTCCGCCCGCTCGGTGCGCGCGTCGAAGAGCCGGCTCGACGACCTGCCGCTGCCGGCCGTCGCCCACTGGGAGGGGAACCACTGGGTCGTCGTCTACCGCGTCGACGACAAGCACGTGCGTGTCGCCGATCCGGCCAGGGGCCTCCGCCGGATCCCGCGCCAGGAGTTCCTCGAGCGCTGGAGCGGCTACACCTCCGTCGTCGGCTACACCGAGCGCCTGAACGAGGTCCCGGAGGCCCGGACGAGCCTCGCCTGGGTGAAGCCGTTCCTGCGCCCGCACCTCCGGCTCGTCCTCCTTGCCGTCGGGCTCGCGATCATCGCGGCCGCACTCGAGCTCGTGCTCCCGATCCTGACCCAGGTGGTCGTGGACCGCGTGCTTCCGAACGGCGATCTGGGGCTCCTCTGGATCCTGATCGCGGCGATCGCGGGCGTGCTCGTCGCGATCACCGGCGCGACGGTGATCCAGAGCTACCTGCTCAGCAAGGTCGCGGTCCGCTTCGACGTCTCCACCCTCGACTTCCTCACCGGCCGCCTGCTCGACCTGCCGATGAGCTACTTCGCCACACGGCGAACCGGAGACATCGAACGCCGGCTGCTCGGGGCACGTCAGGTCCGCGCCTTCTTCATCCAGAGCGGCGTCCAGGCGCTCACGTCGGTCACGCAGCTCCTGGCCGCCCTCGGGCTGATGCTCTTCTACAGCTGGAAGCTCGCCCTCGTCTACCTCGCCACCGTTCCCGCCTACGGCGGCCTGATGCGCTTCTCGGCCAAGCGGCTCCGGCCGATGTACGACAACCTCGAAGAGGCGTACGGCCGCTACTCCTCCGGCCAGATCGACGCGATCCGGGGAATCGAGACGGTGAAGGCGCTCGCGGCCGAGGCGGCACTCCGCCGGCTGATGCTGGGCCGCTTCCAGGCGCTCGCCGACCGCGTCTTCCGGACCGAGTTCCTCGTCCTCGCCTACCAGGGGTCGCTCCAGCTCGTCGCCTTCGCCTCGTTCGGCCTCTTCCTCCTCGTCGGCTCGATCGAAGTCGTGCACGGCAACCTCTCCCTGGGCGAGTTCGTCGCCTTCAACGCCCTCGTCGCGCTCGCAACAGGGCCGATGCTGACCCTGCTCTCACTCTGGGACGAGGGCCAGTTCGCGCGCGTCCTCTTCGACCGGCTCGACGACGTCGTCGGGCCCGAGCCGGAGCAGGGAGCCGACCGCGACCGGCTGCGCCCGGTCTCCACGCTGGAGGGCCGCGTCGAACTCCACGATGTCGGCTTCCGCTACGGCGGCCCCGAGGCCCCGCCGATCCTGGAGGGCGTCACCCTGACCGTCGAGCCGGGAGAGACGGTGGCGCTCGTCGGCCGGAGCGGCTCCGGAAAGACGACCTTGATCAAGCTCCTGGCGGGCCTGCTCGAGCCGACCGAGGGCGAGATCCGGTTCGACGGCTTCGAGCTGCGCACGCTCGACTACCGGACGCTGCGGCGCCAGATCGGCTTCGTCCTCCAGGAGAGCTACCTCTTCGACGACACGATCGCCGGGAACATCGCCTTCGGCGAGTCGGAGCCCGACCCGGCAAAGGTCGCCTGGGCCGCGAAGGCCGCGAGCGCCCACGAGTTCGTGGAGCGACTCCCGCTCGGCTTCCAGACGCGCGTCGGCGAGTCGGGCCTCCGGCTCTCGGGCGGCCAGCAGCAGCGGATCGCGATCGCCCGCGCCCTCTACCACCGCCCCCCGATCCTCCTCTTCGACGAGGCAACGAGCGCGCTCGACACCGAGTCTGAGCGGGCGGTCAAGGAGAGCCTCGACGAGTTGCTCGTCGGCCGCACCTCGTTCGTGATCGCGCACCGGCTCAGCACCGTCAAGGACGCGAACCGGATCGTCGTGCTCGAACGGGGCCGCTTGGTCGAGTCGGGCACCCACGACGAGCTGATGGCGCGTCAGGGGCTCTACTTCTACCTCGCGAGCCAACAGCTCGAACTCTGACGGCCCGCTTAACTCGCGCCCCCGTCCGTTGACTTCGCCGCACCCGCCCGCAACACTCGCAAGCTCACCCACGGAAGGAGACTCCGATGGAGCACGACGAGAAGAAGGCGAGCGACGAGCCTCAGAACGAGCGCGACGAGATGGACGACCTCGACGTCTCACAGCAGCAGGCCGAGGACATCAAGGGCGGCGCCCGCGCGGCCAGGATCGGCAAGAAGCCGCTGTAGACGCACCTCTCGCCATGACGCCGGCATGACGGACATCGTCATGCCGGCCGAGTGGGAGCGGCACGAGCGCTGCCTGCTGGCCTGGCCGGGCGAGGACCTCGTATCGACGAGGCTCCTCACGGCCGCGAAGCTCGATTACGCCCTGGTCGCGAGGGCGATCTCGGAGTTCGAGCCGGTACTCGTGCTCGCTCGCCCCGGATTCGGCCCGGAGGCGGCCGCGGCCTGCGGACCGCGCGTCGACGTCGCCGAGATCCCGTTCGCCGCTGCCTGGATCCGCGACTCCGGGCCGATCTTCGCGCGCCGGAACGGCACGAAGCTCGTGGCCGTCGACTTCGAGTTCAACGGCTGGGGCTCGACGCTGCCCGCGAGCGCACACGGCGAGACGGCCGGGGCGAGCGTCGCTGCGCTGCTCGGCGTCGAGCGAGTCGCGGTGCCGCTCGTGCTCGAGGGTGGCGCCGTGACCACGGACGGCGAGGGCACGCTGATCGCGGTCGAGGCGACGATCCTGAACGAGGACAGGAACCCCGGCGTGTCGCGCGAGACCTGCGAGGCCGTCTTCCGGGAGTTCCTCGGGATCGAGCACACGATCTGGCTCGAGCATGGATTGCTCGAGGATGGGACGGGTGGTCATGCAGACAACGTCGCAATGTTCGTGGCCCCCGGCCGCGTCCTCTGCCAGACAGTCCGGGACGAGAGCGATCCCAATCACGCCAGGCTCGAGGCGAATCGCGCCGCGATCGAGGCCGCAATCGACGCTCGCGGCCGCAGACTCGAGCCGATCGAGCTCGACGTCCTGCCCTACCGGCAGTGGGCCGGGAGGCAGATCGCGCTCCCGTACCTGAACTTCTACGTCGGCAACGGCTGCGTGGTCGTACCCCTCGCCTGTCTACCCGACGACCGGGAAGGCGTGGCTCGCATTCAGGCGGCGTTCCCCGCTGCCGAGGTCGTCGGCGTCCCGGCGACGAACCTCGCGCGCCGGGGCGGCGGCGCCCACTGCATCACCCTCCAGCAGCCGGCGGTTTCCTAGGCGGCGCCGGGCCGGTCGACCTCGTCGACGCGTCCCTGGGCCTCGGCGTCGGTGTCCGCGTCGATCTTCTGCTGGGTCGGGTTGCGGCCACTCTCGTCGATCGCTTCCTCACCGCTCTCGACTCGCTCGTCGTCGTCGCCGCGCTCGGGGTCGTCGAAATCGGTCAACTGCCTGTCGATGCGCTCCTGCTCTTCCATCTCGCTCCTCCCATGGGAAAAAGGACGAAGGCGCCCCTGAGGGCGCCTTCGTCACAGGTCGTCAGGCGAATCTAGAACTTCTTGTCGACCGCGTCCTTCATGTCCCCGGCGGCGTCTTTCACGTCGTCGGTTGCGTCCGAGGCCGAGTCCTTGGCCTTGCCCCATGCGTCCTGGGCCTGGCCCTCCTTCTCGCGATCCTCGTCGCCGGTCAGCTTGCCTTCCGCTTCCTTGATGTTGCCCTCGACACGATCAGAATCCATGGTGCCCCTTTCCTCGTGGACAGGTGGTTCATGCCCGTTCGCGACGCACTCCAACCCCCGGTTGCGAGCTACTCTCAACCCATGAGAGAGCTGCTGACGACCCTCGAAGCGTGGGCCGGGCGCGGAGAGCGGATCGCAATCGCGCTGCTCGTGGAGCGCCGTGGCTCGGCGCCGCGCGATCCGGGCGCCGTCTTCGCGCTCTCGGAGACAGGTGCGATCGCGGGCTCGGTCACCGGTGGCTGCATCGAGCCGGCGCTCGTCGCCGAGGCGGAGGCCGTGCTCGCGGGCGGCGTGCCGCGGGTTCTCACCTACGGGATTCCGGACGACGCGGCCTTCGAGATCGGTCTCGCCTGCGGAGGCACCGTCGCACTGGTCGTCACTGAGCTCGATCCCGCGCTCCTCGCACCCGTCGTCGCCGCCGTCGCGGCCGATCGGCCGATCGTGCTCGCCGTCGAAGTGCGCGGCGAGCACGTGGGTCGCCAGACCCTGCTCGAGCCGGAGGACGTTCGAACGACGCGATTCCTTCCCGCAGGTGAAAACGGGCTCGTGGAGACCGGAGGCGGCACGGCCTTCGTCCTCTCATTCGCTTCACGGCCCCGCCTTTACGTCCTGGGCGCGATCGACCACGCCGTCGCCCTCGTCCGGGTCGGCCAGCTGCTCGGCTACCGCGTCACGGTCTGCGACGCCCGAGGCGCCTTCGTCACGCCCGAGCGCTTCCCGGCCGCGGATGAGCTCGTCGTCGACTGGCCCGACCGCTTCCTGCGGAGCGCTCCGATCGACGAACGGACTGCGATCTGCGTTCTCACCCACGACCTCAAGTTCGATGTCCCGGCCTTGCTCGCCGCGCTCGACTCCCCCGCCCTCTACATCGGCGCAATGGGGAGCCTGACGACGACGGCCGAGCGCGAGGAACGGCTGAGGGCCGAGGGGGTCACCGAAGCAGATCTCGCCCGGATCCACGCTCCGATCGGGCTCGCGATCGGCGCCCGCTCCCCCGAGGAGGTCGCCGTCGCGATCGGGGCGCAACTCGTCGAGGCCACCGCAGCGGTGAGGCGGCGGCTCGCGAGTGCGGCCACGGTGCTCTCTTGATCGTGTCGCCATGACGAGCGGCGAGCTGCTCGACACCCTCGCTCGCCCGCTCCGTGACCTCCGGATCTCCGTCACCGACCGCTGCAACTTCCGCTGCACCTATTGCATGCCGAAGTCGGTCTTCGGGGCCGACTACCGCTTCCTCGACCGGAAGGAGCTGCTCTCCTTCGAGGAGATCGAGCGCGTGGCGCGGATCGCGGTCGGGGTCGGGGTCGAGAAGCTCCGGATCACCGGCGGCGAGCCACTCGTCCGGCGCGAGCTCGAGCGCCTGATCGCCGGCCTCGCCCCGCTTGGCGTCGAGCTGACCCTGACCACGAACGCATCGCTGCTCGCCCGCAAGGCGCAATCGCTGGCAGACGCGGGCCTGCACCGGATCACGGTCAGCCTCGACTCGCTGGACGACGCGACCTTCCGGGCGATGAACGACGTCGACTTCCCGGTCGAGCGCGTGCTCGAGGGCATCGAGGCCGCGACCGCGGCGGGACTTCCGGTCAAGGTGAACGCCGTCGTCAAGCGGGGGCTGAACGACGACGGGATCGTCGAGATGGCGCGCTACTTCCGCGACACCGACCACACGCTCCGCTTCATCGAATACATGGACGTGGGCGCGACGAACGGCTGGCGGCTCGACGATGTCGTCCCGGCCGCGGAGATCGTCCAGCGGATCAACGAGGTCTTCCCGCTCGAGCCGGCGGACGCGAACTACCGCGGCGAGGTCGCGCAACGGTGGCGCTACCTCGACGGCATCGGCGAGCTCGGTGTGATCGCGTCGGTGACCCAGCCCTTCTGTGGCGACTGCACCCGCGCCCGGATCTCGGCCGAGGGTCGCCTCTACACCTGCCTCTTCGGGCTCCGCGGCCACGACCTGCGGGCGTTGATCCGTGGCGGCGCCTCCGACGGCGAGCTGGAGGCGTCCCTGGCGCGGATCTGGGCCGGTCGCCGTGACCGGTACAGCGACCTCCGCTCCGAGCAGACCGAGGGACTGCCGAAGGTCGAGATGAGCTACATCGGGGGCTAGCCGGCGTTCGCGAGCGCGCGGAGCCGCTGCATCGCAGCCGCGACCTTCGCCTCGTCGAGATAGACGGCGAGGCCCTTCTCGAACTCCGGCAGCGCCCGCCGCAGGTGGTCGCGGTCGAGCGAGCGCGGCGTCGCGTTCGCCCGCACGAGCAGCCGCGTCACGGTGAACGGGGCGATCAGCGGCGTCAACCCGCTGGCCGCGACCACCTCGTCGAAGAACGTGGCGTGCTCGGCCGCGTTCACGCGACCTCTCCGGCGGCGACGACGACGTCCTGGCACCACGCCCCGAAGAACTCGGCCAGCCAGCCGACCGCCTCCTCGCGGGCACTTTCCGCAAGGCGCGGCGTCACCGCGCCGACGAGGAGGGCGCCGAAGAGCGCTCCCGACCGGGCGAGGCTGGCGGCCGTCTCGCCCTGCTCAACCACGGCCGGCACGACCGACTCGATCAGGAGGTCGCGCGCGGCGGTGCCTTCGTCCCGCAGGCCCTCGCGGAGAGCAGTCCCGAACGCGTAGACGATCTGGTCGACGTCCTCGTCCGTGTACCGCCCGTCGGGATCGGTCAGCGCGCGCGAGCGGGCCGCCGTTCCGCGCAGGAGCTCGGGGTCGGAGTCGAGGAGTTCGAGGAGCTCGTCGCGTGCGGCCACGGCGGCAGTCTAATCCGAATCCGGACGGCTAGAATCGCGGTTTCGATGACGACCTACTCCGAAGCTGCGACGAGACGACTGCCCCGCGGCTGGGCGCATCTCGCGCTCCAATTCCTGATCTGGATCGGCTTCTACGTCGTCTACCAGGTGGCGCGCGGCGCGGCCGATCGGAGCATGACCCGGGCGTTCGAGAACGGCCAGTGGATCATCGACTTCCAGCGCAGCCTCGGCTCGATGATCGAGCTGCCGCTCCAGGATCTCGTCGAACGCTCGTCCGTCTTGATCCAGGCGACGTCGTACACCTACTGGCTCTCCCAGTTCGCGGTCGTCGGGTTCGCCCTCCTCTACGTCTACTTCAAGGCGCACGAGCGCTTTTTCCGCTTCCGGAACACGTTGATCGTCGCCAACCTGATCGGGCTCGTCGGCTACGTGACCCTGCCGACCGCGCCGCCGCGCTTCTTTCCGGAGGCCGGGTTCCAGGACACGCTCGCCCAGCACGCGGCGCTGACGCACAACTCGAGCATCGTCCAGTTCTCCGCGAACCCGTACGCCGCGATGCCGAGCCTCCATTCCGCCGACGCCCTGATCGTCGGCGTCGTGCTGGCGCTCGTCGTCCGCTCCCGCTGGGCGAAGGCGCTCTGGCTCGCCTGGCCGGCGTGGGTCTGGTTCAGCGTGATGGCCACCGGCAACCACTTCTGGCTCGACATCGCCGCGGGGATCGCGGTCGCTGGAGTGGCGGCGGCGCTCGTCTACCGGCCCTGGCAGGCTTCGGCTCTGCGCCAGGCATGAGCATCAAGACCGCCTATACGACGGGCGCGAGAGGAATCGCGCTGCGCTCGATGACCGGGCTGGCTCGCACGCGCGTGACGCCGAACATGCTCACCGCGACGGGAGTCACGCTCTGCGCGGTCGGAGCCGTCCTCGTCTACTTCGAGTACCGGAACGAGCTCCTCTTCTTCTGGGCCGGCGCACTCGCGTTCATCGTCGGCTCAGTGCTCGACATTCTCGACGGCGCTCTCGCCCGGGCGGGCGGGAAGCAGTCACCGTTCGGCGGCTTCCTGGACTCGACCCTCGACCGGGTCGGCGAGGGGCTGATCCTCGGCGCCGTGGGGCTCGTCTTCATGCGCGACGACAACGAGATCGCACTCGCGCTCGTCCTTGCGGCCCTGGCGGGCTCGTTCCTCGTCCCGTACGCGCGCGCGAAGGCCGAGGGAATGGGGATCAAGGGCGACGTCGGTCTCGGCTCCCGCGCCGAGCGAGTGACGGTGATCTCGGCGGGACTGATCCTCGCGCCGTGGGGCGTCCTGCCCTGGGCGATCGGGGTACTGGCCGTCACCGCGTGGCTCACGGTCGTGCAGCGGATCCTGCACGTGCGCCGCGAGCTCGAAAAGCGGTAACCCGTGCACGGCGGACTCATCGGCTGCGACGCCGAGGTGGCCGCTCTCGAGGACTGGATCGCGGATCCCCGGGCCGGTCTCGCGCTGATCGAGGGCGCGGCCGGGATCGGGAAGACGACCGTATGGCGTCACGTGTGTGCGCTGGGGCTCAGGCGGACTTCGCAGTCTCGACGAGCACGCCGGCCGAGTCGGAGCGTCAACTCGTGTTCGCGGGGCTCGCAGACCTTCTGGCCCCGGTCCTGCCGGATGCCCTGGACACGCTCCCGCCCGCGCGGCGGGGAGCGCTCGAGGCGGCGCTGCTGCTCGGCGAGCCCCAGTCCCAGCCCGCGGACGAGCGGGCCGTGGCGTTCGCGGCCCTCGACGTGCTGCGCTCGGCCGCACGCGAGCGACCGCTCGTGCTCGCGATCGACGACGCTCAGTGGTTCGATCGCTCATCCGCCGCGGTGATCGCGTTCGCCCTGCGCCGGCTGACCCCGGACGACCGCGTGCGCGCGCTCATCGCCCGCAGAACCGACGTCGAGGACGACGCGAGTCTCGCGCTCGTCGAGGCGATCGACAGCGACCGACGGACCGTCACCGAGATCGACCCGATGAGTCTGGGCGCCCTGCACCGCCTCTACCGGGAACGCCTGGAGCTGGCGTTCTCCCGCCCCCGAATCGTGAGGATCCATGAGATCTGTGGCGGCAATCCGTTCTTCGCGCTCGAGATCGGGCGCGCGCTCGCAGCGAGCCCGGCTACGAGCGGCGACCCCCCGATCCCGGCGAGCCTCGCCGAGGCCGTCGGGGTGCGCCTGTCGGAGCTCTCGCCACCCGCTCAGCGGATCGTGCTCCTCGCTGCCGCCGCCGCCCAGCCCACTTTGCAACTGCTCGCGCTTGCCGCTCCAGACGTCGATCTCGATGCAACGACGGCGGAGGGGATCGCCGCCGGCGTCTTCGTCGCAGGCACCGACCCGCTGCGCTTCGAGCATCCACTCCTGGCCGCCGCCTCGTATGCGTTCGGAACGGATGGAGACCGGCGGGCGGCCCACCTCGCTCTGGCCGAGGTCGTCGGTGCGACGGAGCAGCGCGCGCGCCATCTCGCGATCGGCCAGGCACACCCCGATGCCGACGCCGCGGCGGCCCTCGATGCAGCCGCCGATGCCGCGGCCGACCGCGGCGCCCAGGCGGGAAGCGGTGAGCTCCGCGAATGGGCCGCCGCCATGACTCCTTCAGCAGACGCGGGCCTCAAGGCCGGACGTCTACTCGAAGCCGGCAACGCGATGTACCTCGCCGGGGACGCGACCCGCGCACGTGATGTCCTCGAGCGCGTCGCATCGGCGCCCGGCCCTCGGCAACACGAAGCGCTCTGGCGCCTCGGCACCCTCCTCGACGAGACCATCGGCTGGTCTGCAGCCCAGGAACACTGGCTCCGCGCAGTCGAGACGGACGATCTCGAGCTGCGGATCCGGATCCTGGGCGAGATGGCGATCAGCACGATGTATGTCGTCAGCGTGGAGACCGCGGCGGTCCACTCGAAAAACGCTGTCGCCACCGCCGAACGGCTCGGGGATGCGCGCCTGCTCGCATTCGCGCTCGCGGTCGACGCCCTCGTCCGGACACTGGGTGGCGACTCGACCGCACCGCAGGTGCTCGCGAGGGCGCTCCAACTCGAGCCTGGTGAATACCTGCTCGGGCTCGCGTGGTCGCCAGTCGCCGTCGCAGCGGACTGCGCCCGGCTGACGATGGACCTCGACGGCGCCCGGGATCGATTCGAGCGGATCCATGAACTGGCGACGGAGCGCGGCGACATTCCCGTAGCGCTTTGGGCGGCCTACGGAAGAGGGCAGATCGCGCTGGAGGACGGCAACTGGGATCTCGCGGAGACCCTCAGCGGCACGGTGGGCGAGCTCGCAGAGCAGCTTGGCTTCAGAGCCAGCTTCTCGCTTCGCTTGGGAGCGCGCCTCGCCGCACTGCGCGGAGACGCAGCGGTCTGTCAGAACCTGTCTGCGCTCTGCATCGAAGAGGCGCGCACGACCGGTGAGCTCCTGCACGAGCTGAATGCGCTCGGGGTTCTCGGCGGGCTCGAGTTGTCGGCAGGCGATGCGGCCGGGGCGGTGCGCACGCTCGACCGGGGCGAGGCCACGGCGGTGAAGCTCGGCGTACGGGGCTCTGCGCCGCTCAGGTTCGCCGTCGATCAGGCCGAAGCGCTCGTCGCTCTCGACCGCCTGGACGAAGCGGAAGACAAGCTGGCGGGCTTCGAGCACTCCGTCGCGAGCTCGGGCGCGCGGTGGGCGCAACCGCTCATCGATCGCGGTCGCGGGCTCGTCGCCGCGGCGCGTGGCGACCTCGAGGAGGGAGCGCGACTCCTGCAGGCCGCGGCCGCCGACGAGTCGCTCGCCCTTCCACTCGAGCGCGCCAGGATCGACCTCTGCCTCGGTCGCGTCCTGCGGCGACAGAAGCGCAGGCTAGAAGCACGCGCGGCGCTCGATCGCGCCCTCGCCGCGTTCGACGAGCTCGGTAGCCGGCTCTGGGCAGATCAGGCGCGTGCCGAACTGGCCCGCATCGGAGGTCGATCACGTGTCGTCGGACTGACAGCGACCGAGGCACAAGTCGCCGCCCTGGTTGCCGGCGGGAAGTCGAACAAGGCGACGGCAGCCGCGCTGTTCGTAACGGCGAGCACGGTCGAAGCGCATCTCTCTCGGATCTACGCAAAGCTCGGGATCCGCTCTCGCAACGAGCTCCGCGCGGCCCTGGCCGAGCAAACTATGGGGGTTTCCCGTCTTTCGACGGAGGAGCCGGCTCCCTAGCTTCACCCGTATCGACCGGAACACCTATCTCGTGGAGGCGTACGCGTCTCGGCTGACGGCCGACGGGCTCGCGGAGACCGCGCTGCGGGCCCGGATCGCGTCCTCCGAGCTCAGCCACGAGGGCACGGACGTCGTCTACGAGCGGGCGATCTACCTCCCTGCAGACGAGACGTGCTTCTACGTGTTCGGCGC
>DATLXM010000085.1:0-6600 GCA_035575835.1 Gaiellaceae bacterium
TCGCTCGCCGCATCTCGAGCTGCGGACGACCTCACTCGACGGAGCCGAGTTCCTCCGCTCGGTCGCTGCGGCGGGAGACGTCACGGTCGCGGTGCTCGACCGGGGCCGACACGCGGTCGCGTATGCCAAGGGGTTCGACGCCATCGAGGCGCTCCTCGCCGCCGCCGGGGCGGCCGACACCGTGCTGGCGCTCGAGGAGCGAGCCGTCGTCGCCGCGACCCGCGCGGAGGCGAACCGGCTCGCGAACGCCGACCACGCGAACCTCGTCCGCACGAGCCGCGCCGCCCAGCGCCAGCTGGAGGCTCTGAGGGAACTCGAGAAGAGCGGCACGCTCGCCGATCTACCGGACCGCCTGCTCGAGGTCGCCAAGCTCCGCCTCAGGCACCCGAGCCACTCCCTCCGCGAGCTGGCCGCGAAGTGCGACCCCCCGGCCACGAAAGCCTCCGTCCACCGCCGCCTCGAAAAAATTCGGGAGATCGCAGCCACAGGCTGTTGAGCCGGGAGCGAAGCGCCCCTTCAGGGGTCTTGGCGCGAGCCGGTGTCCGCGCAAGCGGATTCCGGCTCTGGTTTCGGCCGCTCCTCCAGCGTGCCGAGTCCGGGCGCCGAAGGCGCCCCTTCAGGGGTCTTGGCGCGAGCCGGTGTCCGCGCAAGCGGATTCCGGCTCTGGTGCGCCCCAAGCTGAAACAGGCGGGCCGGAGGGGGAGTTCCGAGGACGACCTCCCCCTCCGCAGTACCACGCTCAAAACCCGGTGACAGACGGGGTCTGAATCCGTCACTGGACGAGCACGGACCCGCCAGTCCAAGAGTACGAAAAACAGGCAACGCTTGATACCTAAGTTACAAATAGGAAACTCTCTCGCTCACGGTCGCTGGCGGTGCGTTACGGTGCTCGAAGCTTGGATCCCGTCTACGCAGAGTTGAAGGAGCGCCTCGCGGAGATCCACGATCTCGGCAAGACGCGCGCGCTTCTTTCGTGGGATCAACAGGTGAAGATGCCGGCCGGCGGAAGCGGCGTCCGGGCGGAGCAGATCGCGACGCTCGACCGGCTCGCGCACGAACTCTTCATCTCGCCCGAGATCGGCCGGCTCCTGGAGCGCCTGGCCCCGTGGGAGGGCGCGCAGGAGTACGACTCCGACGAGGCGAGCCTCGTTCGGGTCACCCGCCGGGACTGGGAGAAGGCGCGCCAGGTTCCCGCCGAGCTTCGTGCGGAGATGTCTCGTGCGTCGTCGCTCGCCCTGCCCGTGTGGGCGAAGGCCCGCGAGACGTCCGACTTTGCGAGCTTTCTCCCGGTCCTGCGGGCGAACCTCGAGCTCCGACGCCGATACGTCGAGTGCTTCGACGGCTATGACGAGCCTTACGACGTCCTCCTCGACGACTTCGAGCGGGGCACGACCACAGCAGAAGTCCGCGTCGTCTTCGAGTGTCTCAAGGCCGAGCAGGTGCCGCTCGCGACGGCGGCGGCCCGGACCGGCGATCGGCCCGCCCGCGACCGGCCCTACCCGCTCGAGGCGCAGCGTCGCTTCGAGCTCCAGGTGCTCGAGCGGTTCGGCTTCGACCGGAGCGAGTGGAGGCTCGACTCGACGGTGCACCCGTTCGCGAGCTCGCTCGGCACCGACGACATCCGCCTCACGACGCGCTACCACGAGGACAACCTGGACGGGCTCTTCGCGACGATGCACGAGTGCGGGCACGGGCTCTACGAGAACGGCGTCTCGTCGGCGCTCGAGCGGACGCCGCTCGCGCGCGGAACCTCGCTCGGCCTGCACGAGTCCCAGAGCCGCCTCTGGGAGAACCTCGTCGGCCGCAGCCTCCCCTTCTGGCGCTACTTCTTCCCACGGCTCCGCGAGTGCTTCCCGGAAGCGCTCGCCGACGTCGAGCTCGAGGACTGGTACCGGTCGGTGAACTGGGTGGCCCCCTCGCTGATCCGCGTCGAGGCGGATGAGGCGACGTACAACCTGCACGTGATCCTCCGCTTCGAGCTCGAGCAGGAGCTCCTGATGGATACGGTCGACCTCGCCGAGCTGCCGGAGATCTGGAACGACCGGATGCGCACCTATGTCGGGGTCGAGCCCCCGAACGACCGACTCGGCGTCCTTCAGGACATGCACTGGGCCGGCGGTCACATCGGCTACTTCTCGACCTACGCTCTCGGGAACGTGATCTCGGCGCAGATCTGGGAGAAGGTCTCGGCCGAGATCCCCGACCTCCACGATCAGTTCGAGCAGGGCGAGTTCGGTGAGCTTCGCGCCTGGCTCGGGGAGCGGCTCTACCGGCACGGACGCAAGTTCACGCCGAAGGAGACCCTCGAGCGGGTCGTCGGCGGCCCGATCGACCCCGATCCCTACCTGCGCTACCTCCGGACGAAGCTCGCCACGCTGACTTAGACTCGCTCGCGGTAATCGACAGCGGGGGACGCATGGGGACTCGAGTGGGAATCAACGGCTTCGGCCGAATCGGACGCAACTTCTTCCGCGCCTCGCTGGAGCGCGACGCGGACTTCGAGATCGTCGCGGCGAACGACCTCGGCGACGCGCAGACGATGGCGCACCTGCTCAAGTACGACTCGACCCTCGGCCCGCTCGCGGGCGACGTCCACCTCGCGGACGGCGTCATCCATGCAGGCGGGAAAGAGATCAAGCTCCTCTCGGAGCGTGAGCCCTCCGATCTTGCGTGGGGCGATCTCGGCGTCGACGTGGTGCTCGAATCGACCGGCTTCTTCACCAAGCGCGAGGGTGCCCAGAAGCACCTCGACGCCGGCGCGAAGAAGGTCGTCGTCTCGGCGCCCGCGACCGACCCGGATCTCACCGTCGTGCTCGGCGTCAACGACGACGAGTACGACGCGGACAGCCACCACATCATCTCGAACGCGTCGTGCACGACGAACTGCGTCGCCCCGCTCGCGAAAGTGCTGCACGACTCGTTCACGGTCGAGCAGGGCTTCATGACGACGATTCATGCCTACACGAACGACCAGCGGATCCTCGACCTCCCGCACGAGGACATCCGCCGCGCCCGCGCCGCCGCGATCAACCTGATCCCGACCTCGACCGGTGCGGCCCGCGCGATCGGGCTCGTCCTTCCGGAGCTGAAGGGGAAGATCGACGGGATGTCGATGCGCGCCCCGGTGCCGACCGGCTCGGTCACCGATCTCGTCTGCCGCGTTGGCCGCGAGACGACCGCGGACGAGGTGAAAGAGGCGTTCCGCGCCGCCGCCTCGTCGGGCTCGCTCGAGGGCTACCTCCAGTACATGGAGGACCCGATCGTCTCGTCCGACGTCCAGCGCTCGCCCTACTCGTGCGTCTTCGACGCCGAACTGACGATGGTGAACGGATCGCTCGTCAAGGTCTTCGGCTGGTACGACAACGAGTGGGGCTATTCGTGCCGCCTCGTCGACCTGATCGGCAAGCTGCTGCCTTGAAGATGCCGCGCTCGGTCCGCGACGCGGACGTCAGCGGCAAGGTCGTGCTCGTCCGGGCCGACCTGAACGTGCCGCTCGAGGACGGGGGCGTGGCCGACGACACCAGGATCCGGGCCGCGCTGCCGACCCTCGAGTCGCTGCTCGAGCGCGGGGCGGCGCACGTCCAGGTCTGCTCGCACCTCGGCCGTCCCAAGGGAGAGGATCCGGCGTTCCGGATCGCGCCGGTCGCCGAGCACCTGGGTGCGCTCCTGATGGACGAACGGATCGAGGTGCTCGAGAACACGCGCTTCAATCCGGGTGAGACCGAGAACGACGAGGGGTTCGCCCGAGAGCTCGCGGAAGGCTGCGACCTCTACGTGAACGACGCGTTCGGCTCTGCCCATCGCGCGCACGCCTCGACGGAGGCGGTCGCGCACGTCCTGCCCGCCTACGCGGGCTTGCTGCTCGAAAAGGAGCTCGAGATGCTCGGGCGGCTGCTCGCCGAAGTCGAGCGGCCCTACATCGCGATCGTGGGCGGCCTCAAGGTGGAGGACAAGATCGGTGTGCTCGAGAACCTCGCCGAGTACGTCGACACGATGCTGATCGGCGGCAAGATGGCCGAGCAGTTGCGCGAGCACAATCCGCTCGAAGCGCCGGTCCGGCTGCCCGAGGACGTGGTCGCCGCCGCCGAGTTCTCCGAGGAGGCCGAAAGTCGCGTCGTGCCCTGGAACGAGGTTCCGGACGGTTGGCTCGGGCTCGACATCGGCCCCCGCACGGCTGAGCTGTTCGCCGAGAAGATCCGCGCCGCGAAGACCGTCTTCTGGAACGGCCCGATGGGCGTCTTCGAGTGGGAGCGGTTCGCCGCCGGGACGAAGGCGATCGCGGAGGCGGTCGCCGACTGCGAGGGCTTCACCGTCGTTGGCGGGGGCGACTCGGTTCGCGCCCTCAACGAGCTCGGCCTCGACGAGCGCGTCTCGTGGGTCTCGACGGGCGGCGGTGCCTCGCTCGAGCTGCTGGAGGGCAAGGAGCTCCCCGGGGTGAAGGCGATCCCGTGCTGATCGCCGGCAACTGGAAGATGTTCAAGGGACCGGCCGAAGCCGAGGCATTCCTCGCAGGCTTCGATCCGCCCGAAGGAGTCGACATCGTGCTCTGCCCGCCCTACATCTCGCTTGCGGCGGCCGTTGCGACCGGGGCGACGATCTACGCCCAGAACGTGCACTGGGAAGAGATGGGCCCCTACACCGGCGAGGTCTCGGCAACGATGTTGCTCGAGCTCGGCGTGCAGGGCGCGCTCGTCGGCCACTCCGAGCGCCGCCAGCTCTTCGGGGAGACCGACGAGACGGTCGCGCGTCGCGCGCGGGCCGCGCTCGAGGCCGGGCTTGGCGTGATCGCCTGCGTCGGCGAGACGCTCGAGCAGCGCGAGGCGGGGGACACCGAGCTCGTGCTCAAGATCCAGGTCGAGGCGATTGCCTTCGCGGCCGGCTCCCACCCGAACCTCGTGCTCGCCTACGAGCCCGTCTGGGCGATCGGGACGGGCAAGACTGCGAGCCCCGAGCAGGCCGAGGAGGCGCACGTCTTCATCCGGGACGTGCTCGACCGGCCGGTGCTCTACGGGGGCTCGGTCAAGCCGGAGAACGCCGCCGAACTCCTCTCCCGCGAGGCGATCGGCGGCGCGCTCGTCGGCGGTGCCAGTCTCGAACCCGAGTCGTTCGCCGCGATTTGCCAGGCAGCTTCCCGCTCGTAACGCTGGTCGTCCTCGACGGCTTCGGCTGCGCTCCGGCCGGCCCGGGGAACGCCGTCGAGCTCGCCGAGACGCCCGTCTTCGATCGCCTCTGGCGCGAGTATCCGCACACGACGCTCGCCGCCTCGGGCGAGGCGGTGGGGCTCCCGCCGGGCCAGATGGGGAACTCGGAGGTCGGCCACCTGACGATCGGCTCCGGCCGGATCCTCAATCAGGACCTGATGCGGGTGAACGAGGCCGTGCGCGACGGTTCGCTCCTCGAAAACCACGCGCTCGTGGGGGCGTTCGAGCGAGCCCGCGCCCGCGGCGGGAACGTCCACCTGCTCGGCCTCGTTTCACGCGGCGGCGTGCATTCGCATCTCGATCATCTGGTGGCGCTGCTCGGACTCGCGCACAGTCAGGGGATGCTGGAGCGAACCTGGATCCACGCCTTCACCGACGGCCGCGACGTCTCTCCGACCGCGGCGGCGGCCGATCTCGCGAAGCTCCCGCCCGAGCGGATCGCGACCGTCGTCGGCCGCTACTACGCAATGGATCGCGACAAGCGCTGGGAGCGAACCGAGCGCGCGCTCGGTGCGATCATGGCCGGTGAGGGTCAGCGGGCCGCCGATCCCGTCGCCGCGGTGCGGGCGAGCCACGCCGAGGGACTGACGGACGAGTTCATTGAGCCCGTCGTGCTCGGCGACACCCCCCGCCTGACTCAGGGCGACGCGGCGATCTTCTTCAACTTCAGGCCGGATCGTGGCCGCCAGCTCGCCCAGAAACTGGTCGCGGCCGGGATCGACCTGACCACGATGACACGCTACGGCGACGAGCTCGACGTGCCCGTCGCGTTCGGCGAGCAGCCGGTCCGGAACACGCTCGCCGAGACGCTCGCGGCGCAGGGCGCGCGTCAGCTCCACGTCGCAGAGACGGAAAAGTACGCGCATGTCACCTACTTCTTCAACGGCGGGGTCGAAGACGAGTGGCCGGGGGAGACGCGGATCCTCGTCCCGTCTCCGCGCGACGTCCCGAGCTACGACCACAAGCCGGAGATGTCTGCGCGCGAGGTCGCCGCGCGATTCGTCGCCGAGCTTCCGAATGGCTACCGATTCGCGGTGATCAACTTCGCGAACCCGGACATGGTCGGTCACACCGGCTCGATTCCGGCGGTCCTCGAGGCCGTCCAGGTGTCCGACGAGTGTCTCGCCCACGTCGCCCGAGCGACCCACGCGCAGGGCGGGGTCTGCCTCGTCACCGCAGATCACGGGAACGCCGAGCAGATGCTCGAGGCCGACGGGATCAGCCCCCACACGGCCCACACCACCAACCCGGTGCCGCTCGTCCTCACGACGAGGGATGCAACCCTCAAGGCTGGAGGGTCACTCGCCGATCTAGCCCCAACGGCCCTGCGGCTCCTGGGTCTGGACATACCGGCCGAGATGACCGGAGGCGTTTTGTCCCAACTCTTGTGGCGCAAGTG
>DATLXM010000086.1:0-21476 GCA_035575835.1 Gaiellaceae bacterium
CCACGCAGGAGGTGGTCGCCGCGCGACGACCGCCGGCGCTAGGAGGAGGTCAAACGGGACCTCGTGCCCCGGCTGATCGCGACCTGCATGAAACCACCGCTCAATCCACTGAGCTGCGGGGGCGTTTAGTGCTTATTTGCAGGAGTGTTGACGTCTACTCTTCGCCTAGTCTATCGCGCCCCATGAGGATCCTGGGTCTCGCACTTCCGTGGGGAAGGCGGTCTCCACAGGCTGGCTCGCACACGCCGATGTGACGCGCGGCGGACGCCTCAGCTCAACGTGTCCGCTCGAGCTCGAGTTGCCTCAGCTCGATCCGGCGGATCTTTCCGGTCAAGGTCTTCGGGAGGTCGGCGACGAACTCGACACTGCGCGGATAGGCGTAGGCCGAAAGCCGCTCGCGGACGAAGACCTGGATCTCACGTGCGAGCTCGTCGGACGGCGCGTGGCCGTCGGCGAGCACGATGAACGCCTTGACGATCTGCCCGCGCAGCTCGTCGGGGGAGGAGACGGCCGCGGCTTCGCGGACGGCGGCGTGCTCGAGGCACGCCGACTCGACCTCGAACGGCCCGATCCGGTAGCCGGCGGAGATGATGACGTCGTCCGCACGCCCGACGTACCAGAAGTAGCCGTCCTCGTCCTCGCGTGCCGAGTCCTTGCTGTGGAACCAGTCGCCGCCGAAGACCCGCTCGGTGTCCTCCGGGTCGTTCCAGTAGCCGATCGGGTACTGCGGATTCGAGCGCGCGCGCAGGCAGATCTCACCGCGCTCGCCCCTGGCGACCGGTTGCTCGTCCTCGTCGAGGATCTGGACGTCCCACCCCGGCATCGGCTTGCCCATCGAGCCCTCGCGGACCTCCAGCACCGGGTAGTTCGCGACAAGCGGGTACGACTCGGTCAGTCCGTAGTAGTCGAGCACCGTCACCCCGTACTGCTCCCGGAACCAGCGGATCGCCTCGGGGTTCAACGGCTCGCCGGCCGAGCAGACGCGGCGGAACCGCTGCGGGTAGCGAGCGCCCGCGTTCTCGATCGCCATCATCGACCGCATCGCGGTCGGCGTTGTGAACATGTTCGTCACCCGGTGGCGGCTGAGGAAATCGAGCTGGCGGTGCGGATCGAATCTCGCCTCGCGGCGGTAGACGCATTGCACGGCGCCGAGGCGCCACGGGCCGAGCAGCGGTGCGATCCCCGCCGCCCACGCCCACTCGCCCATGCCGTGGAAGCGCTCCCCCTCCTCCAGCTCATGGCAGTAGACGAACTCCTCGTGGCCGAGCAGATACCGGTGGGCGTGAACGATCCCCTTTGCCTGCCCGGTCGTCCCAGAGGTGTAGAACAGCTGTGCGGGATCGTCGGCGGCGGTGTCGCAGCCGATGTGGCCGGCGGGCTCGCGCGCGAGTGTCTCGTCGGCGAGAACGAGTAGCTCCGCCGTCCCCGAGCCGTCGAATCGGCCAGCGTTCGCCGGATCGGTGACGAGCAGCTTCGCGCCCGAGTCGGTGAGGCGGTGGCGCACGGCGTCGTCCCCGTAGAGCACGGACATGGAGAGCAGGATCGCCCCGAGCTTCCAGACGGCGAAGAACACCGCGGCCGCTTCCGGAGTCGACGGCAAGACGACGGCGACGCGGTCGCCGCGCTCGACGCCGCCCGCGGCGAGTGCGTGCGCGGCCTGGTTCGCCAGGTCCTGCAGCTCGCCCCAGGTCAGCTCCCGAGTGGAGCCGTCGAAGCTCTCCCAGACCATCGCGAGCTTCTCGCGCGGATGCTTGTCGCAGACGTCGGCGGCGATGTTGTAGCGAGCGGGCACCTCCCAGCGATGCGATGCGCAGACCTCTTCGTACGTCGGCGGGCTCACGCTGACACCGGAAGCCAGCGCGGATACAACTCGCGGACGGCGGCGACGAAGCGCTCGTACTCCGCCTCACTCGCGCCTTCGTACGGCGGCAGCAGCCGCAGCGGGAAGCGCGGATCGTGGGCTTTGTTGAAGATCTTGTCGTAGGCCCCGTCGATACGCGGCCCGTCCAAGGCGCTTGCGAGCACGGACAGGATGCCGGCCAGCTCGAGGCCGAGCGCCGTCAGCGTGCCGGTGTCCTTGCGCACGCCGGCTTGGAAGTACTCGCGTGCGAGCTCGGGGTTCAGCGACGAGTAGGAGAGAAGGAATCCGCAGGGCCCGACGAGGCTCCCGTGCGCGTACCCGGGCTCGGTGACGAAATGGCGAAGCTCACCGGCCTGGTCGAGGAGCGCGGCGAGGATCGCCGGTGTCGCGCCTGCGTTCTTCGTCGCGACCAGGTTGGGGTGCCGGGCGGCCAGCTCGGCGTACTCGCCCGGCGTGACCACTCGCCGCGCGCGCGGAAGGTTGTAGTGGAGGAAGCGCAGCTCCGGAAAGCGTCCGCACGTCTCGGCGAAGAACGTGGCGAGCTCGCGGTCGCCGAGTTCGCCCCAGCTCGGCAGCGAGATCTGGAGGAGCTCGACTCCGAGCTCCGCAGAACGCTCGATTCGCTCGATCACGGTCGAGAGTGACAGGCTGATGATCCCGACCATCGCTGGCAGGCCGTCCCCGCGAAGCTCGTCGACGAAGATCCGCACGACGTCGTCGAACTGCCGCTCGTTGACCGCGTACCCCTCGCCTGCCGTACCGAAGACGTAGAGATCCTCGAGTCCCTGCTCGATCAGCGTGCGAATGCTCGCCCGGAAGATCTCCTCGTCGACCCGACCGTCCTCGTGCCACGGGACGCAGCAGGTGGCGAGCATGGTCTGCGGGTATCTGCTCAGGTCAGGCTCTCCCGGTTCGGGCAGCGGTGCAGGCCATGGACGATTGGTCTACCATAAGACCGCAGAGGCAGCAAGTACGTCGAACCTTGCACCCGCTTCCCGAGAAAGGCCGGCGGAACGTGTCCCAGGCGTGTTTTCACACGATCGTGAATCATCGCCAGCGCCACATGGTCGTAGAGCGCGCGAGCGGACGTTGCCTCGGGGCTTTGGCGGTCAACCACTACCGGCCCTTCGTCTTTCCGCTCTACTCCCCGGGCGGCTTCACCGTGCTCGAGGAGTGCCCACCCGATCACCCGTTCCACAATGGATTCTTCGTCGGCCAGCAGCCCGTGTTCGCCGGCGAGCGTGAAGGGAACTTCTGGGCGACGCCGCCGCAGGTGTCGAGCTCCGACCGCCTCCTGGAGCTCATGGGCCGCATGGAAACGCGCGCGATCCGGACCGAGGAGCACGACCGGGGGGTTCGCTTCGTGCTCGATTGCGTGTGGGTCGACGAGCACGAGGAGCCGATGCTCGACGAGACCCGGACGATCGACCTCTTCGCCGAGAGCGACGGCACCGTCTGCGACATGATCAGCGCGAAGACCGCGGCCTACGGCCCGTTGAGGTATCCGCCGACGAAGCACGGAAGTGTCGGGATGCGAGTTGAGCAACGACTGCTTCCCGATCACGGGGGATCCGTCATCGGCGCCGGCGGCCGGCGGGGGAAGGCCGATGCCGTTCACGAGCAGGACTCCGCGTACATCGCCTACGAGTCCGCGCTCGCCCGCGGCCAGGATGTCGTCGGCGTCTTCATGACGCGCCTGCACGATGACGTGCCGGGCGTCTGGTTCGTGCGCGACTACGGGATGGCGATGTACGACTCGACGTTGCGTGAGGAGATCGTCACCGGTGAGGGCGAGTCGTGGAGCGTCGGCGTGCGCGTCGTCGCCTACGACGGGCCGCTGGACGACGACCGCGCCGGCCGCTGGATCGGCGCCCCTTCCTCGACGACGAGCTGATTCGAGAGGGAGACGATCCTGAGCAGCGAGAAGCGAACGCCCCCCACCGCATGATCGTCGACATCGCTTCGCATATTCTGCCGCCGGGCCACTTCCAGCGGCTGCTCGACACCGCCGGCTCCGGCTTCTACCTGGAGAAGCGCATTCGGTCGATTCCGGAGCTGTGGGACCTCGAGGCGCGCTTCCGCGTCATGGAGCTGTTCGGCGACCTCGACTACCGGCAGGTGCTGAGCGTCGCGAACCCGCCGATCGAGAGCTTTTGCAGGAACGGCGAGTCTGCTGTTCTCTGCCGCGCGTTGAACGACGAGTTGCGGCTCCTCGTCGACGATCATCCGACGCGGTTCGTCAGCGCTCTCGGGTACGTGCCGGTCGACGACCAGGAGGCCGCGGTCGAGGAGCTCGATCATCTCGTGGAGCTCGGCCTCCCAGGCTTCGAGATCTACACGCATGTCGCCGATCGGCCGCTCGACCATGCGAACGTTCTGCCGATCCTCGAGCAGGCGTTCGAGCGGGGTCTTTGCGTGTTCCTGCATCCCGCGCGCGGCCCAGAGCGGTCCGACTACGCATCGGAGATCAGATCGGAGTACGAGCTCTGGCAGATCCTCGGCTGGCCGTACGACACGACGGTTGCGATGGTGAGGCTCGTCCTGAGCGGTGTCTTCGACCGGCATCCCGACGCGGTCGTGATCGCTCATCATCTCGGCGGCATGGTTCCGTTCTTCCAGTCCCGCCTCCGGCACGGGCTCGACCAGCTCGGGAGCAGGACGGAGGGCGACGAGTACGCGCACGCCCTCGACCCTGAGGCGGGGCATCCCGTCGATCGGCTTCGCCGGATGCACTGCGACACCGCGGTGAACGATGCGTCCGCCGTCGACTGTGCGGCGCGCTTCTTCGGGCCGGAGCGGATGCTGTTCGGATCGGACATGCCGTTCGACAGCGCGGGCGGAAAGACCTACATCCGGTCGGCCCTGGAGGCGATCGACGCGTCGGGGCTCGCGCCCGAGGAGAAGCGCGCGGTGCTCGAGGGCAATGCGCGCGCGCTGCTCGGCCTCGGAGACCCCGGTTGACCGACTTCGACATCTGGTCGTCGTCGGCTACGCCCCAGCCGATTCCGGCCGACGCCCCTGCGCGTCCGCGGCTGACGTTCTTTCCGGTCGACCGGGAATCGGCACCTGCCTTCCTCGTGTTACCGGGAGGCGGGTACGCGAAGCAGGCAGATCACGAGGCGGAGCCGGTCGCCCGCTGGCTGGGCTCGCTCGGGATCGTCGCGTGCGCGTTGCACTACCGCGTCCATCCGGACCTGCATCCGCTGCCGCTGCGCGATGCACGTCGCGCTGTGCGATGGGTGCGACACCACGCGGTGCGGTGCCGGATCGATCCCGCACGAGTCGGCGTGATCGGCTTCTCCGCCGGCGGTCACCTCGCGGCGTGCACGGCGACAGGACTGGCGGCGGGAGTCGACGAGCCGTCCGATGTGATCGACGGCGAGAGCGCGACGCCGGCGCTGGCGGCGCTCTGCTATCCCGTGATTTCGTTCGTGGACGCGGTGCACGAGCGCTCGATGGCGAACCTGCTCGGTCCTGATCCAGACACCGCGACCCGTCGTGCGCTGTCGCCGGAGTTGCACGCGAACGCATCAAGCCCGCCGTCGTTTGTGTGGCATACGGCCGAGGACGCGAGCGTGGGCGTCGCCAACTCGCTGCTGTACGCCCGCGCACTCGCCGACCACAAGGTTCCCGTCGAGCTGCACGTCTTCCCGCGGGGACGCCATGGCCTCGGGCTGGCGCTCGACGATCCGTCGGTCGGCCGCTGGAAGGGCCTCTTCGAGTCGTGGCTTCGCTCGCATGGCTGGGTCGGCGCATGACTCGGCGCACGATCGGCATCGCGATGAACGGCGTCACCGGCCGGATGGGATACCGGCAGCACCTGGTGCGCTCGATCCTCGCACTGCGCGAGCAGGGCGGTCTCGAACTCGGCGACGGGACGGTGCTCTGGCCGGAGCCGATCCTGGTCGGCCGGGACGCAGCGAAGCTCGAGCAGATCGCGGTCCGGCACGGGCTCGAGCGGTGGACGACCTCGCTCGACGAGGCTCTCGCCGAGCCGGACGTGGAGGTCTACTTCGACGCGCAGGTGACATCGGCGCGGGTCGAAGCAGTTCGCCGGGCGATCGACGCTGGGAAGCACGTCTACACCGAGAAGCCGACCGCGGAGTCGCTCGCGGACGCACTCGACCTCGCGCGCGCGGCCGAGGCGGCCGGCGTCTGCGCGGGGGTCGTCCAGGACAAGCTGTTCCTGCCCGGCCTCCAAAAGCTCCGCCGCCTCGTGGAGAGCGGCTTCTTCGGGCGCATCCTGTCCGTCCGCGGCGAGTTCGGATACTGGGTGTTCGAGGGCGACCAGCAGGCGGCACAACGCCCGTCGTGGAACTACCGGGCCGAGGACGGTGGCGGAATCGTGCTCGACATGTTCCCGCACTGGCGGTACGTGCTCGATCGCCTGATCGCGCCGGTGCAGTCGGTCTATGCGCACTCGGCCACGCATATCCCTGTCCGCTACGACGAGTCCGCGCTGCGCTACGACGCGACCGCGGACGACGCGGCCTACGCCATCCTGGAGCTCGAGGGCGGTGTCGTCGCGCAGATCAACTCTTCATGGGCCGTGCGCGTCAACCGCGAAGAGCTCGTCGAGTTCCAGGTCGACGGCACCGAAGGAAGCGCAGTTGCTGGGCTCCGCGCCTGCCGTGCGCAGCACCGCACGTCGACGCCGAAGCCGGTCTGGGACCCTGACGTGCCGGCGACCGAGCAGTTCCGTTCGCAGTGGGCCGAGGTGCCCGACAACGTGGAGTGGGGAAACGCATTCAGGGTCGAGTGGGAGCTCTTCCTCGAGCACATCACGCTGACTCCCGACGCTCCGTTCCTCTACGACCTGTACGAAGGCGCGAAAGGCGTGCAGCTCGCGGAGCTCGCGCTCGTCTCCGCAAGGGAGGGTCGTCGCGTCGCCGTGCCGGAGCTCGGCGCCTCGTCGTGAGCGTCGAGATCCGGCTGCCGGGAGCCGACCACCCCCTGCGACTCGCGGAGCCTCCGTCCTGGGACCTCGAGCTCTCGCCCGCACGGTCGCGCGTCGCCTTCGCGGCGGCTCACGTCGTTGCCGACCCGACAAGCACAACGCCTGGGGCCGGGCCCGGGCTCGACTGGGAGGCGACGCTCGCGTACCGCCGGTACCTTTGGGGCCTCGGGCTCGGGGTCGCGGACGCGATGGACACCGCGCAGCGCGGCATGGGCCTCGACTGGCCGGCGACGCGGGAGCTGATCGTCCGCTCGGGAGCCGAAGCACGTGCGATGGGCGGGAGACTCGCCTGCGGCGCGGGTACCGATCAGCTCGTCGGAGGCGCCGCGTCGCTCGCGGGTGTGGTCGAGGCGTACTCGGAGCAAGTCGACGTCGTGGAGACCGCGGGCGCCCAGGTCGTCGTGATGGCGAGCCGCGCGCTCGCCGCCACCGCACGCGGGCCGGACGACTACCACGCGGTCTACTCGAGCGTCCTCGGCCAGGTACGGGATCCCGTGATCCTGCACTGGCTCGGCCCGATGTTCGACCCGGCGCTCACCGGCTACTGGGGCTCACCCGACCTGGACGTCGCAACCGAGAGCATGCTCTCGCTGATCGCGGCCCACGCGCACGTTGTCGACGGTGTGAAGGTGTCGCTGCTCGACGCGGAGCGTGAGATCGCGATCCGCCGGGCGCTACCGGAGGGCGTGCGCCTGTACACGGGCGACGACTTCCACTATCCCGAGTTGATCCGAGGGGACGAGCGCGGCTGGAGCGACGCGCTGCTCGGCATCTTCGACGCGATCGCGCCAGCCGCCGCGGCTGCGCTCGCGGCACTCGACCGCGGAGACATCGCGACCTACGACGCCGTGCTGGCGCCGACCGTGCCGCTCGCGCGCCACATCTTCGCCGCGCCGACCTATCACTACAAGACCGGCATCGTCTTCCTCGCGTGGCTGAACGGCCACCAGGATCACTTCGCGCTCCTCGGGGGCCTCGAGCAGGCCCGGTCGGTCGAGCACCTCGTCGAGCTCTTCCGGCTCGCAGACGCCGCGGGCATGTTGCTCGATCCGGACCTCGCGGCCAGCCGTCTGCGCACGTACCTCGATCGGGTGGGCCTCGCGGCGTGACCGGGCTCGAACGTCTCTCGCTCAACCAGGCGACGACGAAGCTGTGGACGCTCGAGGAGGCTGTGTGCGGGTGTGTCGACGCGGAGATCCCTGCGATCGGGCTCTGGCGCGAGCACGTGCAGGAAGCCGGAGTCGAACGCGCAGCCGGCATCGTGCGCGATGCGGGGCTCGCCGTCTCCAGTCTTTGCCGCGGTGGCTTCTTCACCGCATCCGACGCAGCTGGCCGTGCCCGGGCGCTCGAGGACAACCGCCGTGCCGTCGAGGAAGCCGCTACGGTCGGGGCGCCGGTGCTCGTGCTCGTCTGCGGGGGGCTACCGCCTGGAAGCTGCGACCTCGACGGCGCACGAGCCCAGGTGCTCGACGGCATCCGCGAGCTCGCGCCCTACGCGTCGGAGCACGGCGTGCGGCTCGGGATCGAGCCGCTGCATCCGATGTTCTGCGCCGACCGCGCCGTCGTGTCGACACTGGGCCAGGCGCTCGACCTCGCGGAGCAGTTCCCCGAGGAGCAGGTCGGCGTTGTCGTCGACACCTACCACGTTTGGTGGGACCCGGACGTCTGGGTGCAGATCGCGCGGGCGGGCTCCCGGATCACGAGCTTCCAGCTCGCCGACTGGGTCCTGCCGCTTCCGGCAGACGTGCTGCTTGGCCGAGGACACGTCGGCGATGGGCACATCGACTTCGCACGCTTCGCGAGCGCGGTCGACGGCGCGGGGTACGGCGGCTTCGTCGAGGTGGAGATCTTCAACGAACACATCTGGGAGACGGCGGGCGCCGAGACCGTGCGAACGGTCGCCGAGCGATTCCTGACGCACGTCGGCCCGCGATGAAGCGCGTGTAGGACGGCGACCTCTGCAGCGCGCACCGGCGGCGAAGGTTCAGCGAGCTAGTGGTATACCGTAGGACCAAATGGCGGATCAGCCGATCGTCCTGACGCGCGCGCCCCGGAGAGCGGTCGAACTCTGCGAATTGGCGGTCGTCGCGCATCCGGACGACGACGTCGGCGTCGCCAAGCGGCCGCTCGCGCCCGGGACAGTGCTCATCGCCGACGACACCCGCGTCACCGTGAAGCAGTTCGTCTCGCCGGGGCACAAGTTCGCACTCCGGCCGCTTGCGAAAGGCCGGCCGATCCGCCGGTATGGGCAGATCATCGGAGATGCCACCCGGGCGATCGAGACAGGCGAGCACGTGCACACGCACAATCTCGCGGCAGGCGAGTTTGAGCGTGACCATGCGTTCTGCTCCGGCTACGAAGCGGTCGAGCTCGTGCCGGAGGCCGAGCGGCGCACCTTCGGCGGCTTCCGCAGATCCGACGGACGGGTCGGCACCAGGAACTACGTCGCCGTGCTTGCGTCCGTGAACTGCTCGTCATCTGCGACGGCGGCGATCGTGCGGCACTACGAGCAGCCCGGCGCGCTCCACCGGTTCCCCAACATCGACGGGGTGATCGGGTTTCCGCACAAGGGCGGCTGCGGCGCGCACACGGGCTCGGCGTCGGTGCACCAGCTCCAGCGAACGCTCGGCGGTATCGTCCACCATCCGAACGTCGCCGGCTACGTCATCCTCAGCCTCGGCTGCGAGACGAACCAGCCTGCAGAGATGATCGAGCATGCGGGGCTCGGCGGCGACACGCCGCTCGTGATCACGATCCAGGAGGATGGCGGTTACGCGCAGACGGTCGAGCGGGGAATCGACGCGGTCAGGAACCTGCTTCCCGCCGCCGACCGTGCCGTGCGCGAGCCGGTGCCCGTGTCCGAGATCATGCTCGCGCTTCAGTGCGGCGGATCCGACGGGTGGTCCGGCGTCACCGCCAACCCCGGCCTCGGCCTCGCGGCCGATCACCTCGTCAGGCAGGGCGGCACCGTCGTCCTCGGCGAGACCCCGGAGGTGTACGGCGCCGAGCATCTGCTCACGCGACGCGCGCGCGACGAGGAGGTCGCGCAGAAGCTCGTCGACCTGATCGGCTGGTGGGAGGACTACACCGCGTACTGGGGTGGGTCGATCGACAACAACCCGACGCCCGGCAACAAGGCGGGCGGCCTGACGACGATCTACGAGAAGTCGCTCGGCGCAGCGGTGAAGGCCGGCTCGACGCCGCTCAACCAGGTGGTGGCGTACGCCGAGCGCGTGACCGAGCGTGGCTTCGTTCATATGGACACGCCGGGCTACGACCCGGTGTCCGTCACGGGCCAGGTCGCGGGCGGCTGCAACGTCGTCGCGTTCACGACAGGTCGCGGCTCCGCGTTCGGGTTCAAGCCGTCACCGTCGATCAAGATCGCGACGAACGCCGAGCTCTACGCACAGCAGGAGCCGGACATGGACATCAATGCCGGCAAGGTCCTCGACGCCGTCAGCCTGGACGACCTCGGCGCGGAGATCTTCGAAGAGATCCTCGCCGTCGCCTCCGGCAAGAAGACGAAGAGCGAGCTGGCGGGGATCGGCGCCGAGGAGTTCAGCCCCTGGATCCTCGGCGCGACCCTCTGAGCCCGCGGCGCCTGGGAATCAGGCGCGCTCGCGGTCGGCAGGCCGCTTGCGGTCGAGCAGCCGTCCGAAACCGCGCACGGGCTCGCCGACGCCGACCGCGCGCAGTGCATTCCAGAGCGCGGCCTGATTGCTGCTCGCGACCTCGAGACCCGTGTCCCACTCGAGCGCCTCGAGCACTTCGAACGTTCTCGTGTTGCCGCAGGAGAGCAGGAGCGTGTCGGCGCCTTGCGCCGCGGCGGCGAGGTCGCGGCCGAGCCGGTAGAAGGTGTGCGGCTCTTCGCTTCCGAACTCAATGCTCGCCACCTTGTCGAGCCCCCGCCAGGCGACCACGTCGAAGCCCTGTTCCTCGAGGTACGCGGCGAGTGTCTCGTTCTGCTCGTCCGTGTACGGGCTTGCGAGCGCGACGCGCTGTGCGTCGAGCTCGTGGAGCGCAGCGACTATGGAGCCGAGGACCGTGAGCGCCGGTACCGCGGTTGCCGTCTCGATCCGATCCCGGATCTCGGCTTCACGTCCTATCGCTGCGAGCGTGCTGCATTGCACGATCACGCCGACGCGCGCGCTCGCAACCTCGAGGGCGGCCCGCTCCAGCTCTTCGAGCATCCGGTCGTGACTCTCCCGGTCGTTCTGCTCCATGAGATAGCGGCTGCCCACGAAGGCAACGCCGGCGGGCGCGGCCAGGCGCCACTCCTCCTGCCCGACCGTTGCCGGCGAGGGGTTAACATGACCGATCCGCGCTCTCCAGCCGTACATCGTCTCGACTCCTGCCTCAGGGGTTGCCCGCAACGATCGTACGCAAGCTCCGGTCTGACCGCGCCCCTGCGCAGCGTGCCGGCGGGCTCAGCGGCCGCGCTGATCGAGGTCGCGCATCTGCACGACGAGCCCCTCCTCGACGTAGTGGTCGTGGAGCCTCTGTTGCATCTCTGCAACGAGCTCCGGCCGTCGGCTCGCCAGGACGGCGATCAGCGTCTCGAAGAACGCAACGGTCGGCATTACCGAGAACGACAGCGCAAGTCCCTGGCCCGGCACGATCACGGCGTGGTCTGCGCCACGGGCGACCGGGCTGCCGGGTGAACCCGTGATCGCGATCGTGCGCGCTCCCGCCTGGCGGGCGAAGCGAAGCGTGTCCACCGAGCTGCGGAACGGAAGCCAGAGCGAGACGCCGACGACGACGTCATCGTGGCCGAGCCCGACGATGCCGAGCGCGGTGTCGACGCCGCCGGTCGGGAGGTACTCCGCGCGAATGCCGACATGGTGGAGCAGTCTCGTGAAGAGCGCCGCGAGCGTCGAGCCGGCTCCCTCGCCGCAGACGAGAACGCGGCGCGCGGTCTCGAGTGCGTTGCAGAGCGCGTGCAGCTCCTCCTCGTGGAGGCGTTCGTAGAGCCGGTCGAGATCAAGTTGCTGATGGGTGCGCAGATGGCCGAGCACGCTGCCGGCCTGCATCATGAGCCGCTGCTCCGGCGGGGCTTGCAGCCCCGCGTACTGGAGGTAGGCGTGGCGGACGGCGGCCTGCAGCGTCTGGTAGCCGCTGTAGCCCAGCGTCTGCGCGAAGCGCAGCACGGTCGCGGCGTTGACGTCGAGCCTCGAGGCGACCTCGCGGATCGAGCCGAACGCGATCACCTCCGGCTCGTCGAGCAGCGCTCGTGCCAGGCGGGCCTGCTTGCGGGGGAGGCTGTCCAGGCGCTCGCGGACGAGGTCGAACGGCGGGTAGCGGTGAAGCCCCGACTGCTGCTCGTCCTGCTCCGATGTCATCGCTTGCCCTCCTCACGCTTCGCAGTCTCCCGATCCCGCGTCGGTTGTATCAGCGACGGGCGGCGAGGAGTAGCCGCGGTCGCTAGCGGTGGATCGCCTTGACCTCCAGGCACTCGTCGAGGCCGAAGACGCCCGCCTCCCGCCCGATGCCCGAACGCTTATAGCCCCCGAACGGTGCCTCGAGGTTGAACGCGCCGCCGTTCACCATCACCTGACCGGTGCGAAGGCGCTTCGCGACCGCGAGAGCCCGCTCGCGATCTCCGGACCACACGCTGCCGAAGAGGCCGTACTCGCTGTCGTTTGCGATGCGCACGGCGTCCGACTCGTCCGTGTAGGAGAGAATCGAGAGCACCGGGCCGAAGATCTCCTCGCGCGCGATGCGCTGCTCCGGCTCCACCTCCGAGAAGATCGTCGGGCTGACGAAGTAGCCCGGCTGCAGGTCACGTTCCGGTCCTCCGGTCAGGAGCTTCGCGCCCTCCGCGATGCCGGCCTCGATCATCGCGCGGACACGGCCGAGCTGAAGCTCGCTGACCACAGGACCGAGCGTTGTCTCCTCGTCGAACGGATCCCCCATCGTCTCAGCGGCCGCCGCCCGGATCGCGATCTCCTCGACCTCGGCGAGCCGGTTTTTCGGCACGATCATGCGGGAGAGCGCGGCGCAGTTCTGGCCGGCGTTCAGGAAGCAGGCGGTGACACCGGCCGAGACCGCCGTCTCGAAGTCGGCGTCGTCGAGGATCACGTTCGCCGACTTGCCTCCCAGCTCGAGCGAGACCCGTTTGACGGTCGCAGCCGCGAGGGCGGCGACCCTCGTCCCCGCTCGGTTCGAGCCGGTGAAGGAGACCATGTCGACGCCGGGATGAGCGGCGATCGCCTCGCCGACGACCGGGCCTTCGCCGCTGACGAGGTTGAAGACGCCGGGCGGTAGATCGAGCTCGTGGATCACCTCTGCGAGGAGGAACGCGGTGAGCGGTGCCACCTCGCTCGGCTTCAGGACGACGGTGCACCCGGCCGCGAGCGCGGGCGCCACCTTGAGCGCGACCTGATGGAGCGGGAAGTTCCACGGCGTGATGCAGCCGATGACTCCGACCGGCTCGCGGAGGAGGAGCGAGTTGCCGAGCTCGGAGTCGAACCGGTATCCGCGCGCGAGTTCCGCGTAGTAGGAGAAGTTGTGGAGCGGCATGCCCGCCTGGAACTCGCGGCTCTGCGCGAGCGGCATCCCGAGCTCCCTGGTCACGGTCTCCGCGATCTCGTCGCGGCGGGCTTCCAGCGCCCCGCTGATCAGGCGCAGCCACTCGGCGCGCTCGTCGGGCTGCGTCTCCGCCCAGGCCGGGAACGCGGCGCGCGCTGCGCGGACAGCGTGATCGACGTCGTCGCTCGTCCCCGCTGCGACCGTCGCGATCACCTGCTCGCTGCTCGGGTCGAGAACGTCGATCGTTCCCGTGCCGCTCGACGGGATCCATTCGCCGCCGGCGTAGTGATGGTCGATCACAGTTCGGGTCCGCAACCGGTCCTATGGTAGGCCGGAGGACAATCGGAAGCAAGCCCCTCAGACGAAGCGTGCGGTGACCGTGCCGAGCTGCGGGCTCTCGACGACGACCGTGTCGCCGGCGCCCACCCAGTTCGTCTGGACGAGGCTTCCGAGGAGGACGAACTCCCCCGCGCGAAGAGGCTGCCCTCGCGCGGCGCGCGCGATCGCGAGCCAGCGCAGCGCCTCGAGAGGATGCCCGAGGATGTCGGTCCCGGTCCCGCTCCCAACCTGATGGCCGTTGATCGACATCGATCCCTCCACGGCGGCCAGGTCCAGCTCCCGCCAGTCTTCCCGCGGCTCGCCGAGCACGCAGCCCGCTCCGAAGAAGTCGTCGGCGACAAGGGTCGGGGTGTCGAGCGAGGGGTAGTCGGTGTAGCGGTCTTCGACGACCTCGATCGCGGCCGCGACCGACGCAACCGCACGGCCGACACGGTCCTGCCCGAGCTCGGCTGAAGCGAGGTCGAGGTCCTCGCCGAGGACGACCGCGAGCTCGCACTCGACACCGATACGCAGGAGCTCGCTCTGGGCGAAGGTGCCCTCGAGGCGGCGGACCGTCTCCTCGCGAACGCCGCCGGCGCAAGGGTTGGCCACGCCGAGGTACTCCTGCATCACCCGCGTCGTGCAACCGATCTTATGGCCGGTGAACGCGCCGCCGCCTGCGGCGGTCAGCTTCGCGTGAACTGCGTCCTGCACCAGGTAGGCGTCGTCCTCGGTGCGCGGCCGGCATGCCTCGGGCAAGCGCTCGAAGAAGGTGTGCGCGAGCCTCGAGGTGACGAGGAGCGCGGCGGCGTCCTCGGCCTGCTGGGCGTCGTACGGCATCGCGCGTCCCTCGTCGTAGGCCGAAATCGACGGTGGTATAGTGATAGACCATCGTACCGTAGGGCAAATCCAACCCGAGCCGAGGTGTCGCATGGCCGTCGTTTCCCGCGAAGAGGGCGTCTTGATCGGGGGCCGCTGGTCCTCGGGTGACGGTGAGGGCTTCGAGGTCGTGAACCCCGCGACCGAGGAGCCGTTCGCCCGCTTGCACGGCGCCGGGCCTGCAGCCGTCGCGAACGCGATCGCGGCCGCACGCACCGCGCAGCCGCGGTGGGCGGCGCTCGCGCCGGTCGAGCGATCGGCCTACCTCCGCGCGCTCGGCGACCTGCTCGAGCGGCACAAGGAACCCCTCGCGCGGACGCTCGTCGAAGAGGTCGGCAAGCCGATCAGCCGCGCGCGGGGCGAGATCGACTGGGCGATCGGATACGTCCGGTACACCGCCGAGTGGGATCGGCGGATCGAGGGCGACATCGTCCCGAGCGACAACCGGAACGAGGCGATCCACCTGATGCGCGCTCCGCTCGGCGTCGTCGCGGCGATCTGCGCCTGGAACTACCCGCTCGCCATCCTCATCCGCAAGATCGCGCCCGCGCTCGTGACTGGCAACACCGTTGTTGCGAAAGCGAGCGAGGTGACGCCGCTCTCGACGATCGAGCTGGCCCGCCGCATGGATGACGAAATCGGGCTTCCCGAGGGCGTGTTCAACCTGCTCACGGGCGGGAGCGACGTCGGCAGCCTGCTCGTCGAGAGCCCTGAGATCGACATGATCACCTTCACGGGTCACCGCGACACCGGCAAGCGGATCATGGCCGCTGCCGCGCCGAACCTCACGCAGGTTGCGCTCGAGCTCGGCGGCAAGGCGCCCGTGATCGTGCTTCGAGACGCCGATCTCGAAGAGACGGTCGCCGCAGTGGTCTCGGCGCGGCACGAGAACACCGGTCAGGTCTGCACGTGCGCGGAACGCGTCTTCGTCGAGGCGCCCGTCTTCGACGAGTTCGTCGCGCGCTACACGACGGCGGCCGCGGCCGTCACCGTCGGCCAGCCGGGGGATGATCCCGAGATGGGCCCGCTCGTCAACGCCGCGCAGTTCGACAAGGTGACCTCTGCGGTGCGGGCGGCCGTGGGAGCGGGGGCGACGGTTGCAACCGGTGGCGGTCGCCCCGACGGTGCCGAGTTCGAGCGCGGCTACTGGTTCGCCCCGACCGTCGTCGTCGACGTGCAACCGGAGATGAAGGTGATGCGGGAGGAGGTGTTCGGGCCCGTGACGCCGATCATGAGCGTCGACTCGCTCGACCATGCGCTCGAGCTCGCCAACAGCTCGCGGTACGGCCTTTCCGCCTACCTCTTCACGAACGACTACCGCGCCGCGATGCGCGCGGCGCAGGACTTCGAGTCAGGCGAGATCTACATCAACCGTGCGAACGGCGAGCAGTTCCAGGCCCATCACATCGGGCACGGCGACTCGGGCGTCGGCGGCGAGGACGGCAAGTACGGCGTCCTCAAGTACACCCAGCTCAAGAGCGTCTACCACCGCTTCGGCTGAGCCTAGAGCCGGAGGGGCGCCCGCTCGCCGCTCCAAGCGGCCTCGAGGATTGCCGTCACCCCTTCAAGGTCAAGGGCCCGCGGGCTGTTCCGCAGCAGACGGGCGATCGTCATCGTATCCGTCGCGAGCTGCGGGATCTCGTCCCGCGTGACACCGATCTCGGCGAGCGAAGCGGGAATGCCGACCGCCCGCGCAAGGCGCTCGATCTCGTCGATCGCCGCGCCGGCGGCAGCGTCGTCCGACAGGTGGCCGTGGTCGATTCCGAGCGCGCCCGCGACGTCGCGCAGCTGGGGGAGAGCCGCGGGTCGGACGTACTCGAAGACGAACGGCGCGAGGAGGCCGACGCCGAGCCCATGCGGTGTCCGGGTGGCGGCGCCGACGGGGTACTGGAGCGCGTGGGCGCCGGCCGTGCCGGCATGGCCGAATGCCATGCCCGCGCTGAGGCTCGCGAAGAGCATCTGCTCGCGGCTGTCGATGTCGCTGCCGTCGGCGACGGCGCGCTCGAGCGCGTTCTCGATCAGCTGGACGGCGCGCAGGGCGAAGCCCGCGGTGAACGCGTTGCGGCCGCGGAAGACGTCGGCCGCCGTCGAGCTCGTCACGCGCGGGGGAACGAGGTAAGCCTCGACGGCGTGGATGAGTGCGTCGAACCCGGAGTGCGCCGTCACGCTCGCCGGACAGCTCAGCGTCAACTCGGGGTCGCACACCGCCACCATGGGGACGAGGTGAATGCTTGCGATGCCGACCTTGAGCCGCTTCGCAGGGTCGCTGACGACAGCCACCGGCGTCACCTCGGAGCCGGTACCGGCTGTCGTCGGGATCGCGACCACCGGTAACACCGAGCCCGGCACGGCGCTCTCGCCGTAGTAGCGCTCGAGCGGCGCACCGTGCGTTGCGAGAAGGGCGCAGGCCTTCGCCATGTCGATCGAGGAGCCGCCTCCGAGCCCGATCACGACGTCGACAGGCGCTCCGCCTGCCGCCTCGAGGCATTCCTGCACGCTCGGACACGGAACCTCCGGCGGCGTGCGATCGAAGACGTGCGTCGTCACACCCTCGCTTCCGAGGCCGTCGACGAGCTGCTCGAAGCCCGGGGTCCTCGCGATGTTCTCGTCGGTGCAGATGAGCGCCTGCCTCCCGAGCCTGCGCGTCTCCACCGGCGCGTCCGCGAGCGCGCCGCGGCCGAAGAGAATCCGGCCCGGGAGACGCAGGAGGCCGGGGCTCAGCTCCGCGGAGAAAGCGCTCTTCACGCCGACACCGGCAGCAGCGCGCGTGCGGCATCCCAGACCGCATCCGGGATCTCGACGGCGTCGGCGTGCGAGGCGCGCGCGCGCCGCATGCGGTCTCCCGGTATCGCCACTCCGGGTGTCCCAGGCTGCGCCTGCGACCGGCGAAGGTCGTCGAGGAACGAGCCCGCAGCCCCGAGCCACTCGGTGCTGCCGAAGACGGAAGGGTCGAAGCAGACGAAGAGGTCGCCCTTGTTGCAGCGCGTGTCGGTGTCGAGAGTCCCCGTCACGTCGCGTCCGAGCGCTGAGCCGGTGAGGGCCGCCACGAGCAGCTCGAGGGCGAGGCCGAGGCCGTACCCCTTCGCCCCGCCGAACGGGCTGATCGCAATCGCCGAGGCAGCGTCCGACGCCGGTAGGCCGTCCCCGTCGATCGCCCAGCCGGGCTCGAGCGGCAGACTCTCGGTGCGGTGGTGGAGGATCTTGCCCATCGACGTGGCGCCGGTCGCCATGTCGAGCACGAAAGGGTTTGGCTCCGCGGGAACGGCGATCGCGATCGGGTTCGTGCCGATCATCGCCGTGCGCCCACCCCACGGATGGACGAGTGCCTCACTCGTCGTGATCGCGATTCCCACGAGCCCCTCGGCGGCGATGCTCTCGACGTACGGAGCGAGCAGTCCGAGATGGTTCGCATCGTGCACTGCGCCGACCGCAACGCCAACGCTGCGCACGCGGCTGAGCAGGGCGTCGATCGCTGTCGTCGCGACACACGGGCCGAGCCCCCGCTTCCCGTCGACGACGAGCGCCGACGGCGACGTCCACTCGAGCTCGGGCTCGGCATTCGGCCGGGTCACACCGTTCGCGATTCGCCCGGTAATCACGGGCAGCCGCTGGATCCCGTGGGACGGATGCCCGCGCAGGTCACCCTCGACGAGCCACGTCGCTTGAACCTGCGCGCGCCCGGCCTCGACGCCGTGTCCGACCAGGACGTCGACGATCAGGGCCTGCTCCTCTGCGGGCGCTACGCGCACGGGCGCTCGACGGCTCTTGCAGGGCTCACGTCGCAGGCATGATCGGTGACCGCACATCGACGCGCATCAACCCGCGCCTCGCGAGCTCGGCCTTCCCTTTCGGAAGGATCGGATCGACGCGCGCGCGAAGCTCCTCGACGCGTCGGACTCCTTCGGCCGACGGCTCGCGTACGAGCTCGACGACTGCCGCTGGGAACACCGCCGCGAGCCCCGACACCGAACCGGCAGCACCTGCGGCGAGCGCCTCGGGGATCATCGGCTCGAAGCCGACGAAGAGGTCGAGCCCGTCGAGCAGGTAGGGCTCAACGACCGAGAAGGGCTTGTCCGAGGTTTTCATTCCCGCGAGATTCGGGGCGCGCTCGCGCAGCCGCTGGACGACCTCGACCGGAATCGCGTAGCCGCTTCGCGCCTCGAACTCGTAGACGTAGAACGGGAGCGGCGAGCAAGCAGCGGCAGCCGCCGCGAAGTGCTCGAGCAGGCCGTCGGCCGTGAACGGGTAGTACGGCGGTGCGATCACGGCGACAGCGTCGGCACCGGCGAGAGCCGCATGCTCTGCGAGCGCGACGGTCTGCTGGGTCGACATCGCTCCCGCGTGCACCGCGAGATCGAGTCGGCCTGCGCTTGCCTCTCGAAACGCCTCGACCACATGCCGCCGCTCGTCGGCCTCGAGGAGGACACCTTCGCCCGTCGAGCCGAGCGCGAAGATGCCGTCGACGCCGCCCGCTGCGAGGAAGTCGACATAGGGCCCGATCGCCGCCGTGTCGACCGCGGTGCCGCCGTTACGGAGCGGCGTCAACGCAGCGGCCAGCGTGCCCTTCAGCCTGGGTCCGGTTCTTTCCGCGGGCATCCGCCCGGTATAATGGCACACCAAAGAGCCAAGTTGCCGGGGGCGGACGCATGCGTATAACCGAGATCCGCCACCAGACCGTCGCGATCTCCTCGCCGATCCGGAACGCGTACATCGACTTCACCGCGATGGACGTCTCGGTCGTCGCGCTCGTCTCGGACGTGTACCGCAACGGCCGCCCGCTCGTCGGCTACGGCTTCAACTCGAACGGCCGCTACGCCCCGACCGGCCTGCTCGCGGACCGGTTCATTCCCCGGCTCGAGGAAGCGGCGCCCGCGCAGTTGCTCGACTCGAGCGGCACGAACCTCTCGCCGGAGTCCGTCCACGCCGCGCTCGTCGCGAACGAGAAGCCGGGAGGTCACGGTGAGCGCTCGACCGCGGTCGGCGTCATCGACATGGCCGTCTGGGACCTCGTCGCGAAGATCGAGGACGTGCCGCTCTACCGTCTGCTCGCCGACCGGTACGGCGACTCATCGGTCGACGAGCGCGTTTTCGTCTATGCGGCGGGGGGCTACTACCAGCCCGGCAAGGACCTCGCCGAGCTCCAGGACGAGATGCGGGAGTACCTGGACGCGGGGTACACCGTGGTGAAGATGAAGATCGGTGGCGTTCCGCTCGACGACGACCTCGCCCGGGTCGAGGCCGTTCTCGCGGTGACCGAGGCGGAGGGCGCCGCGCTCGCAGTCGACGCGAACGGCCGCTTCGACCGGGAGACGGCGATCCGGTACGGCGAGGCGCTCGCCGGTTACGAGCTCCTCTGGTACGAGGAGGCCGGCGATCCGCTCGATTTCGAGCTCCAGGCCGAGCTCGCGCGGGTCTACGACGGACCGCTCGCGACCGGAGAGAACCTTTTTTCGCACCAGGACGTGCGGAACCTCTTGCGCTACGGGGGCATGCGGCCGCAGGTCGACTACGTGCAGATGGACCCGTGCCTGAGCTACGGGCTCGTCGAGTTCCTCCGCATGCTGGACGTCATGGACGAGCACGGCTGGTCGCGGCGGCGCTCGATCCCGCACGGCGGCCACCAGATGGCGCTCAACATCGCGGCCGGCCTCGGGCTCGGCGGCAACGAGTCCTATCCCGGAATCTTCCAGCCCTTCGGCGGCTTCGCGGACGACATTCCCGTCGAGGGCGGCTACGTGAGACTTCCGGACGCGCCGGGGATCGGCTTCGAACGAAAGCGGGAGCTCTACGCCGTCCTCCGGGAAGTCGCTGGTGGGTGAGGGCGGCGATCCGTATCCGCTCTTCGGCGTCGTCTCGGTCGTCTCGACGCCGTTCGACGACGCCAACCGCATCGACTTCGAGTCGCTTGCGGCAACGGTCGAGGACAGAGTCTCGGCAGGAGTCGCCTCCCTCCTGACGCCTGCAGTCGCGAGCGAGGTCGCTTCGCTTCGCGAGAGCGAGCGGCAGGCACTCGTTCGCGCGGTGGTCGAGCAGGTTGGCGGGCGCGTGCCCGTGATCGCCGGCGCGAGCGCTCCCACCAGGGACGAGTCCGTTGCCTTCGCGCAGCTCGCGACGGAGCTCGGCTGCGCGGGCGTCCTCGTCCAGGCACCGGCCTCGATCCTGCGTGACGGCCCCGCGCTCCGCCGGCACTTCGAGGCGATCGCAGCGACCGGGGTGCCGATGCTGATGGTTCAGGACCTCGAGTGGGACGGCCCTGGGATTCCTGTCGAGATCGTGCAGGAGCTCTTCGAGACGATTCCCGCGTTTCGCTGCATCAAGATCGAGACGGTGCCCGCGGGCCCGAAGTACTCGGCCGTTATCGAAGCGACGGCCGGGCGTCTCAACGTTTCGGGCGGCTGGGCCTCGATGCAGCTGATCGAGGCGCTCGATCGCGGTGTGCACGCCTTCATGCCATCCGCGCACCACTGGATCTACGTCGAGATTCTCCGGCGTCACCGGCGGGGCGATCGTGACGAGGCCAGGCTGCTGTTCGACCGCCTGCTGCCGATCCTCGCGTTCTGCACGCAGCACATCGACATCTCGATCGCGTTCCAGAAGCAGCTCGCCGTGCGTCAGGGCATCTTCCGGACGGCCGCGATGCGCGCGCCCGCGTTCGTGCTCGACGAGCACCACCGGCGGGTGGCCGACGAGCTGCTCGACCTGGCCGTGGCGCTGCACCTCGAGGTGGGGTGGAAGCGCCGTGACTGAGCTGCGCGATCGAGGTTCTTAGCGGCCGGAGACGAGCATCAACCGCAGCTCGCGCTTGAGGATCTTTCCGGTCGGGTTCTTTGGGAGGGAGTCGAGGAAGACGATCTGCTTCGGCACCTTGAAGGGCGCGATCCGTTCGCGCGCGAATCCGATCAGGTCGTCCGCGGTGACGGTCGCGTCATCCCT
>DATLXM010000087.1:0-34638 GCA_035575835.1 Gaiellaceae bacterium
CCCACGACGACCGGCGTCCGCCCGGCCGCGAGAACTGCGTCGATCTCCGCGTGCGCGAGCGGGCGGAACTCGCCGACCGAGCCCTGACGGTCGAGCGACCAGATCCCGACGAGGCGGCCCGCGCCCTGGTTGGTGAGGATCGGGAGGCCGCGATAGAGCTGCATCGAGTCCGCGGACACGAGCTCCGCCGGAATCCTTCGTGCGATCGCCTCGGCGACTGCGGTCTTCCCCGACGCGGTCGGCCCGAAGAGGGCGAGGATGCTAGGTGCGAGGGGCGGCGGCAAGGGTCTTCCAGCCGGCGCCGGCGCCCTCGCTCTCGACGAGCCGGTCTTCTTCCGGATGCGTTGCGCGATGCTCGATGAACCAGGCGACGGACGCCGGGATTCCGTGCTCGAGCGGCGTCTCGGGCTCCCAGCCGAGCAGGTCTCTGGCCTTGCTGATGTCGGCGACGTAGCGCGTGACCTCACCGAGGCGGGCCGGGGCGGTATCGACCTGCGGCTCCACGTCGAGCGCGGCCGCGATCAGCTCTGCGGCGCGGACGAGCGAGTTCCCCTCCCCGTAGGCGAGGTTGATCGTCTCGTTGCGGACGCGTCCGCCTGCGAGCGCCTCGACCCCGCGGACGATCCCGTCCACGCAGTCGTCGACGTAGGTGAAGTCGAGCACCTTCTCGGGGCCGTAGACGACGATCGGCTCACCCCGGGAGAGGCGATGCGTGAAGAGCGGGAGCACGCGCGTCATCCGGGCGAGGTCGTTGTCGAAGCGGCCATACACATTCGAGAAGCGGAAGGCGAGGTAGTCGAGCCCGTAGCACTTGGCGTAGGCGTAGATGAACGCCTCGCTCGCGATCTTCGAGGCCGAGTAGGGGCTCTCGGTAAACGCGAAGTCGGCAGTCGCCTCCGCGTAGCCCTCGAACCGATGGACGTCGCCGTAGACCTCTCGCGTCGAGGAGAAGACGAGCGGAATCCCCTGCGGCCGGCAGAACTCGAGGACGTTGAAGGTCATCATCAGGTTCTCGAGCGCCCGGTGCGGCTCGGCCACGAGCTGGTGCACCTTCGCGTGCGCGGCGAGGTGGACGACGAGATCCGTCTCGGGGTACTCGACCCCGCCGATGCCGCCCGGGTAGGCCGGGTAGTGGCCGGAGAGATCCTGGAGGAGATAGCGGAACTGGCCGTCGCCGACCCACGTGTTCTGGCGCTTGTCGACGCCGAAGACCTCGTGGCCGTCGGCGAGGAGGCGCAGGACGAGATTCGTCCCGATCTGCCCCGACGAACCAGTGACGAGGATCCTCAAGCGAGCACCGCCGTCCGTTGGGCCCCGCGCAGCGTCATCGAGCTCGAGTCCTCGATGAGGACGTCGACGAGCTCACCGGGCCGGGCGTCGCCGACGAAGTTGACGGAGGTATTCCTCCGCGTCCGGCCGCGGAGGACGCTGGCGTCAGTCCTGCTCGCGCCCTCGACCAGAACCTCTTCGATCAGGCCGACCCGCTCGGCGTTTCGCTCGGCAGCGATGCGCTGCACCACCTCGACGAGCCGCTCCAGCCGCTCGTGCTTCACGTCGTCAGGGACCTGATCACTCAGCACCGCCGCCTCGGTGCCGCGTCTGGGCGAATAGATGAAGGTGAAGGCGCTGTCGAAGCGCACTTCCTCGACGACGGCGAGCGTCGCGGCGAAGTCGGCCTCCGTCTCGCCCGGGAAGCCCACGATCACGTCGGTGCTCAGTCCGAGATCCGGGATCCCGGCTCGTAGCCGCTCCGCGAGGCGGAGGTAACGGGCGCTGTCATAGGTGCGCCGCATGGCCTTGAGAATTCGCGTCGAGCCCGACTGGAGCGGTAGGTGGATCTGCTCGCAGACAGCGGCACACTCCGCCATCGCGGCGATCACCGGCTCGCGGAAGTCCTTGGGGTGCGGACTGGTGAACCGGATCCGCTCGATCCCCTCGACAGCGTCGCAGGCGCGGAGAAGCTCGCCGAACTCGGTTTCGAGGTCGGGGCGGAGGTCTCTGCCCCACGAGTTGACGTTCTGGCCGAGCAGAGTGATCTCCTTGACGCCGTCGGCTGCGAGCCGGGTCACCTCGGCGACGAGGTCGCCGGGCCGTCGGCTCTGCTCGCGGCCGCGGACGGCCGGGACGATGCAGTACGCGCATTTCGAGTTGCAGCCCATCGAGATCTGCACCCAGGCCTGAAACGGGCGCTCTCGGTGCGTCGGCAGGTGGCCGGCGAAGTGCTCGTGCGTGCCGAAGCGACCTCGAGGGGCATGCCCGCCCGTGCCGAGCCACTCGCCGAGGTGCGGGATCGAGCCGGGCCCGAACGCCACGTCGACCTGCGGATAGAGCTCGAAGATCCGGTTCTGCTGCGCCTCCGCGTAGCAGCCGCCGACGGCGACGACGAGCTCGGGGTTCGCCCGCTTGCGCGCCCCCGCGGCGCCGAGGTAGGCGGCGAGCTTCGTGTCGGGCTTCTCGCGGATCGTGCAGGTGTTGAAGACGAGCACGTCGGCCTGCTCCTCCGTGGCCGCCTCCCCGAGCCCGATCGACTCGAGCATCCCCTTGATCCGCTCCGAGTCGTGGGCGTTCATCTGGCAGCCGAAGGTCGTGACGAAATAGCGCTTCATCCGGCGGTCAGTCTATCCCTGTGTTGTTCGCGCAAGATGAGCATCCGCAGGAGCGGACGCTGATCGCACAAGACCCCTGAAGGGGCCGCCCGCGGCCCAAAAACCGCACATCCATGCTTTCGAGGCGGACGGCGACGGGTTACTTGGCCACCTCGATCGCGCGGCTCTCGCGGATCACGATCACCTTCACCTGGCCGGGGTATTCGAGCTGATCCTCGATCTCGCGGGCGATCTCGTGGGAGAGGAGAATCGCCGCGTCGTCGTCGATCTCGGTCGGCTCGACCATGACGCGGATCTCGCGCCCGGCCTGGAGCGCGTAGGCCTTCGCGACCCCGGGCTTCTGGGTTGCGATCTCTTCGAGCGCGCCGAGCCGCTTGATGTAGTGCTCGAGGCTCTCCCCCCGGGCGCCCGGGCGCGCGGCGGAGATCGCATCGGCGGCGATCAGGAGCACGGCCTCGACCGTTTGGGGCTGGATCTCGTGGTGGTGCGCCTCGATCGCGTGGACGACGCCCTGGCTCTCTCCGTAGCGCTTCGCCCACTGCGCCGAGATGAGGGCGTGCGACCCCTCGACCTCGTGCGTCATCGCCTTCCCGAGGTCGTGGAGGAGCGCTGCGCGCTTCGCCGTCTTGACGCTCGCCCCCAGCTCGGCGGCCATGATCCCGGAGAGGTGAACGACCTCGAGCGTGTGCTTGAGGACGTTCTGGCCGTAGCTCGTTCGGTAGCGGAGCCGTCCGAGCACCTTCACGACCTCTTCGTGGATCTCGCCGCAGTTCGCCTCGAAGACGGCCTGCTCGCCGGCGAGACGGACGTGCTCTTCGAGCTCCGCCTTCGAGGCGTAGTACATCTCCTCGATGCGCGCGGGATGGATCCGCCCGTCCTCTATGAGCTTCTCGAGGGTCATCTTCGCGACCTCGCGGCGGATCCCGTCGAAGGAGGAGAGCACGACCGCCTGCGGAGTGTCGTCGATGATGAAGTCGACCCCGGTCAGATGCTCGAGCGCGCGGATGTTGCGGCCCTCGCGGCCGATGATCCGTCCCTTCATGTCGTCCGAGGGAAGGGTGACGACGCTGACCGTGGTCTCGGCCGTGTGGCTCGCTGCGACCCGCTGAAGCGCGTCGGCGACGAGGTGGCGGGCGCGGCGGCGTGCCTCCCCGCGTGCCTCTTCGTCGAGCTGGCGAACGGTGCGGGCGAGCTCGTGCCGGATCAGATCCTCGGAGCGCTCCAGGAGATGCTGCTTCGCGTCCCCGATCGTGAGCCCGGCGACGCGCTCGAGCTCTTTCAACGACTCGGTCTTCGCCCCCTTGAGCTCCTCCTGCAGCTCGCGGACGTGGAGCTCACGGTCTGCCAGACCCTGTTCCTTACGGGTGACCTCGGTCTGGAGCCGCTCCGTCTCGTGCTCGCGGGCGAGCACGCGCTCCTCGATCTTGGCGATCGAGAGCCGCCGCTCCTGGATCTCGTCCTCGATCTCCGCGCGCAGCTGAACGGCCTGCTCGCGCGCCTCGATGTGTGCCTCCCTGCGGATCGTCTCCGCCTCCCGCTCGGCCACGTGCACGCGCGAGCGGCTGCGGAGCAGGAGGAGCGCTGCCGCGAGGGCGACTCCGACCGCGAGCCCGACGAGTGCAGCAATGAGCGTGAGCATGACCGCCCGACCTCCTGGGGAGAGGGTTCGATTTCCGCGACCCTCCAGGGGCTCGCGTCTGCTCACATCCGGCGCTCGACCCGCAAGGTCGCGCTCCGGTCTCGTCGCGTCAGCTCACGCGACCGCCGGCGTCTCCTTCGGCTCGCCGGGGACCATCGGTTTCGGAGGTTTCAGGGGCACTTTGAGCTGGTTTCGGAAAAACACACGATCTGCAGGAAAAACGTCAGATGGAAGCCCGGTCATCCTATCGAGTCACCCAGGTCTCCCGCAACGACACCTTCCAGGGACTCCTCCGAGAAACCGCGGGAACCGAGGTAGCGAGCCGTCTTCGGGGTCGCGCCGCGGCGCCCGACGATCCGCTCGACCCGCTCCCGCTCAGGCTCGATCGACGCGAGAGCCGAGGCGATCGCCTCGGCTGCGAGGCCACGTTCTTCGAGATCACAGCGGATCAGCTCATCGCCCGAGCCGCGATCGGCAAGGGCCCGCGCGCGCGACGTGGCGAACCGTTCGTCGTCGACGAGCCCGGCCGAGGCGAGGGTCTCGAGCGCCCGCGCGCGCTCGCCGGCCGAGACCCCGCGCGCCCGGAGACGGCCGTCGAGCTCGTCTGACGATCGGTCGCGGTAGCGAAGGGCGCGCCCGGCCACGTCGAGCGCGTGGAGCCTGCGGAGCTCGCGAGCGAGCGTCCGAGCTTCCGGCCGTTCGAGGGGCGTGCCGGCCCTCAGCCCGGCCCGGAGCACGGCTTCGAGCGGCAGCGTCCGCCACGGCACCCCGTCGAGCTCGACGGCGACGCGCCCCGGGCGACCTGCCCGGAGCGCGGTCACCGTTCTGCTCATCTAGGCCGCGGTCTTCTTCGCGTCGCCGTGCACCTGCTCGTCGACCGCCGCCGCGGCCTGCTCGGCGGCGATGCTCGGGAGCAGGCGCGCCGAGACGATCTGGTCGGCGGGGGCCTCTGCCTGGATCCGGGCCAGGATCTGTTGGACGACGTCCGGGTGCTCCCTCAGGAACGCGGAGGCGTTCTGCCGGCCCTGGCCGAGCCGCTCGTCCCCGAAGCTGAAGTACGAGCCCGACTTCTGGACGATCTTGCGCTCGATCCCGACCTCGAGCACCGTCCCCTCCCAGGAGATTCCGCTCCCGTAGATGATGTCGAACTCGGCCTGCTTGAACGGCGGCGCGACCTTGTTCTTGACCACCTTCACGCGTGCGCGGTTGCCGTAGGCCTCGGCCCCGTCCTTGAGCGTCTCGATCCGGCGGATGTCCAGCCGGACCGACGAGTAGAACTTGAGCGCGCGTCCACCCGGAGTCGTCTCCGGGCTCCCGAACATGACGCCGATCTTCTCGCGTAGCTGGTTCGTGAAGAGACAGATCGTGTCGGTGCGGTTGAGGGTGCCGGCGAGCTTGCGCAGCGCCTGGCTCATCAGCCGCGCCTGGAGGCCGACGTGCGTGTCCCCCATCTCGCCCTCGATCTCCGCCTTCGGCGTCAGGGCGGCGACCGAGTCGACTGCGACCACGTCGAGCGCGCCCGAGCGGATGAGAAGCTCGGTGATCTCGAGCGCCTGCTCGCCGGTGTCCGGCTGCGAGACGAGCAGCTCGTCGACGTTGACGCCGATGTTCTTGGCGTAGGACGGATCCATCGCGTGCTCGGCGTCGATGAACGCGCAGATCCCGCCCCGCCGCTGGGCCTCGGCGATCACGTGGTAGACGAGCGTCGTCTTACCCGAGCTCTCGGGGCCGAAGATCTCGACCACGCGGCCGCGCGGCAGCCCGCCGATCCCGAGGGCGAGGTCGAGCGAGAGAGCGCCCGTGGAGACGGCCCCGATCGACACCTGGGCGGAGTCGCTCATCTTCATGACCGAGCCCTTTCCGAACTGACGCTCGATCTGCCCGAGGGCGACGTCCAGAGCTTCCTCGCGGTTCATTCCTCATCCTCCTAGCGCACTACGTTTGGACAGAGAAGAAAAGCAGGGGGGTCGGACGGCACAGGGCCACGCTACCCCGCGAGATCACACGGCTTCGTGACGGTTCTGTTCCAAGAGTCGCCGGACCAGGTGCAGCGAGCCGACGACGGAGCGACGCCGGATCGACTCGCGGTCGCCGGGAAAGCTGAAGAACGAGCCACGACCGCCCTCCGGGGTCTCGGCGTGGAAGTAGACGAGCCCAACGGGCTTCTCCTCGGTGCCCCCGCCCGGGCCGGCGACTCCGGTGACCGCGATCGTCACATCCGCACCGAGCCGCTCCCGGGCCCCTCGCGCCATCGCCTCGGCCACCTCCGCCGACACCGCGCCGTGCTCCTCGATCAGCCCTTCGTCGACTCCGAGCTCGCTTCGCTTCAGCTCGTTCGAATAGGCGACCACGCCGCCGAGGGTGGTGTCGCTGAATCCGGGGACGGCGGTCAGACGGGCGGCGACGAGCCCGCCGGTACAGGACTCAGCCGTCGCCAGCTTGAGCCCCCGTTCGCGGCAGAGGTCGAGGATGATCTCCTCCACGGAGCGGCCGTCGTCCGAGTAGAGAAAGCGGTCGAGCCGCACCCGCAGCCCTTCCGTCAGTGCCTCCGCTCTGGCCTCCGCGCTGGGATCGGCCAAGACTTCCAGGACGATCTCGAAGTCGCGGGCGCAGATCGTCACCTCGACGCCATCCCCGTCGCCGCCGGCCTCGGCGAACGCCTGCGCCACTGTCGACTCACCGGTTCCGAAGAAGCGCAGCGTTCGGCGAAGCGGCGGGATCCCGCTGCCGAGGACGCGGCGGACGGGCTCCGTCGTGAGCGCGTTCGGCCAGAGGCGTTGCAGCTCGGGCGGTGGCCCGGGCAGGACGACGACCGGCGTCTCCCCCACCTCGACGACCATCCCCGGTGCCGTGCCGGCGAGCCCGAGCGAGATCGCCCCCGCGGGCAGCGTCGCCTGCTTGCGGACGCCCTCGGAGAAGTCGGCGTACGGTCGCTTCATCCGCTCCGCAACGGCCCTCGAGACCCCTTCGATCTCGGCTTCGAGCTCGGGCCGGAGCTCGAGCTCGACTCCGGCGACGCGCGCCACGACTTCGACCGTGCGGTCATCGTGGGTCGGCCCCAGGCCTCCTGAGACGGCGACGAGGTCGGCGTTCGCGAGGGCCTCCCGCAGCGTCTCCTCGAGCTCCTCGGCCGCATCGCCGACGACGTGGATCCGGGTCGGCTCGAGCCCGAGCGCGAGCACCGAGCGGGCCAGAAACGGGCCGTTCAGGTCGGTGCGCTCGCCGCGCACGAGTTCGCTGCCCGTGACGACGATGACTGCCCGTGGGCGGCTCAACGGGTCAGGACGGATCGGCGACGAACACGCGCTCGGCGGTGACGAAGACGCCGTCGGTCTTCGCGATGGCCGGAAGCTTGACCCGGTTGCCGTTCAGCCGGACGAGGACGTTCGCGGGAGAGCGCACCTGGAGCCAGAGGACCCTGCCCTCGAAGCGCTGGCGCTGGCCCCGCTCGACGGTGCCGCTGAACTCGACCCGCCCGATCGCGCCACCCTGGCGCGCGATCACGTACGAGTCGCCCTTCGTCGCGATCACCTCGAGCCGCGCCCGGCCGGAGACGGGAGCGGGCACGGGCGCCGCGGGCGCCGTTGCCACCGTCGTCGTCGGCTGCAAGCCCTGCACGTCCTGCTGCTCGGCGCCGCCGAAGCGCCACGCGGCGATCACGAGCGCGGTCACGAGCCCGATCGAGGTGAGCGCGAGCAGGACGATGTTCGACTCGCGCCGCTCGCTGCGTCGGCGTCTGGCCGCCGGGACGCGCCGCGTCCGCAGGGGCAACTCCTCGTCGCCGCTGACGAAGCGCGAGTTGTACTCGTCGACGTAGAGCTGGCCGTCGAGGCCGAGGTACTCGGCGTACGAGCGGAGGAAGCCCTTGACGTAGGTGTGCGAGGGCAAGACCTCGAAGCGCTCGTCCTCGAGCGCGCGCAGGTACTTGCCGCGGATCTTCGTCCCGTGCTCGGCGTCCGTAAAGTCGAGCTGCTGCCTGAGGCGAGCCTCCTGAAGGCTGTTTCCGATCTCGAACACGCTCTGATGGTAGCCGCGCCCGCCGCAGCCGCCTAGTCGACGGCCGAGAGGATCAGGAAGACCCCGACCGCCATCGCGCCTGTGATCCCGACGAGCAGCCCCGCCAGGCCGAGTGCGCGCCCGATTCGGCCCGTCCGCTCGCTCCGTCCCCCGGCGAGCGTGCGGCGTCCCTCTGCCCTCGCCCGGCGTCCGAGCACGATCGCGAGCCCGCCGAGCACGACGGCGAGCGGAATCGCTGCGGCGGCGTCGAGCAGCTCGTAGGCCTCAGCCCAGCGGGTCGCGACGATCGCGGCGGGAAGCGCCACGATCGAGAGCACGCCGAGGACGACAGCCCAGCGCGCGCCCCAACGCCGCGACGGGCCGCCGTTACTGCTTCTTGTAGGGACGGCCAACCGAAGCGGGAGGAATCGAGCGGCCGATCACACCGGCGACCGCGATCAGGGTGATGACGTACGGGAGCGCCTGGAAGAGCACGGCGGCCGACTCGGAGTAGGCCGGAAGCCGCTGAGCGAGGGCGCTAGAGAATCCGAAGAGGAGCGCGAACGCCGCGGCCTGGAAGGGGCGCCAGTTCCCGCAGATCACGACGGCGAGGGCGATGAAGCCGCGTCCCGCCGTCATGTTCTGGTTGAAGGAGTTGACGAACCCGATCGAGAGGTAGGCACCTCCGAGTGCGGCGAGCATCCCCGAGAGGACGACCGCTGCGTAGCGCGTCGCGTAGACGGGGATCCCGACCGTCTCGGCCGCGCGCGGGTGCTCCCCGACCGAGCGGAGCCGGAGGCCGATCGGCGTCTTGAAGAGCACCACCCACGCGAGCACGACCGTGCCGGCGGCGAGCCAGATCATCAGGTTCAGCTGGCCCAGGATCGGCCCGATGAAATACCAGTTCTCGAGGAACCCGAGATGAACGTCCGGGATCTCGGAGATGTCGGTCGGCGTCCCCTCTCCCCCGTAAATGTCGATGAAGAGGTAGCCGGTGATCCCGAGCGCGAGGAAGTTGATCGCGAAACCGCCCACGATCTGGTCGGCCCGCAGGTGGATCGCGAAGAACGCGTGGATCAGAGCCATCAGGCCCCCCGCGAGCGCGGCGATCGCCAGCCCGAGGATCCAGGAGCCGAGCTTGTCCGCCGCGAGGATCCCGAAGAACGCACCCGAGAGCATCATCCCCTCGAGCCCGATGTTGGTGACGCCGCTCCGCTCGGAGAAGATGCCGCCGATCGCGGCGAAGGCGAGCGGAGTCGCGAAGCGGAGCATCGCGGCCAACAGAGCCGACCAGACGACCACCTGGTCGAGATGGTCCACGCTGGAGCGGGTCGCGAGGTAGCCGAGCCCGATCCCGCCGATCCCGGTCGCGATCGCCCCCCAACCGAGTCGCTTGACGCCCGCCCGGAGCGCGTAGACGCCGAGTGCGATCGCGACCAGCCCGATCACGACGGGGAGAATCGGGGTGCGGAGCGTCAGCGGCGGGAGCGCCACCCAGAAGGCGGTGAGCCCGACGAGGATCCCGAGCCAGGCCATCCCGCGGGGGCCCTGAGGCAGGCGGCCGAGGACGCGGATCATTCCTGCGTCCTGACCGTCCGGCGCCGCTTGCGCAGGCTGAGCAGGTAGAGGATGAGGACATCGGCGCCGACGAAGAGGACGACGAGGCCCTGGATGAGGAGGGTCAGGTTCGACGCGAGCTCCGGCCGGAAGATCTCCGGGTCGAGGTTCCGGGTCGAGGTTCCGGTGTTGAGCGCTGCGAACAGGAGCGCGGAGAGGCCGACCCCGATCGCGGTATTGCGACCGAGCAGGGCCACCGCAATCCCGGTGAAGCCGATCGTGGTCGTGAAGACGTCGTTCGTATTGATCCGGAACTGCCAGCCGAGAATGTCGATCGCACCTGCGAGCCCCGCGAACGTGCCGGAGATCGCCATCGCGAGGAAGTAGTTGCGGGCGACGGAGATGCCGCCGTAGCGCGCCGCCTCCGGATTGAATCCGACGGCGCGGACCTCGTAGCCGAGCGTCGTCCGGTTGAGCGTGAGCCAGTAGACGACGAGCGCGGCCAGGGCGACGAAGAAGCCGACGTGGAGCCCCTGGAGAACCGGGTCGCCCCAGAAGACGTTCAGCTTCGACTCGTCGAGGACATCGTTCGAGACGGGCACGGACTCGCCGCCCTCGTTGTCGTTCTGGAGCGGCCCACCGAGCCCGAACGCGAAGGCGCCGGCCCACAGCGCCACGTAGTTGAGCATGATCGTGGTGATCACCTCGTGCGCCCCGACCGTGGCCTTCAGGAGCCCGGCGATCCCGGCGAAGACGGCGCCTGCAAGCGCACCGGCGATGACCGCGACGAGGATGTGCACGAGCCCGGGAAGGCCCGGGAGCTCCGAGCCGATCCAGACGGCAACCACGGCGCCGACGAGGTACTGGCCCTGGCCACCGATGTTGAACATCCCGCAGCGAAACGCGAACGCGACCGCGAGCCCGGTGAGCACGAGCGGGACGTAGGCGATCAACGTCTGCTGGAGATTGAGCGCGGCGAACGAGTTGAACGAGGTGTCCCAGGGAAACCAGACCCGCGACTCGGTGAAGGGGATCCCGATCTCGTACGAGCCGACCTCGAGGAACCAGTTCAGGCCTGCACCCTCGAAGATCGCCTTGTAGGTCGTCAGGGGGTTCTTGCCGGTCGTGACGAGGACGACGAGGCCGCCGATGAAGAACGCGAGGATGGTCGTCAGGAGCGGGACCGCGAGGCCGCCGGCCTTGTGCCAGAGCGCCAGCCGCGCCGCGACGCTCGGGGCGTAGTCGCCGCCGGTGCGCGGGTTCTCGACCTTGCCGCCGCCCTCGGGCGGCGCCTGCTCGCTCACGCGGCCGCCTTGCGGCCGCCGCCGGTCATCGCGACGCCGAGTTCCTCTTCCGTGACGTTCGGCGGGAACTCGCCCACGATTTCGCCCTCGTAGATCACGAGGATCCGGTCGGAGAGGGAGAGGATCTCCTCGAGCTCGAGCGAGACGAGCAGGATCCCGCGGCCCGCGTTCCGCTCCTCGACGAGGCGCCGGTGGACGAACTCGATCGCGCCCACGTCGAGGCCACGGGTCGGCTGCGCCGCGATCAGGACTTTCGGGTTGCGATCGATCTCGCGGGCGAGGACGACCTTCTGCTGGTTGCCGCCGGAGAGCCCGCCGGCGCGTGTCTGCGGCCCGCCGCCGCGGACGTCGAACTGCTCCAGGAGCGTTGCGGCTCGCTCGAGCAGCCGCTTCGGAAAGAGGAAGCCGAAGCGTGAGGCGGGGCGCGCGTCGAACTCGTGCAGCGCCAGGTTCTCGGCGAGCGAGAAGTCGAGGACGAGCCCGCGCCGCTGGCGATCCTCGGGGATGTGCCCGAGCCCCGCGTCGAGAACGTGCTTCGCGTTGTCCCCGGTCACGTCGTCGTCGCCGATCGTGATCCGGCCCGCCTTGGTCTTGTGCAGGCCCGCGATCGCGTCGATCAGCTCGGTCTGACCGTTTCCGTCCACGCCGGCGACTCCGACGATCTCGCCGCCGCGGACGTCGAAGCTGATCCCGCGCACCTTCGCGATCCCGCGATCGTCGTCCACGTGGAGGTCTTCCACCCGGAGCAGCGGCTCCCCCACGTCGGTCGCCTGCTTGTCGACGCGGAGGAGCACGTCCCGGCCGACCATGAGCCGCGCGAGCCCCTGCTCGGTCGCGCCCTCGGCGCTCAGCGTCGCGACCTTCTTCCCGCGCCGGAGAACGGTGATCCGGTCGGCGATCTCCGTCACCTCGTTCAGCTTGTGGCTGATGAAGATGATCGACTTGCCTTGCTCGGTGAGGCTGCGAATGATCCCGAAGAGCTCGTGCGCCTCCTGCGGAGTCAGCACGGCGGTCGGCTCGTCGAGGACGAGGATGTCTGCGCCCCGGTAGAGGGCCTTCAGGATCTCGACGCGCTGCTGCTGGCCGACCGTGATGTCCTCGACGAGCGCGCGCGGATCGACTGCGAGACCGAACCGCGTCGAGAGCTCCTTGACCCTGCTCTCGGCCACCGCGTAATCGAGGAGAACGCCGTCCTTGACGGGCTCCGTTGCGAGCACGATGTTCTCGGCGACCGTCATCACCGGGATCAACATGAAGTGCTGGTGCACCATCCCGACGCCGTTTTCGATCGCCGCCTTCGTGGAGCCGATCTCGACGGGCTTGCCGCCGATCCGGATCTCGCCCTCATCGGGCCGGTAGAGGCCGTAGAGCACGTTCATCAGGGTCGACTTGCCGGCGCCGTTCTCGCCGAGGAGCGCATGTACCTCACCGCGGCGCAGGTCGAGGCTGACGTCGTCGTTGGCGACGATGCCCGGGAAGCGCTTGGTGATCCCGCGGAGCTCGAGGACTGGCCGCTCGTCCATTCGCCGCGATTCTATGGTGCCGGCGCGGACGTGCTCAAACCGACCGTCAGCCGACGGTCTCGGGAATCTCCGGACCGCGCCCGGCGGCTATCCGTTCCTGCACCTGCTTGACGGCCGCGACCACGGTGGCCGGGACGCTGGCCGCGATCTCCCCGAGCCCCACGCCGCCGGAGGCGACGTCGAAGACGGTGTCCGCGCCACCGGTCAGCGTCCCGTCCTGGGCGGCCTGGATCGTCTGGAAGACGGCCACGTCGACCTTCTTCAGCGCGCTCGTGATCACGTGCTCGCCCAGGAAGCCCTGGTCGGCGTCGACGCCGATCCCGAGCACGTTCTGCTCCTTCGCCGCGTTGAGGGCCCCGAGCCCGCACTGGCCGGCCACCTGGAAGACGATAGAGGAGCCGCGCGCGATCTGGTTCAGGGCAATCTCCTTGCAGCGCGCCTGGTCGACGAAATCCTGCGAATAGCCGTGCAGCCTCGTCACGCGGGGGTTCGCCGCCTTCGCGCCCGCCTCGAAGCCGGCGATGTAGCGGTCGACCGGCGGGATCTTCTGCCCGCCGACGGCGCTGACGGTCTGGTTCGACCCGGCCGTCTCCGCGACGACCAGCCCCGCGAGATAGCCGACGAGGTACCCCGCCTCCTGCTCCTTGAAGAGCAACCCCCGGACGTTGGCCGGGCTCGACGGCATCGCGGCCTGGGAGAAGTCGATGATCGCGAAGCTCGTGTCCGGGAACCGCCCGGCGACGGTCTCGACGGACTCGGCCATCAGGAAGCCGACCCCGACCACGAGGTCGTAGCCCTGCTGCGCGAGCGAGGAGAGGTTCGGGACGTAGTCGGCGTTCGCGCGCGAGGTGACGACACGGCCCTCGACGCCGAGCTGCTCCTTCGCGCGCTCGAGGCCCATGTTCGCGAGAAAGTTGAACGAGCGGTCGTCGAGCCCGCCGATGTCCGTGACGAGACCGACGCGAATCGCCGGGCCTGCGGGCGCCGTCTGGGTCTCTGGCGCGGTCGTCACGGGCGCCGAGGTCGTGCTCGTCTCCTCGGAGCCACCGCCGCAGCCGGCCAGGGCGAGCACGAGGAGCGTGAGCCAGAGCCGGTGCACGGGAAAAGCCTAGCGGGAGGAGCGGGCAGCGCCCGCCCCTCCCGTGGCTCGTGGAAGCGTTAGCCCGTGGTGGCGGGTGGCGACTGCCTGCGGACGACGATCTTGCCCGAGACGATCTGCTTCTGGATCCCGGCGATCTGAGTCTTCAGCGCCGCGGAGACCCGGGTCGAGATCTTGCCGTAGCCGACCCCACCGTTCTTGACGGAGAAGATGGCGTCGTAGTTGGTGCGGAACTTCGCACCGTTGGCCTTGGCGGCCGCGATCGTGGTGTAGACCGCGACGTCGACCTTCTTCGTCGCGCTCGTGAGCACGTGCGCACCGAGGTAGCCCTGGTCGGCGTCGACGCCGATCCCGAACACACCCTTCTCCTTGGCAGCGGAGAGCACACCGAGGCCGCACTGACCGGCGACCTGGAAGACGACGCCCGCACCGTTGGCGATCTGGTTCAGCGCCTGCTCCTTGCACTTCGCCTGGTCGACGAAGTCCTGCGAGTAGGAGTGAACGACCTTCACCTTCGGGTTGGCCTTCGCCGCACCCTCGTAGTAGCCGCCGAGATAGCGGTCGACCGGCGGGATCTTGAGCCCACCGACGGCGCCGAGCGTGATGTTGCCGCCGAACGGCTTCGCCGTGATCTGCTTCGCGGCGAGGAAGCCCGCGAGGTAGCCAGCCTCCTGCTCCTTGAAGAGCAGACCGCGAACGTTCGTGGCGCCACCCTTGAGCTTGACGCCGGAGTTGTCGATGATCGCGAACTTCGTCCTCGGGAACGCCTTCGCGACGGTCGCGATCGAGTCGGCCATGAGGAAGCCGACCGCGATGACGAGACCGTAGCCCTGGCGAGCGGCCGTCGAGAGGTTCGGGACGTAGTCGGCGTTCGACTTCGAGATGAACACGCGACCCTGAACCTTGAGCTGGCTCTGCGCCCGCTTGAGGCCCTGGTTCGCGAGGAAGTTGAAGCTGCGGTCGTCGAGCCCGCCGATGTCGGTCACGAGCGCGACCTTGAACGCCGCCTGCGTGGTCGCCGCCGGCGTCGCCGCCGCTGTCGACGTGGCCGCGGGACGAGCGGAGCTGGTGCCGGTGACGACGAGCGTCACGACAGCGATCAGCGAAGCTGCGATGAGCAGCATGAACTTGCGTGCCTTCACATACCCTCCTTAGAGATCACAACCACCGCGAGACTTGGACGCCTGATTCAAACGCAAGTTGGCGGCAATTGATAGAGCGTATCGCGGACTTGTTAAGCCGAGGCGACTACGGCGCCGCGACGAAGCGCTCGAGCTCGGCCTCGTCAACGAGCACGCGCCGGGGCTTCGAGCCCTCGTAGCCGGAGATGATCCCCCGCCGCTCGAGCATGTCCACGAGCCGCCCGGCCCGTGTATAGCCCACCCGAAGGCGGCGCTGAATCAGGCTGACCGAGGCGGTTTGCGTCTGGACGACGATCTCGATCGCCTTCTCGAGCAGCGGATCCTCGTCGGGGTCGAACTCCCCGTCGTGGGCGTCGAGATCGTGATCCTCGAGCGCCTCGGGCGCCTCGAGCAGGCTCTCGTCGAGCTCCTGCTCCCTCTGGTGGCGGCACTGCTCGACGACGAGCGCGACCTCGTCCTCGCTGACGTAGGCGCCCTGCACCCGCTGGAGCCGGCTCGTCCCGAGCGGCTTGAAGAGCATGTCGCCCTGGCCGAGGAGACTCTCGGCACCCGAGCCGTCGAGGATCACGCGGGAGTCGGTCATGCTCGAGACCGCGAACGCGATCCGGCTCGGCACGTTCGCCTTGATCATTCCGGTGATCACGTCCACTGACGGCCGCTGGGTCGCAAGAACGAGGTGAATCCCGACGGCGCGGGACTTCTGCGCGAGCCGGATGATCGAGTCCTCGACCGCCTGGGGGGCGATCATCATCAGGTCGGCGAGCTCGTCGATCACGACCAGCAGGTACGGGAGCGGATCCTCTCCGCGAGCCCTGAAGGCGCGGTTTGCCTCGGGCAGGTTGCGAGCGCGCACGATCGAGAGGCGCTCGTAACGCCGCTCCATCTCGGCGACGACGTTCGTGAGGACCGCCGAGGCCTCCTTCGGGCTGGAGACGACCGGGGTCAGAAGGTGCGGGATCGACTCGTAGTAGTTGAGCTCGATCCGCTTCGGGTCGATCAGGATCATCCGGACCTCGTCCGGGGTCGAGCGGAGCAGGATCGAGGTCAGGATCGTGTTGATGCAGCCTGACTTGCCCGAGCCGGTCGTGCCCGCGATCAGGATGTGCGGCATCCGGGCGAGGTCGGCCCAGACGGCGTTCCCGGAGATGTCTTTGCCGAGCCAGACGGCGAGCGGGCTCGCGCTCGTGGGCAGGTCGTCGTAGACGTCGCCGAGGGTGACGATCTTCGGCGAAAGATTGGGGACCTCGACGCCGACGGCCTGCTTGCCCGGAATCGGGGCGAGGATCCGGATCTCGGTCGTCGCGAGCGCGTAGGAGAGATCGTCCTTGAGGGCGGCGACCTTCGAGACCTTCGTTCCGGGCGCGAGCTGGAGCTCGTAGCGGGTCACGCGCGGCCCGGCGATCTGGCCCACGATCGTCGCATCGACGCCGAAGTTCGCGAGCGCGTTCACGAGCACCTCTGCCGTGCGCGCGTTCGCCTGGGTCGTGTTCCCGGTCTGAGGCGGTGAGATCTTGAGCACCTTCCGGTCCGGGAGGACGTAGGCGACCGTGGGGCGATCGGAGTCGAAGAGCGGCTCCTGCCACTCCCCCGTCGGCTCGTCGTCGACGACGAGCTGCGGCGCCTCCTTCCCCTCCGGAAGGAAGCCTTCCGAGATCACGTCCGGATAGTCGTGCTCGACGTCGACGGGCGGCTCGTGGACGAGCGCGGCCGACGGCGCGAGAGCGGCGTGAGTCTCGAGCGCGGGCCGTTCCGGACGTTCGAGCCGGCCACGAGCGGCGGTCCCGGCACGACGAATGTGGTGTCCGCCCCGCTCCGCGGAGACGCGCAGCAGCGCGCCGGCGGAAGCGCCCGTGAGCAGCAGGGCGCCCGCAAGCAGAGCGGTCAGGCCGATCAGGAACGAACCGGTGCCTCCGAGGAGCGCTGCGAGGGAACCTCCGAAAGCGTCGCCGACGTAACCCCCGTTCCGCCCGCCGAGCGTCGTCATCAGCCCGACGAACCCCACCGCGAGCCCGACCCGAAAGGGCCTGACATCGACGAGGGCGCTGCGGAAGAGCATCAGGCCGCCGACGACGGCGAGGGCGACCGGAGCGGCGTAGGCCGCGCTCCCGAGCAGGTCGCGGAGACCCCCCTCGACCTTCTCGCCGACGATCCCGCCTTCCCAGCCCAGATAGAGGAGCGACGCGAGGAAGAGGCCGAGCGCGGTCAGGCCGAGCCCGACGAGCTCGGGGTGCTGATGCCCGCGCGCGGCGTTCTTCCGCTTCGTCGTCCGCTTCTTGACCCGTGACGGCGTGCGCGGCCGCAGGGGCCGCTTCTTCTTGGTTGCAGCCATGAGAAGGCGGTTCGACGTGGCTCGGGGAAGCCCTTTGGGAGAGAGTTGGCCCTCTTCGGCGAGAGTTGGCCCGTGCTGCGCCGAGCCCGGATCGCCGTCACCGTCGTCTTCTTCGCAAGCGGCGCCGTACGGGAGCTGGGTGGCAAGGATCCCGGCGCTCCAGGACGGGCTCGAGGCGACGAAGTCCGAGCTGGGGCTGGCGCTCTTCGGGGTCGCGGCCGGCGCGGTGGTGGCGCTCCCGATCGCAGGTTGGCTCTCGGCGCGGCTCGGGAGCCGCCGCGTCACCCAGTTGGGCCTGCTGGGAGTCGCGCTCTCGCTCCCGCTCCTCGGCCTCGCCCCCTCCCTGCTCACTCTCGCGCTCGCGTTCGCGGCCTTCGGGGCGACGGGAGCGATGCTCGACCTCGCGATGAACGCACACGGCGTCGCAGTCGAGGAGCGCTACGCCCGGCCGATTCTCTCCTCGTTCCACGCCGCCTTCAGCCTGGGTGGGTTGACGGGAGCGGGTGCCGGCGGGGTAGCCGCCGCGCTCGGGATCTCGCCGCTCGCCCAGTTCTGCGGCGCCTCACTCGTGATCCTCGGGATCGGGGCGTGGTCGCGATCCCATCTTCTTCCGGGGCACGCCGACGTCGCTCCCGGCCCCGTCTACGGGAAGCCGTCCGCGGGGCTCGTCGCCCTGGCCGCGATCGCGTTCGCGGGCCTGCTCGCCGAGGGTGCCGCGGGCGACTGGAGCGGCGTCTATCTGAACGAGACCCTCGGCACCGGCGAAGGCGCCGCGACCGTGGCTTTCATCGGCTTCTCGGTCACGATGACCCTGGGCCGGCTCGTGGGCGACCATCTGACCGCGCGCTGGGGCGCGGATCGGCTCACCCGCGGGGCCGGCCTCCTCGGCGGCGCGGGAATCTCGGCGGCGCTCGTGAGCGGCGAGCCCGTCGTCGCCGTCCTGGGATTCGCCTGTCTCGGCGCCGGGCTCTCGACGGTGATCCCCACGGTCTTTCGCGCTGCCGGTGCGAGCGGCTCGTCCCCGGGAGCCGGGATCGCCGCGGTCTCGACCGTCGGCTACTCCGCGTTCCTCGTCGGGCCCCCGGCGATCGGCTTCCTCGCGGACGCGACCTCGCTCCCGTTCGCGCTCTCGCTGCTCGTCGTCCTCTGCGCCGCGATCGTGGTGCTCGCAGGCGCCGTCGGCTCGAACGAGGCGACGAGCATCCCGAAGTAGCTCGGAGCCTCGTAGGCGAGGAGATCTGCGCCGAAGTCACCAGCGAGCGCTCCGTGGAGGACGAGCAGCTGCCAGAGGCTGTCCGCGAGCCCGCGCTCTGCGGCCGGGCCGAGCTCGAGCAGGCGCTCGAGCCGGTTCTCGCGCACGAGCTCGACGATCGCGTCGTCGTAGGCGCGGGCCGCCTCCTGGTCGACGTGGTACGGGCCGCCCGCTGAGTGGGTGTGGGCGTGGTCTGCGCTCGCGACGAGCCCGAGCCGGCCCGGAGCACGTGCGATTGCGGCACCTGCGCGGACGTGCTCGGCGAGCGAGAGCTCCCGCGCCGGCGAAACGACCACGGCCGGGAGCCGGGGCAGGTACCAGAGAGGGACGTGCGCGCCCCAGTCGAGCGGGTGCTCGGCGAGCTCGGGCGCGTTGCTGCCGGACGAGATCGCGAGCGCGGGGATCCCGTCGGCTCGGAGCTCGCGGAGGATCGCGTCCGCGAGCGGGCGGTCGGTCGCGACCGTGAACGACTCGCCCTCGACCTCGCCGACGAGCGTCCCGGCGACGACGACGGCGAAGTGCGCTTCGACGTGAACCCCGTGCGGCGTCAGGACGACGAGCGCCTCCAGCTCTGACGCTTCGCAGCGCCGAGCGAGCTCGCGCATCGCCTCCCGCAACAGCTCGCTCCCGTCCAGCGAGACGCCGCCGTGCGGCGCGATCCCGCCCCACGCGATCACGCCGGTGGCTGTGCCCGCTGCACCGCCTCGTCGATCACGCGCTCGGCCTCGGCGCGGTTGCCGAACCCGCGGGTCTCGGTCTTCCCCTCCTCCAGATCCTTGTAGACCTGGAAGAAGTGCTCGATCTCGTCGCGGAACTCGGGCGGGATGTCGTGGACGTCGTGGACCCGCATCCAGGCCGGATCGCGGAGCGGAACGCAGATCACCTTCTCGTCCGGCCCCTTTTCGTCGGTCATGTGGAAGACGCCGACGACCCGCGCCCGGATCCGGCAGCCGGGGAAGGTGGGCTCGCCCACGAGCACGAGCGCGTCGAGCGGATCGCCGTCCTCGCCGAGCGTTCCCTCGATGAAGCCGTAGTCGGCCATGACCTCGTTCATCGCCGGAGCTTACGGCCGTACACGCTCCAGAGGAGGAGCAGGCCACCACCGAATGCGATCGCGATTCCGCCCCCGCGGCCGTTCACCGCGGCGACGAGTCCGACGGCGATCGCGAGCGCTCCGATCGCTGCGACGGCGAGCTGCGTCAGGCCGGGTGGAAGCGAAGTGCGACGTCGCATCAGCCGAGCCTCGTCACGCGTTCGAGGAGGAGCTCGAAGAACGCGTCGGCCTCGATCTCGACGCCCACGTCGGCGTTCGGGGGGCGATCGGTGCGGCTCCAGAGATCGACGACGGTGCGGCCGCGACAGAGCTCCGACTCCAGCTCGACCTCCACGTTCCGGTGCTCGGTGCGGACGAGGTCGGGCCGGAAGACCTGGGCGAGCGCGACCGCGTCGTGGATCGGGGCGCCGTCCCAGCCGTACGTGCGCCGGTGGTACTGCTTGAAGAACTCGACGAGCTCGGCGACGAAGACGCCGCTCCTCCCGGCGGCGCGGAAACGCGCTGCCCAGGCGGGCGTCAGGAGCGCCCGGTGGGTCACGTCGAGCCCGATCATGGTCACCGGCACACCGGCGTGGAAGACCTGCTGCGCGGCCTCGGGATCCGCCCAGATGTTGAACTCGGCCGCGGGCGTCATGTTCCCCTCCGCGATCGCGCCGCCCATCAGGACGATCCGTTCGATGTCCGCCGTTCCGTGAGCCTCGAGGTAGAGCGCGATGTTCGTCAGCGGGCCGGTCGGGACGAGCACGGTGCCGGGGACGATCCGCTCCGCGATGAAGTCGACCGCGCTCTGGCTGACCGGCTCGGTCGTCGCCTGCGGCAGCTCGGGGCCGTCGAGTCCGCTCTCACCGTGGACGTGGGCCGCGACGTGGAGGTCGCGGACGAGCGGGCGGTCGGCGCCGCGGGCGAGCTGCACGTCGCTGCGGCCGACGAGCTCGAGGACACGCAGAGCGTTCTCTGTGGTCTTGTCCAGCGTCTGGTTCCCATGCACGGTGGTGACGCCGAGCAGGTCGAGCTCGGGACTCGAGAGGGCGAGGAGAAGCGCGATCGCGTCGTCGTGGCCCGGGTCGCAGTCGAGGATGACCGGAATCGTCATGCGTTGAGGATCTCGTCGATCTCTGCGGCCGTGGGTAGCGAGGGCTGGGCGCCGAAACGGGAGGCTGCGAGCGCGCCGGCGGCGCACGCTCGCTGGAGGGCCTCGTCGCGGTCGCGCCCCTCGAGCAGGGAGACGAGCAGGCAAGCGGTGAAGGAGTCGCCGGCTGCGGTGCCGTCGACGGCGTCGACCCGGGGTGGCTCGGCGCGGGCGACCTCCTCCCCGTCCTCGAGCAGGACCGCGCCCTCGGCCCCGAGGGTGAGCGCGATCAAGCCGTCTCGGCGGACGAGCGTCTCGAGCTCGTAGCGGTTGACGACGGTCAGGTCGGGGTCGACCGCGATCGGCCGCGCAGGCGCCGCGTTGAGGCAGAAGAGGCCGGTCGTGTGGGCCCACGCGCTCAGGATGGACTCGTCCGGGATCTCGAGCTGGCAGAGAACGGCGTCGGCTGGCTCGAGCTCGACCTCTCCGAGCTCCGCGTTGGCTCCCGGCGCGACGACGATCTGGTTCTCGCCCGCGCCATCGACGAGGATCACCGCGACGCCGGTGGGCTCGTCGACCCGCTTCGCCTGCAGGTTCACGTCGCCGAGCGACGCGAGCGCCTCGTCCGCGAACGGATCCCGCCCCACGCAGCAGACGAAGGTGACCTTTGCTCCCAGCCGAGCGGCCGCAACGGCCTGGTTTGCGCCCTTGCCGCCGGGAATCCGCTCGAAGGTGGCGCCGGTGACCGTCTCTCCCCGGCGCGGGAGCGTCTCGCAGCGGGCGACGAGGTCGAGGTTGACCGACCCGACGACGACGATCGAGGGCGCGCTCACCGGGCTCGCGTCAGGCGGCGATCGCGCGCAGGTCGTCGACGGTCGCGCCGAGCAGCGTGTCTCGCAGGTCGAAGAGGCCGGCCCAGAGAGAGGAGGCGTCCGGGATGGCGTGCAGGCGCGCCGAGTCCGAAAGGCCCTGAAGCGCCCGGATCAGAACCGCGAGCTCGAGGTAGGCGGCGGCGACCCGGTTCGGACAGGCACTCACCCCGGCGCGCGTGAGCACCGGCGTCCACTCGACGAGCTCGCCGGCGCCCGGGCCCGCGTACCAGGAGCGGCCCTCGGCCTGGTCTGCCTCAAGCTCGAGCAGGTAGCGGCCGAGCGGAGCTTCGAGCCCGGCGAGCGCGGTCTCGACACGGTCGGCAGCGTGGCGCAGGGCTGCCTCGCGGCCGCCTGCGGTGGACGGGTCGGGCTCGCCCCGGCCCCAGCGCTCGAGCAGGCGGCAGAAGGCAAGTGCAGACACCTCGCACGCGCGCAGCTGGGCGATCAGGCGGCGCGCCGTCACCTCATTCGGCGCGTGCAGGACGAGGACGTCCGGCCACCCTGTTCCCGCTTCGGCGCCGGCAAAGCCGGCACCTTCGCTCCTGGGGAGCTCCGTCAAGCCGACGCTCCCTAGACCTCGATGATCACGGGGAGAATCATCGGCCGGCGGCGCGTGCGGTCGTAGATGACCTGGCCGACCGCATCGTGCAGGTGCTCCTGGAGCAGTTTGATCTCGCGGATGTCGTCCGCTTCCAGCTGCTCGAGTACGCGCACGGCCTCGTCACGGAGATCGTCGAGAAGGGCTTCGGACTCGCCGAACCCGCGTGCGATCAACTCGGGGGGCGCCATCCCGCTCCCGTTCGAGCTCGCGAGCGTCGTGACGATGATCAGGACGCCGTCCTCGGAGAGCCGACGGCGGTCGCGCAGGGCCACGTCCTTGACGTCGCCGACGCCGAGCCCGTCCACGAAGGTGACGCCCGATTGGATCTTCTCCGGGAGCATCCGCACGCCAGCGCGCGTGAGCTCGACGACGGAGCCGTTCTCGGCAATCACGATGCTCGCCGCGGGCACGCCGGCGTCGCGAGCGAGCTTCGCGTGGGCGGCCTGCATCCGGTACTCGCCGTGGATCGGCATCACCGCCTTCGGGCGGAGGAGCGCGATCATCGTCCGCAGTTCCTCGGAGTTCGCATGCCCGGAGACGTGGACGGCCGCGATCTCCTCGTGCAGCACCTCGGCGCCCGCCTTCGCGAGCCGGTTGATCGAGTCGTGGACGCGCAGCTCGTTCCCGGGGACGGGGCGCGCGGAGAGGATCACGGTGTCGCCGCGCTCGACCCCGATCGTCGGGTGATCTCCGAACGCGATCCGGGTCAGCGCGGACATCGGCTCGCCCTGGCTCCCGGTGCAGAGGATCATCACCTGGCCCGGCGGCATCGACATCGCATCCTGGGGCTTGACGATCATGTCGTCGGAGATGTCCAGGTAGCCGAGCTGGCGCGCGATGTTCAGGTTCTTCTTCATCGAGCGGCCGACGATCGCCACCTTCCGGTTGCACGTCTTCGCGACCGCGATCGCCTGCTGCATCCGGTGCACGTTCGAGGCGAAGCTCGCGATCAGGATCCGGCCCTTGCGCATCGGGATCAGCTGCTGGAAGGCCTCGCCGACGAGCCGCTCGGAGCCGGTCATTCCCGGGCGCTCGGCGTTCGTCGAGTCGCCGCAGAGGAGGTCGACGCCCTCGTTCCCGAGCTCTGCGAGCCGCCCGACGTCCGTCTTGAGTCCGTCGACGGGCGTGTGGTCGAGCTTCCAGTCGCCCGTATGGACGACCCGGCCGGCGTCGGTCTCCAGGACGATCGCGACGCAATCCGGGATCGAATGGGCGACGCGCACGAAGTCGAGCCCGAACGAGCCGACCTGGATCTTCCCGCCGGGCTCGATCTCGCGCAGCGTCGTCGCGGCGGTCAGGCCGTGCTCGTCCAGCTTCGACTTGATCAGGCCGAGCGTGAACTTCGTTCCGATCACCTCGTCGCAGTCGACCTGGCGGAGCAGGTACGGGAGCCCGCCGACGTGATCCTCGTGCGCGTGCGTGAGCACGACGGCACGGACCCGGCGATCCTGCAGGTAGGAGATGTCCGGGAGGACCAGGTCGACGCCGAGGTGCTCGTCGCGCGGAAACGCGAGGCCCGCATCGACCACGAGCAGGTCGTCGCCGTGCTCGTAGACGGTCATGTTCTTACCGACCTCGCCGAGGCCGCCGAGAGGCACGATCCGGAGGGTTCCGCTCATCCGGGCCAGTGTATGTGGCGTCCTAAGCAGCCGCGGGCTGGAGCAACCCGAGCCGCGCGAGGCAGTCGCGCACCCGTGCGATCTCATCGACCGTCGGGTCGACGAGAGGCAGCCGGTGCCCACCGACCTCGTGGCCGAGCAGGTTCAAGGCAGCCTTGATCGCGATCGGGTTGCCGACGACGCGGAGGAGCTCGATCGACGGCAGGAGCTCGCGATCGAGGGCGCGCGCTGCGTCGTGCTCGCCTGCACCGAAAAGGCGGATCAGCTCCTTGACGTGCGGCCCGACGACGTGCGTGTGGACGCAGACGCCTCCGACTCCGCCGAGCTCGAGGAACGGGAGGATCAGGTCGTCGTCGCCGGCGTAGAGGTCGAGGCCGAGCTCGACGATCCGCCGCGCCTGGTCGAGGTCGTTGTTCGCCTGCTTGACCGCGCCGACATTCGGGATCTCCGCGAGCTCGGCGATCGTCTCCGGCTCGATGTTCATCACGGACCGGCCGGGAATGTTGTAGACGACGATCGGCTTGTCGGTCACGGCTGCAATCGCCTGGAAGTGAGCGACGATCCCCCTCTGCGGCGGCTTGTTGTAGTACGGCGTCACCACGAGAAAGGCGTCGACGCCGAGCTCGTCCGCTCGCTCGGTCAGGTGGATCGAGTGCTCGGTCGAGTAGGTGCCGGTGCCGGCGACGACGGTCGCGCGGTCGCCCACTTCCTCGAGCGCGGCGGCGTAGAGCTCGAAGCGCTCGTCGTCGGAGAGCGTCGGCGACTCGCCGGTCGTGCCCGTGACCACGAGGCCGTCCGAGCCGTCCTCGACGAGATGACGCGCGAGCCGCCGGAACGAGTCCAGGTCGAGCGATCCGTCCGCCCGGAACGGCGTCACGATCGCGGTCAAGACCTGTCCCAGCCCAGCCTGATTCGGCACGGGTCGATCCTACATCGCCGTCCGGTGCGGCCGACTACCGCGCCATGAGGTCGCTCGCTGCCGCTGTCGCCGTCTTCGCGGCCATCGCCGTCCCTCAGGCCTACACCGCCTCCAACGCCGTCCCGCCGCGTCCGGCGGGGGTCGGCTCGGGGGCAATCAGCGGTTACGTCGTCTCGGACGTCGGCTACTCGGTCGAGGGCGACAGGATCGGCACGGTGTCGTTCGACGTCTCCCCCTCGTCGGCTTCGACGGTGCGGGTACGCCTGCGCCCGGGCGGACCGTGGCATGCCTGTGCGCTCAGCGCCGGCAGCGCGGAATGCGCGACGCCCGGCGAGGATCTCGCCGGGGCGACCGAGCTCGCCGTCACGGCCTTCTGAGCTAGAGGAGCTTGTCGAGCCCGACCGTCAGTCCCGGCGGCAGGCCTCGAATGCGGTCGAGCGCGAGCAGGACACCGGGCAAGAACGCCTCGCGGGAGGTCGTGTCGTGGCGGATCGTCAGCGTCTCCCCCGGCCCGCCGAAGATCACCTCCTGGTGGGCGACGAGCCCCGGGAGGCGCACCGAGTGGATCGGGGTCTCGCGGCCGATCGCCTCGGCCGTCGCCTTCGCGGTGCCGGAGGGAGCGTCGAGCTTCGTCGCGTGATGCATCTCGACGATCTCCGCGTGCTCGAGGAGCCGCGCCGCCTCTCCGGCGAAGCGGATCATCAGGACGGCGCCGAACGCGAAGTTCGGGGCGAAGAAGACCGGCTGGCCGTGCTCGCGGGCGAGGGCGTCGAGCTCGGCGCGATCGAATCCCGTCGTCCCGACGACACAGGGCAAACCGACCTCGAGGCAAACGCGCACGTTGTCGAGGACGGCGTCGGGGCGCGTGAAGTCAACGGCCGCGTCGGCGTCACCGGGCGCGTCGACGAGCTCGTGTCCTGCGCTCTCGAGACCCGGCGCCAGCGCCGAGCCGACTTTCCCGTTTCGGCCGAGAAGGAGAACTTTCATGCCTCCCTCGCCTTCGGCTCGGTCGCGTGGGGGAAACCCGGTTTCCCCCACGAGCCCCCTGCGCGTCGCCGCCGATGAAAAGCATCGACGCGTTCCGTCGGGGGAACCCGTCGGTTCCCCCCGTGCCCCTCCTGGCATGACGTCGTCATGCTGCGGCGCGGCCGACGAGGGCGGGATTGACCCGCTGCACCGCGGCCTTGAAGCGCGCCTCGCTCGGCCCGATCCCGGCCGCCGAGAGGCGGTCGAGCCGAAGCAGGTCGGCGGCGAGAGCTGCGACGTCGTCGGTGCTCACCGCGTCGACCCGCGCGATCAGCTCGTCCAGCTCGAGGAGCTCCGTCCCGGTCACGAGTGACTTCCCGAGCCGGCTCATCCGGCTCGACGTCGACTCGAGCGAGAGCAGCATCCGCCCCTTCAAATTCTCCTTGGCGCGCTCCAGCTCACCGTCCCGCACGTTGCCCGCCGCGACGTCGCTGAGCTCGCGGGCGGCGATCTCCAGGCACTCGACGAGGTTCTCCTCGCGGGTACCGACGTAGAGCCCGATCTGGCCGGCGTCCGAGTACTGGGAGGCGTAGCTGTAGATCGCGTAGGCCATCCCCCGCTTCTCGCGGATCTCCTGGAAGAGCCGCGAGGAGGCCGAGCCGCCGAGGATCGAGTCGAGGAGCGACGCCGCGAACCGGCGCTCGTCCTGGCGCGAGATCCCCGGCGCAGCGAGGCAGACGTGGTACTGCTCGGTCGCCTTGCGCTGGAACCGGAACTGCGGTGGCGCCGGGCGGCCGATCGGCTTGCGCGCCCTCTGCACGGACGGAACCGTCTCCGGGATCCGCGCCTCGAGCAGCTCTACGAGCCGCTCGTGCTCGACGTTTCCCGCTGCAGAGACGACCATGTTGTCGGCCGTGTACGCGTTGCGATGATAGGCATGGAGTGCCTTCCGGCCCACGCTCGCGATCACCTCTGCGCGGCCGATCACCGGCCGGCCGAGGGGGTGCGAGCCGAAGACCGCCTCCGCGACGACGTCGTGGACGAGGTCCTGCGGGTTGTCCTCGACCATCGCGATCTCCTCGAGCACGACCTCCCGCTCGGAGTCGACCTCCGCGAATGCGGGCTCGTAGACCATCCCGACCATCACGTCGAGCGCCGTCTCGAGGCGGTCGTCCGGGATCCGCGCGTAGACCATCGTCGTCTCACGCGAGGTGGCCGCGTTCAGCTCGCCGCCCAGGCCGTCGAAGATCTCCGCCACCTCCTGCGCCGAGTGCTTCGCGGTGCCCTTGAAGAGGAGGTGCTCGATGAAGTGCGAGAGGCCGGCCCGTCCGTCGGTCTCGTCGCGCGAGCCGGCGCCGATCCAGAAGCCGAGCGAGACCGAGCGAACGCTCGGAACGCGCTCGCTTATCACGCGCTCGCCCGTGGAGAGGCGGGAGATCTCGTAGTCCTGCACGCGCCGATCCTACCCGGGCCCTCTCGGACGACCGTGCTAGCGTCACGGGCCAGGCGTGATCACCGAGCACATCCGCTACCGCGTGCTCGGCCCGCTCGAGGTCGGGGAAGCGCTCCCGCTCGGAGGGACGAAGCAGCGCGCCGCGCTGGCGCTGCTCCTGCTCGACGCGAACACGGTCGTTCCTCGAGGGCGGTTGATCGAGGGGATCTGGGGCGAGTCACCCCCGCCCCGCGCCGTGAACACGGTGCAGGTGTTCATCTCCGACCTCCGGCGGAGCCTCCGAGCGCTCGGCGACGACTCGATCGTGACCCGCGCTCCCGGGTACGCGATCGAGCTCGAGGAGGACGATCTCGACCTACTGGTCTTTCAGCGGCTCGCGCGGGAGGGCCGCGACGCTCTCGCCCGGAACGATCAGAAAGGGGGCGCTGCGAAGCTCGGGCAGGCGCTCGAGCTCTGGCGCGGCGAGTCACTCGAGGAGTTCGCCTTCCTCCCGTTCGCCGGCGCAGAGATCAACCGGCTGGAGGAGCTTCGCCTCGCCACGATCGAGGATCGGCTCGACGCGGAGCTCGGAAGCGGGCCGGGCACCGAACTGATCCCTGAGCTCCGCGCGCTCGTCGTCGCCCAGCCGCTCAGGGAGCGGCTCCAGCGGCAGCTGATGATCGCGCTCTACCGGGACGGCCGGCAGGCGGAGGCCCTCGACGTCTTCTGGAACGCGCGCCGCGCCCTCCTCGACCAGCTGGGGATCCAGCCGGGGCCCGGAGCTACAGCGCGTCCAGCAAGCCGTCCTTCGCCAGGATCCGTCGCTCGAGCCCGCGCTCGACGCCCCGAGATCGCGGCCCGCCCGGATCGACCTGCCACTCCCGCTCACACGCCTCCTCGGGAGGGACGGGCTGCTCGACGTCGTGCGCGGGCTTCTCGTCGAGCCGGATTGCAGGCTCGTGACCCTGACGGGAACCGGTGGGATCGGGAAGACGAGGCTCGCGCTGGAGGCAGCCCGAACCGCCGCGAGCGACTTCGAGCACGGCGCCGTCTTCGTCGCGCTCGAGCACGCCCGCACGGCGGAGCAGGTCGAGAGCGAGCTCGCCACCGCGCTGGGGCTCGACGCACAGCCCGCCGAGACCCTCGCCGAGCACTTCGCCGAGTCGAACCTTCTCCTCGTCCTCGACAACCTCGCCTCCGACGACCCGCAGGGCAGCATCGGCGAGACGTACGTCCCCGATGTCTCGCGCTCCTCCGCAACGCTTGCAGCCCTCACGATTCGCAGGCCGGTCGAGCGCGCCCTCGACGTCGGCACGGGCAACGGGATCCAGGCCATCCTCGCCTCGAGGCACGCAGGCGCCGTCGTCGCAACCGACGTCAGCGAGCGGGCGGCTTGCGTTCGCGGAGTTCAACTGCGCCCTGAACGGCGCCGAGAACGTCGAGCTCCGGCAAGGGAGCTTCCTGAACCGGTCGCGGGCGATCGATTCGGGCTCCTCGTCTCGAACCCGCCCTTCGCGATTTCTCCCGAGAACGACTTCGTCTTCCGGGACAGCGGTCTCGGCCGCGACCGCGTTAGCGAGGAGCTCGTGCTGGCGCTGCCCTCGGTCCTCGCTCCCGACGGGTCGCCTCCATGAACGCCAGCTGGAACGTCGAGGGAGAGGACACCGCAGCGCGCCCCCGCGAGTGGATCACCCGGGCCGGTTTCGAGGGCTGGGTTCTCCACGAGGAGGCGGCTGACGCATTGACGAGCGCCGTCGCGTGGAACGGCGGCTCGGACGAGGCCACGATCCAGCGCTGGCTCGACTACTACGCACGGGAGGGGATCGAGCGCGTCGCGATCGGTGTGCTCGTGCTCCGGGCGCGGGCCGGCGAGGGCTGGACGCGCTCGCGCGTGCTCACCCACGGCCCTCGTGCGGCCGGCCCTGCCCTCGAACGGCTCTTCACGGGTGCCGACACGGCCGCGAACGTTCTGGCGACTCTGAGGCTGCTCCCAGCCCCCGACCTCGAGATCGAGCAGGCGATCCGCCGTGGCTCGAAGGGCTGGGAGCTCGCCCGCGCCCTCCTCCGGACGACCGGCGGCCTCCCGTTCGAGACGAGCGTGGACGACACGGTCCTCGACTTCGTCCGCGGCCTGGACGGGCGGCCGCTCTCGTCCTTCCTCGCGACGGTGGCTCCTGCGACGCGGCCCGAGGTGCTCGCGGTCGCCCGCGGTCGCCTCGAGCTCGGCTTCCTCGTTCCCGCTGAATAGAGAGGGGCGGCTTTCGCCGCGCAACTCCATCCGCACAGAAGACAACGCGCAACTCCATCCGCACAGAAGACAACCCGCCGAGCGGATTCATTCGCGCAAGACCCCTAAAGCGAGGGGGCGGCTTTCGCCGCGCAACTCCGTCCACGCGGAAGACAATCCGCCGAGCGGATTCCCTTCGCGCAAGACCCCTAAAGCGAGGGGGCGGCTCGCGCCGCCCCCTCGGGTCATTCCCTAGCTGCGAGTCCGCCTAGTCGCGGCGCGGGCCGCGGCTGCGGCCACGGTCGCCGTCGCGGCGGGGCCGCTCCTCCTCCGGGGGCCGCGGCGGGACCGACTTGGCCCGCTCGATCAGCTCCTCGGGGGAGACCATGGCGCCGTCCTCGTGCTTGTTCACGAGCTTGAGGCCGACGCGGCCACGGGCCTTGTCGACCTCCTGCACGATCACGTCGACGATGTCGCCGCGCGCCATCACGTCCTCGATGTGAGCGACGCGACCCGGGCCGACGTTCGAGACGTGGAGCAGACCGTCGGTGCCCTTCTTCAGCTCGACGAACGCGCCGAACTGGGTCGTCTTCACGACCTTGCCGGTGAAGGTGTCCCCCACCTCGGGCTCCTTGGTCAGCGCCGTGATCGCGGAGATCGCAGCGTCGGCCTTGGTGCCCTCGGTCGCGTAGACGAGGATCGTGCCGTCCTCCTCGATGTCGATCTGGACGTCGAAGTCGGACTCGAGCGAGCGGATCGTCTCGCCACCCTTGCCGATGATCATGCCGATGAACTCGGGATTGATCTGGACGGACGAGATCCGCGGTGCGTGCTCCGCCAGGTTCTCACGAGATTCCGGGATCGCCTCGAGCATGCTGTCGAGAATCGAGTTCCGGGCCCGCTTGGCCTGCTCGAGGGCGTTCCGCATGATCTCCTGCGTGACACCGGTGATCTTGATGTCCATCTGGAGCGCGGTGATCCCATCCCTGGTGCCGGCGACCTTGAAGTCCATGTCGCCCAGGTGATCCTCCGCGCCCTGGATGTCGGTCAGGATGACGTAGTCGTCGCCCTCCTTGACGAGGCCCATCGCGATTCCGGAAACCGGCGCCTTGATCGGCACACCGGCGTCCATGAGCGCGAGCGTCGAGCCGCAGACCGAGCCCATGGACGACGAGCCGTTCGACTCGAGCGTCTCCGAGACGATCCGGATCGTGTACGGGAAGTCTTCGACCTCGGGCAGGATCGCCTCGAGAGCCCGCTGCGCCAGAGCGCCGTGACCGATGTCACGCCGCTTCGGGCCGCGCATGAAGCCCGTCTCCCCGACCGAGTAGGGCGGGAAGTTGTAGTGGTGCATGAACCGGCGATCCGTCTCGAGCGAGAGGTCGTCGATCCGTTGGCCTTCCTTCGCCGTTCCGAGCGTGAGCAGGCTCAGCACCTGCGTCTGCCCGCGCTGGAAGAGCCCCGAGCCGTGAGCCCGGGGGCTGACGGTGACGTTGCACTCGATCGCGCGGATCTCCTCTGTGCCACGGCCGTCCGGGCGCCGCTTGTCGACCGCGATCTTCTTGCGGACGAGGTCCTTGTAGACGGCCTCGGCGGCCTTCTTGACGTAGCCCTTGGTCAGGCTGTCCTTCACCTGGGGGGCAGCCCCATCGACGGTGGCGGGGCCGACCGGGAAGGGCAGCTCCACGCCGTCCACGATCCGCTCGAAGAGCAGGTGGCGCTTGGCCGACTTCAGCTCCTTCGAGTCCTGCTCCGCGTCCGTCAGTGCCCGCAGGTCCGACTCGAACTGCTCGCGCACGGGACCTTCGACGGCCACGAGGCGCTGCTTCTCGAGCAGCATCGCGAGGCTCGCGCGAACCTGCATCTGGCGCTCGATGTCCGACTCGGTCGAGTCCATCGAGGTGGCGCCGGCGATCTCGATCAAGAGGTCGTCCGTGACGGCGGCACCCTCGCGGAGGCCGTCCTGCTGGATCCGCTCCCAGATCGTGTGCCCGTGCGAGCTCTCGATCTCGGCGGTGACCTCGTTGTCGAGCCACTTCGCCTTGCCTGCCTGGCGGCGGAGATCCTCCTGCGCCTCGCAGAGCTTCTTGATCTCGTCGTGGGCGAGCTCGAGGGCCTCGAGCAGCAGCTCGTCCGGGACCTCGTCTGCACCGGCCTCGACCATCGTCAGGCCGTCCTTCGTGCCGACGACGATCAGGTCGAGGGAGGACTCCTCGAAGTTCTCCTGGTGCGTCGGGTTGAGGATCCACTCACCGTCGATGCGGCCGACGCGCACTGCGCCCACCGGGCCGAAGAACGGCATCGGCGAGAGCATCAGCGCAGCCGAAGCCCCGTTGATGCAGAGGATGTCGTGCGGGATCACCATGTCCGCGGAGAGGACGGTGCAGATCACCTGGACCTCGTTGCGGAAGCCCTTCGGCCAGAGCGGCCGGATCGGGCGGTCGATCATCCGGGCGGTCAGCGTCGCGCGCTCGGTGGCCTTCCCCTCGCGCTTGAAGAAGCCGCCGGGAATCTTGCCGGCCGCGTAGGCCCGCTCCTCGACGTCGATCGTGAGCGGGAAGAAGTCGGCGCCCTCGCGGGCCTCCGTCCGTCCCACCGCGGTGGCGAGCACCATCGTGTCGCCGGAGCGCATCACGACAGCCCCATCCGCCTGCTTGGCGAGCTTGCCGGTCTCGAAGATCATCTCCTTGCCGCCGATCTCGACGGTGACCGAGGCAATGCGCTCGGTAGTAATGCTCATCTCTGTCTTTCCTCCACTCTGCTTTGGTGGAGAGTGGAAGATTGGGCCAGCGCCGCGTCGAGAGGGCGCTCGCCCAAGCTTCCACTCTCCGTACGGAGAGCATTCGGCGGGCGGCTAGCGCCGCAGGCCGAGCTCCTTGATGAGGGCCCTGTAGCCCTCGAGGTCGTGCTTTTGCAGGTAGTTCAGGAACCGGCGTCGCCGGCCCACGAGCTTCAGCAATCCCCGCCGCGAGTAGTGATCCTTCGGGTGGGTACGCAGGTGCTCGGTGAGGTCGTTGACGCGCCTCGTCAGCATCGCGATCTGCACCTCGGGGGAACCGGTGTCGGTTCCGTTCCGGCCGTGCTGATCGATCAGCTCCTGCTTGACTTCCTTGGTGAGGGCCATGTGGCCTCCTTCGCTGTGACTCGCTGTGGGTTCTCCGGAGTCCCCGCGCGGCGTGAAGGAAGTCACGGCCGGCCGAGATCTCGGTCGCGTCTAGTGTAGCGGCGCATGCTCGCCGCCGCCGTCGCAGCAGGCCATCCCGCCACCGTCGCGGCAGGGATCGAGATCCTCGAGGACGGCGGCAGCGCGGCGGACGCGGCGGTCGCAGCGTGTCTCGCGAGTTGCGTCGCGGAGACCGTGATGACCGGCCTTCTCGGCGGCGGCCACGCGATTCACTGGGACGGGCGCGAGGCGGTCAACCTCGACTGCTTCGTCACGGTTCCGACCGGCTCGGGCGGCGAGCCCGTCGATCTGGCGGTGCCCTTTGGCGAGGAGGTCGTCCACTATGCGGTCGGGGCGGGCACCTGCGGGGTTCCCGGGCTACCGGCGGGGCTCGGCTCGCTCTGGGAGCGGTACGGGCGGCTTCCCTGGCCGCGCCTCGTCGAGCCGGCGCTCGCGCTGGCGCGGAGCGGCGTGACGATGCCGCCCGCGCACGCCGCCTGCCTCGCGATGCTCGAATCGGTCTTCACGCTCAGTCCCGAGGGCAAGGCGATCTATGCGCCGGGCGGACGGCTGCTGGAGAGCGGCGATGTGCTCGCTCAGCCCGGTCTAGCTGCCACGCTCGAGGCGCTGGCGGCGGAGGGGGCGGGGAGCGTCTACCGCGGCTCACTGGCGGATGCGCTGCTCGGGATCGCGGGGGTCGGCGTCACGAGGGACGACCTGATCGGGTACGAGCCGCTGTGGTCGGAGCCCCTGACCGCCGAGCTCGCCGGACACGAGTTGCTCACGCGTGGCGGGCTCGCGGGCATCGCGGAGTCGCTCGAGCGGCTCCCGCGGCTCGGTGGCCTCGACGAGCCGGATCGCGTGCTCGCGCTGCTGGCCGCGCTCGAAGGCGCGGGCGCGGATGGCCACACCACCAATCTCGCCGTCGTCGACGGGGACGGGCACGCCTGCGTCGTGACGACGAGCCTCGGGCTCGGCACGGGAGATTTCCTGCCCGGCTACGACCTGCACCTGAACAGCATGCTCGGCGAAGTCGACCTCCACCACGTTCCGCTCGTCGGCGGAGCTCGGATGGAGAGCATGATGGCGCCGAGCCTCGCGTTCGACGGCGCGGGACTCGCGCTCGCAATCGGGGCGGCGGGCGGAACCCGGCTCCGAACTGCGCTCGTCGGGGTCGCCGCCGCGGTACTCGACGAGGGGCTCGAGCCCACGGACGCGGTCGAGCGGCCACGCGTCCACCCCGTCGCCCAGACGGTGCATGCCGAACCGGGCGTCAGCGAGGAGGCGCTCTCACGGCTCGAGGCGCAAGGCCGCACGGTGCGCCGCTGGCCTGCGCTGCACCACTACTTCGGCGGGGTCAGCCTCGTTGGACGAGCCGGCGCTGCAGGCGATCCGCGGCGGAGCGGGCATGCGGCGCGGCCCCGTTGACCACGGTCGGCAGCCAACCGACGTAGCCGCAGTCCGGACACCCGGGATTGCTCGCCATGGTGCCCCGGTCGCGCGGCTTGGCGTAGACCGTGCCGCAGTCAAGGCACCGAACCGATTCGAGTGCGAGCGCCTCCATACCGACTCAGATGCGCATTCGCCCGAAACCTTGCGGCATGCGGGGTCTCCGTCGATTCAGCCGCGCTGGATTCCTCCGGGGCGGCTCGCCGACCTCGTTCGCTCGACATCCCGCGCGATCTGAGCGATCAACTCGGGCTCATTCGCGAAGACCTCTTCGTCCCGGAGTCGCTCCCAGAGCTCGACGACGAGCCGCTGGCCGTAGAGGTCGCCATCGAAGTCGAGCAGGTACGGCTCGATCCGCCGTTCGTTGCCCCCGTAGTGCGGATTCGTCCCGATCGAGATCGCCGCCCGATGCTCGCGCGCAGCCCCCGCGTAGATTCCGTACCGCGGCACGAGCAGAGCCGGAGCGAGGGCGAGATTCGCGGTCGGATAGCCGAGCGTTCCCCCCCGCTGATCACCGGGGACGACGGTTCCGTCGAGCTCGAACGGCCGCCCGAGCTGCGCCGCTGCTCCCACCAGGTCACCCTCGTGGACGAGCCGGCGGATCTCCGACGACGAGACGCCGCCGAGGAGCGGAACCCGGACGACGCGATGCCCGAGGCCGTCGAGCATCGCGAGATCGCCTCGTCGGCGCCGGCCGAAGCGAAAGTCCTCACCTGCGACCACGACTTCGACGCCTGCGAGCTGCTCGGCGGCGAATGTCTCCGGTTCGAGCGCCGCCGTCTCCAGGGTGAACGGGAGCACCGTCACCTCGGCTGCCCCG
>DATLXM010000088.1:0-20456 GCA_035575835.1 Gaiellaceae bacterium
GAGCTCGAGGAGGGCGGCAAGTACGGGCTCACGATCTGGCCGTTCCACGCGATCCGGGGCGGGATCGGCTACGCGATGGTCTCGGCGGTCGAGGAGGCGCTCTTCTTCCTCGCCACCGCGCGCTGGACGCCGTCCGGGTACCAACCGAAGGGCGACAACCCGCTGACCGAGCACTACTCGATGCTCGGCCCCGAGGTCGAGACCGACCGCGAGGGCGAGCCGCTCGGGCGACGCAACCAGCCATTGCTCGAGGAGCTTCTCCGCTTCGACGCGGTCGTGATCGCGGGCCAGGCGAAGAGTCATTGCATGGCCTGGACGATCCAGGATCTGCTCAAGGATCCGACCGTGCAGAACCGGCACCTCGAGGAGAAGGTCTACCTCCTCGAGGATTGCACGTCGCCGGTCGTCGTCCCGGGCGCCGAAGACTTCACCGACGAGGCCGACGCGGCGTTTGCGCGCTTCGCCGAGACCGGCGCCCACGTCGTCCGCTCGACCGAGCCGATGGCGAGCTGGCCGGGCGCGGTGGGCGAAGCGCTCTCTAGCTGACGAGCTCGAGCCGCGGGTTCGGCCGGTAGTGCCGGCCCACCTTCGCGGACGGCCGGCCGTCGGTCATCACGATGTCGGCCGTGAAGTCGTTCTGGCCGCGGATCAGCGACGAGCCGATCCCGTACGCGTCCACGGGAACGCCCCCGGCTTCAAAGCCGCTGATCTTGTCCACGGTGAACCCACCCGAGGCGACGATCTTGACCCGCTCGAACCCGTCCGTGTCGAGCGCCTCTCGAACCTTGCGAACGAGCCGCTCGTTGACGCCGCGCGGGTCGAAGTCGCCCATCTCGTCCCAGAGTGAGCGGTCGACGAGCTGGCCGGAGGTGTCGAGCCGGACGCCCCAGAGCTTCGGGCCGAGCACCCGCGCGACCTCGAGTGCCGTGCGCACGGAGTCGTTCTCGAAGTCGACGAGGACGACGACGTTCATGTCGCCGGCCCACTCCGCGAACTTGGTCGCCGCGAGCACGGTGTTGCCGCCGTAGGCGGCGATCAGCGCATGCGGAACGGTGCCGACGCCGCGGCCTCCCCACCAGGACGCCTGCGCGTCGGAGGTGACGCCGATCGACGCGCCGATCATCGCGCCGGCGACGTACGCGGCATAACCGTCGCCCGTCTGGACGCGGTGGTGGTCGTGGCGCGCCGGCATGAAGATGATCGGCTTGCCGTTCGCAGCCTCGACGACCCGCGCCACGTTCGTGGTGATCAGCGATCGGCGGGTGAGGACGCCGAGGTAGAGCGTCTCGAGGTGGGCGAAGAGCGTGTAGTCGCCCTCGACCGTGAGCACCGTCTCCCACGGCTCGATCCGGTCGCCGTCCCGGAGCGCGTGCACGGTCAGCGCCTCCCAATCGTGCGAGCAGAGCTTGAGGATCGCGATCGCCTCGTCGACGCCGCCGAGCATCGCTGCGTTCCGCTGGAAGACCTGCATCACGACCCGGGGGTGGCGGCCGTCGGCGATCAGGGTCTCGCGCGTGTGGTTGAAGTAGGCGTCGGTGTAGTAGCCCTCGCGCATCTTCTCGACCGGGAGGTCGAAGATCTCGGGCGGCAAGCGCTCGGTGCGCAGGTCGATCGCCATCCCTAGCCCTCGAGCTCGAGACAGGCGGCGAGAGCGGCTTCGGCGACCTCGAGCTGCGGGCGGGTCGGTTCGGCGGTCGCGATCCGGTGCTGCAGCTCGTGTCCCGGGCGGGCGAGCGCCTTCGCAAGCGGGTGGCCCGGGTGGCGGGTCATCCAGCCGAACACTTCGACGGCCGTGCCAACGGCGCCGATCGAGCTTGCGACGCGGGCCGTTCCGCGGAAGCGGGCCGGTGCGTGCCCCGCGAGGGCATTCCCGGCTGCCGACGCAACGAGGAGCGGGCCGATCAGGTGCGAACCGCAGCGCTCGTGCTCCTTCGCGCGAGGCTCGTCGTGCTCGTACGTCCCGATCGTGACGTGCTCGGCGCCGTGGTAGTTGGCGAGCTCTCCCCCGCGGAGCGCCAGCAGGGCCGGGGCGATCGACAGCGCTCCGGAAAGCAGCTCACGCGCGACGCCACCCGGCCGCTCCGAGCGCCGGACGACGTGAACCGTGACCGCGCTTGCGACCGTTCCCACGAGCACCCCGGGCCGCTCGAACGGGAGTCGCGCCTCAGGGAGCCGCCGTCGCAGCTCCGGAAGGAACGCGAACGACTCGACGAGGCGGATCGGCCCCCGGAGGAAGGGCTGTTGGAGCTTGGGCGCAAGGACCCGCTTACGGGCGGAGACGATCTTGATCGCGCCCTCGTCCGTGCGGATCGCGCAGGCCCACGCGGTCGGGCCGTGGACGAGCACCCCGTTCGAGAGCGCCATCCCACCAAGCCGCACCTTCTTCGCCGCGGGCGTCACGAAGCCAGCGTAGCCTCTCGACGCAACGCTGCCTGGAGCGCGTCGGCGGCTGCGCCACGTCCGAGCGGCCGTTCGTCGAGCTCGGTCACGGGCATCACCTCGCGAACGGACGAGGAGGTGAACGCCTCCTCCGCTCCGGCCAGCTCGGCGAGGAGGAAGGCTCCCTCGACGACCTCGTAGCCGGCCGTGTCGGCGAGCTCGAGAACGGCAGCCCGGGTCACCCCCGCAAGGATCCCGAGCTCGAGTGACGGGGTGTAGAGGATCTCGCCGCGGCGCCACCAGATGTTCGTCGTCGGACCTTCGAGCACGGTTCCGTCGTGATCGACGAACACGGCGTCGTCCGCGCCCCGGCGGCGTGCCTCGGCCTCCGCCGCCATGTTCACGGCATAGCTCGTCGACTTCACCCCCGGGAGCAGCCACGGCTCCTCGGCGCGGACACCGCGCAGGGAGATCAGACGCTGCCCACGCTCCCGAAGTGCCTCGTAGTGGCCGGGCAGAGCGCTGACGAGTGCGAGGGCGGTCGGCTCGGCTCCGTTTCCGGGCGTCCAGAAGAAGCGCAGCACGGCCTCCGGAGCGTCCGCCGCCTCGAGCGCCTGCACCGCGAGCTCCTCGAGCTGGAGCCTGTTCACCGCAGGCAGCCCGATCCGCTCGGCGCTCGTCGCGAGCCGCTCGAGATGCTCGGCGAGCCGGAACGGGCTGCCACCGTAGACCCGTAGCGTCTCGAAGGCGGCGCGGCCGCGCATGAGCGCCTCGTCGTCGGCTCGGAGCACGGGCTCGACGGGATCGACGAGCCCGCGCCCGCCCACCGCGACGGCGAGGAGCGTCACGCCGGCACCTGGTTGCTGGGAATTGGGAGCGGAGCGCCCACGGCGGCGAGCAGCGGCCGCGCCTTCGTCCACGACTCCTCGATCTCCGCCTGGGGGTCGGAGTCCCAGACGATCCCGCCGCCGGCCCACAGATGGACGCGGCCATCGGCCACGGCGAACGTCCGAATCGTCAACGCGAGGTCGAGATCGCCGCTGCCTCGAACCGTGCCGAGCGCGCCCATCGACGCGCCTCGGCCGACCGGCTCGAGCCGCGCGATCTCGTCCAGCGCGGCGAGCTTCGGCGCACCGGTGACGGAGCCGCCCGGGAAGGTCGCCGCGAGGAGGTCGGCGAGCGAGATGCCGTCGCGGAGGCGGCCCTCGACGTGCGAGACGAGGTGCGTGACCCCGGCGAGCTCGCGCTCGACCATCAACTCGGGCCAGCGCACGGAGCCGGGCTCGCAGACGCGCGAGAGGTCGTTCCGCTCCAGGTCGACGATCATCACGTGCTCTGCCTCGTCCTTTTCGCCCTCGACGTGCTCACCAAGCGGTCGGGTGCCCTTGATCGGCATCGTCCACACGCGCCGGTCGCGGCGGGCGAGGAAGAGCTCGGGCGAGGCGGAGACGATCGCCCAGCCCTCCCCGGCGAGGTACGGAGCGAGCGGCCGGAACGGAGCGAGCGCGGCGGCGAGCGCCTCGGGGTCGCCCTCGAAGGTGGCCGAAAGGTGCTGGACGAGGTTCACCTGGTAGACGTCGCCCCGCTCGATCGCCGCGCGCACCTCCTCGACAGCGGCGCCGTAGGCCCCCTCCGTCCAGCTCCGCTCCCACATTCCGATTCGCAAAGTGTCACGCTCCGGTGACAGGGACAGACCCTGGGCCATGTCTCGCACGGACACGGCCGCGAGGGGCAGGCGGCACGGCTCCGGCGGGGATGGGGCGGCCGAGCGCCGGAGGGGCTCGGAGAGGCCGTAGCCGAGATAGACGTCGGCGACGAGGCCCTCGCCGCCGGGGCGGAAGAAGCCCTCGCCCCGCAGGTACTCCTCGATCTGCTCGAGCGCGCCCGCAGCAGACCAGAGCTCGAGCACGGCTCTAGGCCGTTCTCACGAGAGGGGCGAGCGCGCGAGGTCGCGAAGGAACTCGACGCCGAGCTCGAGGTCGTCGACGTGCACGCGTTCGTCGGCGGAGTGGATCAGCCGCGCCGCGAGCTCCGGATCCATCGTCCGCATCGGGAAGAAGCCGTACGCGCTCGTGCCGAATGCGTCGCGGAGCCAGTGGGAGTCGGTGAAGCCGGCGCAGCAGACGGGAGCGAGCTTCGCCCCGGGCTCGGTCTCCGCGACCCAGCGCTCGATTGCCCGGTAGAGCGGCGTCTCCATCGAGGACCGCGTGCCACCCCAGCGTTCGATCCACTCGAGCTCGTAGTCGCCCTCCCCGAGCACCGAGCGCACGATCGGCTCGACGTCCTCCGGAGTCATTCCCGGCGGGAGCCGGGAGTCCACGGTCACGTCGCAGGCCCCGGGGACGACGTTTCGCCGCTCGGAGGCCGAGATCATCGTCGGCGAGAGCGTGAACGAGAGCAGCGGCTCGATCAGCTCGACGGCCAGTGGGTCGACTCGCGCGAGTCGCTCCAGCACCTCGGTGGCGGCGGGGCGCTCGCCGAGGACGGCGTCCAGAAAGGCGCCGACCTCCGGGCCGATCTCGGGCTCCGGCCTGTAGGCGCCGAGCGCCTGGATCAGTGGTGCCGCCTTGAGGAGGGCGTTGTCGGCGATCCCCGGCATCGAAGCGTGCCCGCTGCGGCCCCGAACGCGGAGCCGGAACGGTGCCGTCATCTTCTCCGCGCTCGCGCAGAGGTAGAAGGCGGAACCTCCGAGCTCGACCCGGTCGCCGCCGCCCTCGTTGATCGCGTAATCGACGCGGACGGCGTCGGGGTGCTCGGCGCAGAGCCACTCGAGCCCGAACGACTTGCCGACCTCCTCGTCGGCGGCCGCGATGAAGACGAGGTCGCCGGGCGGGCGGAAACCCTCTCGGGCGAGCGAGGCGATCGCGACCGCGCTCGCGGCGACCTGGTTCTTCATGTCGAGTGCGCCACGACCCCAGACGTGGTCGTCGACGAGATCGCCCGACCAGGGATCGCGCTGCCACTCGCTGGGCTCGGCGACAACCGTGTCGGTGTGCGAGATGAACGCGAGCGTCGGGCCGTCACCACCCTTCAGCCGGGCGACGAGATTCGCGCGCTCCGGGGTGCGCGCGTAGAGCTCGACCTCGACACCGTTCGCCTCCAGATAGTCCCGCAGGCAGTGCGCGGCGAACGTCTCGTTCCCCGGCGGGTTGACGGTGTTCAATCGGATCAGCTGTTGCAGCAGCCCGACCGTTTCCTCGCGGAGGCTCACGCCGGTACTCACAGCTGGGCTTGCGAGTGCGCGGTGAGCTCGTTCCGGACGCGCCAGAGCTCCGGGAAGAACGTGTGGTGGATCAGCCGGCCGAGCACCTCGACCGGCGTCCCCTGCGTTCCCATCACCGAGTCGCCGATCACGCGCGCGACCACCTTGTAATGGCGAACGCGCCACATCGTGATCCGCTCGTCCCACTCGGTCAGGGCCTCGGCGAGCTGGTAGAGCAGCTCCTGCTCGCGGCCGCGAACGTAGATGTCGAGCACCGAGAGACCCGCTGCCTCGCGCACCTTGTGGAAGGCGACGCCAAGCGCGGGTGTGACCCGGCGGATCTCCCGCCACCCCGGTGAGTCGAAGCCGCTCCCGTGCCCGAGGACCTTGCGGATCTCCTGGTACTCCCATGGGGACATGTGCTCGAGCATGTCGAGCTGGGTCGTCGCGTAGACCATGCAGAGCGCCGAGCGGCGGAGCAGCCTGAGCGCTGCGGCTCCCTCGTCGCGCCCGATGTGCGCGGCGGCCTCCTCGACGTCGTGCCACGCGAGCTGAAGCCAGAGCTCGGAGGACTGGTGCACGGTCTGGAAGAGGAGCTCGTCACGATGAACCCAGTTGTCGGGGCCCTTCTGGAGCGCGAGCAGCTCGACGGTGTTCAGATAGCGCTCGTAATCGCTTCCCGCCTCGCCCGGCAGGACCGGCTGGGAGTAGTCCTCGGCTTCCGAGGGGGCCTCGTGCTTCGCCACAGGCGGAGCATACTTCGCGCCATGAGCGACCTCTTCGCCGATGCCGCGCGCGAGCGATCCGCCGCGCACGCCCCCCTCGCGCAGCGCGTGCGGCCGCGCACGCTCGACGAGCTCGTCGGCCAGCGGCACGTCCTCGGCGCCGGCTCGGCCCTCCGCCGCTCGATCGAGGAGGATCGCCTTCGCTCGTTGATCCTCTACGGCCCGCCCGGGGTCGGGAAGACGACACTCGCGCGGATCGTGGCCGAGGTGACCGGCGGCGCGTTCGAGGAGCTCTCGGCGGTCTCCGCCCGGGTCGACGACGTCCGTCGCGTCCTCCAGGCCGCGCGTGACCGCCTGGGCGGCAACGGGCAGCGGACGATTCTCTTCATCGACGAGATCCACCGTTTCAACAAGGGCCAGCAGGACGCGCTCCTGCCTTCGGTCGAGGAAGGGCTGGTGACGCTGATCGGGGCGACGACCGAGAACCCCTACTTCGAGGTCAACTCCGCCCTGCTCTCGCGCTGCCAGGTGATCGAGCTGGAAGCGCTCGGCGAGGACGAGCTGCTCGAGGTCGTGCGTCGTGGAGCCGAGGCGATCGGCGCCGAGATCCCGGGCGAGGTCGCCGAGACGATCGCGAGGCGGGCGGGCGGCGATGCCCGCACCGCGCTCAACACGGTCGAGCTCGCCTGGGAGACAGCGCAGGCCGAGGGCGTCCCACTCGAGGAACGACACGTGGACGACGCCGCCCGCAAGCGCCCGCTCCGCTACGACAAGGGCGCAGACCAGCACTACGACTTCGTCTCGGCCTTCATCAAGTCGATTCGCGGCTCCGATCCCGACGCGGCCGTCTACTACCTCGCGTCGATGCTCGAGGGCGGCGAGGATCCTCGCTTCATCGTCCGCCGGATGGTCATCTTCGCCTCCGAGGACATCGGCAACGCCGATCCGCGCGGCCTCCAGGTCGCCGTCGCCGCCGCGCACGCGCTCGAGCACGTGGGGCTCCCCGAGGCGCAGCTGAACCTTGCCCAGGCGGCGATCTACCTCGCGAACGCGCCGAAGTCGAAGGCGAGCGCGAACGCGATCTGGGAGGCCCGGCAGGAGGTTCGGGAGGGCGGCAACCTGCGCCCGCCCGCGATGCTCCGCGATGCGCACTACTCGGCCGCGAAGAAACGTGGGCACGGGGTCGGCTACGTCGATCCGCATTCGGATCCCCGTGGCTCCGAGCTCGACTACCTGCCCGAGGAGCTGCGCGGGCGGCGGTACTATCGCCCGAGCGGCAACGGCGAGGAAGGGGTCGAGGGTGATCGAGACCGGCAGCAAGGCGCCTGACTTCGACCTGGAGGTCGACCGCTCCGCGCGCGCCCGGCTCGCCGACTTCCGCGGCAGGCGCAACGTCCTCCTCGTCTTCCATCCCTTCGCGTTCACTGCGATCTGCGAGGAAGAGGCGCTCGACCTGGAGGAGAACCAGGGCGCCTTCGCCGCCGCCGAGACCGATGTCGTCCTCGTCTCCTGCGACACCGCGCCGGCGCGACAGGCGTGGAAGCAGAAGCTCGAGCTCAGCTACACGCTGGCGAGCGACTTCTGGCCGCACGGCGCAGCCGCGAAGGCCTACGGGGTCTTCGACGAGGCGACCGGCGCTCCGATTCGGGGCACGTTCCTGATCGACAAGCACGGCGTCGTCGTCTGGTCGCTCGTGACCGACACCGACACCCTGCGCACCGAGCTCGTCTCCGGGCCGCTCGGCGTCGCCCCTTGAAGCTCGCCTTCCGGGAGTGGGGTGAGCGCGGGGCCCCGGTCGTCGTCTGCCTGCACGGGATCACGAGCCACGCTCTCCACTTCGCGCGGCTCGCAGAACGGCTCACGGGCCGCTTCCACGTCGTCGCGCTCGATCTGCGCGGCCACGGGCATTCCGACTTCGAGCCGCCCTGGAACCTGGAGCAGCACGTCGAGGACGTCCTCGACACGCTTTCCGAGGAAAGCCTCGTCAACGAGCCGATCCGCTGGATCGGACATTCGTTCGGCGGCCGGATCTCCTTCGAGATGGCCGCCGCCGCGCCCGAAGCGGTCGAGCGGCTCGTACTGATGGATCCGGCGCTCCTGATCTCCCGGAACGCAGCGGTGAACGGCGCCGAAGGGGCCCGAGTCGACCGCTCCTACGAAAGCTTCGAGGAGGCGATCGACCGACGCTTCGAGGAGAGCAGGCTCTCACGAGCACCGCGCGAGCTGGTCGCAGGCGAGCTCCGCGAACACCTCTTCGAGGACAAAGACGGGCGCTGGCGCTACCGCTACCTGCAGAGCGCAGTCGTCGCGGCCTACGGTGAGATGAGCCGGGAGCCGCCGCCGTTCGAGCTCGCTCGTGTTCCCACGCTGCTTCTGCTCGGCGAGGAGTCGTATGTGCCCTACGACCACCTGATCGAGGCCCATACCGCGGTGCTGGGCGACGATCTGGAGGTCGTGCGAGTGCCCGGAGGGCATACCGTCCTCTGGGACGCCCTCGAGGAGACCGGCGACGCGGTCGAGGCGTTCCTAGACCGCTGACTCAGCCCGAGCGTCGACCGCCTCCGCCAGGGCGTCGACGACGGCGCGCAGCTCGGCCAGCAGCTCTGCATCGACCCCGTTCGCAAGCCGGTCGTCCGCCTTCGCCACGGCCACGGTGTCCTCGAGCGTCCGCGCCCCAAGAGCGCTCATCACCTTGCGGGTCTCCGCCGCGGCCCAGACGCCGCCGAACATGCCCGTGCTGGAGGAGAGCACAGCGCCCGGCTTGTTTCGTACCGGCGACTCGACGGGTGGCCGCGAGGCCCAGTCGAGCGCGTTCTTGAGCGCGCCGGGAATCGACGAGTTGTACTCGGGCGTCGAGATCAGGATCCCGTCCGCTTCGGCGAGCGCCGCCTTGAAGCGCTCGACGGAGACGGGCAGATCGCCCGGGACGTCGTCGTCCGCGTCGTACGGCGGAATCTCGTTCAACCCGTCGTAGAGGTCGAGGTCGATCCCGTCGGGCGCGGCCGCGGCGGCCCCGCGCAGGAGGTCTGTGTTGTGAGACCCCTGACGGAGGCTGCCGCTGATCGCGAGGATCCGCATCTCTACCCCTGCACGAACGCGAGGTTGGCGGTGATCTTCACGTCGTTGCCGAGCGCGGGCCCACCGGACGGGAGATCGGCGTTCCAGTTGATCCCGTAGTCGCGGCGGTCGACCACCGTCTCGACGTCGAACGCGATCCGCTGCTTGCCGTACACGTCCGGCGTCGGGCCGGTGGCCGTGCCGCTGATCGTCACGTCCTTCGTCTCGCCGCGGAGCGTGAGCTTGCCGTCGATCGTGACCGTCTCGCCGTCCCGCTCGATCGAGCTCGACGTGAAGCTGAGCTCGGGGTTCTTCTCTGCGTCGAAGAAGTCGGGCGACTGGAGGTGCCCCGCGAAGTTCGGGTCTCCCACGGCGACGCTCGCGACCTTGGCGCTGCCCTCGAGGTTGCCGTCGGCGAGCTTCGCGTCGAATTCGGCGAAGGTGCCGCGGAAGGTGCCGGCGCCGCTGTAGGAGACGGCGAAGCCGATGTCCGAATGAACCGGATCGAGGCTCCAGGTGCCGGTCGGAACTGTGGTGGCGTCCTGTGTGATGCTCATTGTGATTTCCTCCTCGTCGTGGTAAAATTTGCGTGCTCAACTAATCTAGAGGGAAGACATTGAGCCGTCAAGTATTGCGTCCGCAAGCTCTCGAGCTCACCGCCTTCGCCCGTCTGATGCGGGCGCAGACGGTCCTGCGCCGTGAGCTCGAAGCAGAGGTGCTGACCCCGCGAGGGCTGACGATCAACGACTTCGAAGCTCTCCTGCACCTCTCGAGGGCGGAGGACCAGCGGCTGCGGCGGATCGACCTCGTCGACCGGCTGATGCTGACGCCGTCCGGTGTGACGCGGCTGCTCGAGGGTCTCGCTGAGGCCGGCCTGACCGAGAACCGACAGTGCGAGGGTGACGCCCGCGTGACGTGGGCGCAGCTCACCCCGGACGGGGCCGAGACGCTCGCGTGTGTCGGCGTCAGCCACACGGCCAGGCTTCGTTCGCTCTTCCGCGATTCCCTGAGCGAAGACGAGGTGGAGCAGCTCTCCGAGCTGCTCGGCCGGCTCCCGGGCGTCGGCCCGGGCTCCTGCACGGCTGCCTGCTAGTCCGTCACGTACTCGTCCGCGATCGAGAGCACCTCGTCGAGGGTGGCGAGGCCCTCGTCGAGCTCCTCGCGGGTGATCGTGAGCGGCGGGCAGACCATGACGACGTTCCAGTGGGTCATCAGGTAGAGGCCCCTCTCGAGCGCGGCCTTCGCCATCCGGGCGACGGGGAGGGCCGCTTCGCCGCCGCCGTTGAACGGCACGAGCATCTCCTTCGTGCCTCTGTTCTTCACGAGCTCGAGGCCCCAGAAGAGGCCGAGCCCGCGGACGTCGCCGATCGACGGGTGCTTCGCCGCAAGTGCCGGTAGCGCGGTCGCCAGATACTCGCCCTGCTCGGCCGCGTTCTCGACGATCCCCTCCTCCCTGAAGGCCTCGATCGAAGCGACCGCCGACGCGCACGCGAGCGGATGCCCCGAGTACGTGAGCCCACCTGCCATGAACTTGTCGCGCAGCCACTCCCCGATCGGCTCGGAGACCGTCATCGCCCCGAGCGGGACGTAGCCGGAGTTGATCCCCTTCGCCATCGTCAAAATGTCCGGGACGACGTCCCAGTTGTCGCAGGCGAACCATTTGCCGGTGCGGCCGAAGCCGGCCATGACCTCGTCGAGGATCAGGAGGATCCCGTGCCTGTCGCACGTCTCCCGGATCGCCTGGAGGTATCCGGGCGGCGGCGGGATGACCCCGTTCGTACCGGTGACCGTCTCCAGGATCACGGCGGCGACCGTGTGCGCACCCTCGTACTGGAGAATCTCCTCGAGGTGCGGCGCACCGGTGCAGACGGGGCACGGATCGGGATGGCCGGCAGGGCACCGGTAGGTGTAGGGGTCGAGCATCCGGACGACCCCGGGGATCCCCGGCTCGGCGTGCCAGCGACGAGGATCGCCCGTCATCGTGATCGCGCCGGCCGTCGCCCCGTGGTAGGAGCGGTAGCGCGCGATCACCTTGTGCCGGCCCGTGTACCAGCGCGCGAGCTTGATCGCGTTCTCGTTCGCCTCGGCGCCGCCGTTCGTGAAGAACGACATCTTCAGATTGCCGGGCGTGACCTCGCTGAGCATGCGTCCGAGGGTCGAGCGCGGCTCCGTCGCCATCGGCGGCCCGATCGTGGCGAGCTTCTCGGCCTGCTCCTTGATCGCCGCGACGAGCTTCGGGTGGCCGTAGCCGATCGAGACGTTGACGAGCTGCGACGCGAAGTCGAGGTAACGCTTCCCCTCGTAGTCCCAGAAGTAGCGGCCTTCGGCGCCTGCCACGGGGATCGGGTTGATCGAGTCCTGGACCGACCAGGAGTGGATCACGAACTCCTTCGCGTCGGCCCGAACCTGCTCTCCGAGCGCGTGGTCGGTGATCGTCGCCACGGCCGGAGCCTATCTCGTCCCTGGACTTGAAAGCGATCCTGCGACGCGTCACGATCCCGGCGTGGGCTCGCTTACCATTCGCGAGGTGCTGCTCGAGCGCGAGCCGGCACTCGAGGCCCTGCGCGAGACCTGGACGGCGGCCGTTGCCGGACATGGGCGCCTCGCTCTCGTCGCAGGCGAAGCCGGTGTAGGCAAGACCACGCTCGTGCGCCGCTTCTGCGAGCAGGAGGCGCGGTCGTCCACCGTCCTGCGCGGCGTCTGCGATGCGTTGTTCACGCCGCGCCCGCTCGGACCGTTTCTGGAGCTGGCGGCGGGGGTCGGCGGTGAGTTCGAGGCAGCGGTCCGCACCGCGGCCGACAGTCACGACGTCGCGGCGGCGCTGATGCGCGAATTGCGCACGCGGAGTCCGACTCTGGTCGTACTCGAAGACGTCCACTGGGCCGACGAGTCGACGCTCGACGTACTGAAGCTTGTCGCACGGCGGATCGACGCAGTTCCCGCACTGCTGCTGGCCACCTACCGCGACGACGAGCTCGAGCCGGCGCATCCGCTTCGCCATCTCCTCGGCCAGCTCGGAGCGCGGACTCGTCTCGTCGTCGAGCGGCTGTCGCCTGAGGCCGTCGCGGAGCTGGCGGCGCCCGCCGGTCTCGATCCCGACGATCTGTACGGGAAGACGGGAGGCAACCCCTTCTTCGTCACGGAGGTGCTCGCTGCCCCGGCCGAAGACATCCCGGCCTCCGTTCGGGACGCCGTGCTCGCTCGCTGCGCGCGCGTCAGCATCAACGCGCGAATGCTCCTTGGCGCTGTTGCGATCCCGCGACCTGAAGCCGAGCTGTGGCTGCTCGACGCTCTCGCGGGCGAGGGGGTGGAAGCCCTCGAGGAGTGCCTTGCGTCCGGCATGCTCGCTGCGCGGCCGGACCGCGTCGGCTTTCGACACGAGCTCGCCCGTCTGACGGTCGAGGAGTCGCTCGCGCCCGACCGGAGGATCGAACTCCACCGGCGCGCCCTCGCCGCCCTGTCCTCCCCGCCGGCCGGAACGGCCGACCTCGCTCGGCTCGCTCATCACGCCGATGCCGCCGGTGACGGCGACGCGGTTCTCCGCTATGCCCCGGCTGCCGGGGATCGAGCTGCCGAGCTCGGGTCCCATCGTGAGGCGGCCGCGCAGTTCCAGCGAGCTCTTCGCTTCGCGGACGGGCTCGCGCCGAGCCGACGCGCCGAGCTGCACCGACGTCGGGCACACGAGTGCTACCTCATCGACCAAATCGAAGAAGCCATCACGTCCGCGAAGGCGGCCGTCGCCTGCCAGCGCGAGGTTGGAGATCGGGCCGCCGAGGGCCGCGCGACGGTCTTCCTGTCCTCCATTTCGTGGTGCCCCGGTCTGATCGAAATGGCTGACGAAGCCGGTCACAAGGCGGTCGAGATCCTGGAGCAGCTTCCGCGCGGGCACGATCTCGCGAGCGCGTACGCGAACGTCGCCGACCTCCGCTCCGACGCTGACGACCTGGAAGGCACGCGCGACTGGGCGACCCGCGCTTTGGAGCTCGCGGAAGAGCTCGACGACGACGAGCTCGTCTGCAGGGAGGCGGGCGACATCGCACGGGCCGAGCTCCTCCATGGCATCCCCGAGGGTCTGGACGGGCTCGACCGGCAGATCAGGCGAGCGCGCCAACTCGGGAGCCAATACGTCGAAGTGCGGTGCCTCGTCGGGCTCGCCAAGGCGGCGGCTCGCGCCCGGATGTACGGAGCGGCGCGCGATGCGGTCGAGGCGGGTCTCCAGCTCGTCGGCGAGCGCGGCTACATCCTCTGGCGGCTTTACCTGCTCGCCTACCGAGCTCGCATCGAACTGGAGCAGGGATGCTGGACGGAGGCTGCCGAGACGGCCGGGCTGATCCTGCAGGAGCGCTGGATCTCGACGCTGCCGAGGACTGTCGCCCTGACCGTCCTCGGTCTCGTGCGCGCGCGCCGCGGCGACCCGGGGTCGCGCGAGAGCCTCGAGGAGGCGTGGGCGCTCGCCGTCGGGACGGGCGAGCCCGAGCGGATGGCACCTGTTGCGGCCGCGCGGGCCGAGGCGGCGTGGCTGGAGACCCGACGGGAGGCAGCCGTCGAGGCCACCAGCACTGCGTACGAGCTTGCGCTCGAGCGAAGCGTGCCGAGGTTCGTCGGCGAGCTCGCAGTCTGGCGCCGGCGCGCCGGCGCGGTCGACCCCCCGCCGCCGGACGCGGCCGAGCCCCACGCGCTCGAGCTCGCGGGTGACTGGGCGCGGGCGGCCGCTCGGTGGTACGAGCTGGGTTGCCCGTACGAGGCGGCGCTCGCGCTCGCCGACGGCGATGAGGCAGCGCTGCGCGAGTCACTCGGCCTGCTCCAGGAGCTCGAGGCGAGGCCGGCTGCGGCAATCGTTGGCCGCCGACTGCGCGAGCGGGGCGTGCGCGACCTCCCCCGCGGGCCGCGGTCGGCAACGCGGGAAAATCCGTCGGGCTTGACGACGCGCGAGCTCGATGTCCTCGAGTTCCTAGCGGAGGGACTGCAGAACGCGGCGATCGCGGAGCGGCTCTTCCTCTCGACCAGAACCGTCGAGCACCATGTCGCCGCGATCCGCCGCAAGCTCGGCGTCGGGACCCGCGGCGAGGCGGTTGCCGAGGCTCGCCGGCTCGAGCTGCTCCAACAGGGGTAGATCCTCCGCCCAACCTAGGTAGTTCCGCCGATGTCACCGGCGGCCGCCGCTCGTAGCGTCGAGGCGTACCCGAACGAGAGGAGAACGCCGATGGAGACCTTCGTGATCCTGCGCCGCGGCGGCTGGCGGACGCCGGAGGAACTGCAGGCGGCGGCGGAGCGCTCGACTGCGGAGGGGAATCGCACGCCCGACGACATCCGCTGGATCCGCAGCTACATCCTGGCCGAGCCGAGCGGAGAGCTCGGCACGGTCTGCATCTACCAGGCCTCGAGCCCCGAGGCGATTCGCACGCACGCCTACCGCGCCGGCCTTCCGGTCGACGAGATCGTCGCCGTCGCGGACACGGTTGTCGTTCGACCTGACCCAATCCCCGCAACAGCCTGACAACGGAGGTAACCAGCATGTTCACACGCATTCTGCTCGTACTCTCGGCACTCGCGGTGCTCGCGTTCGCCGGGGCCGGCAGCGCCTCTGCCGACCCGACGTGTTCCGGCACGCTCGGCATCGACGTGCACGGCCAGCACATCGTCGGTGACTACGTCACCGGCATCGGTCACTCGAGCCTCGACTGGCCGCCGTCGGGCGGGGTCGTCGGAGACGCCGTCCGCGCCAACGGCGGCGTCGCGGTCGCGGGTGGCCCCGGACCGGGCTTCCACTTCCCGAACGGATTCTCCCCCGGTGCATCGTTCTGCCTCGATCAGTCGCAGGCGCCGGGCACCCACCTCGGCCCGTAGTCGAGTGCGGCACAGGAACCTGCCTCGCGGCGCTCGTCGTCGGTGACCGCGAGGCAGGTTTCTCGTGCCACGACGGATGGACGGTACGCTGCGCTGCAAGACCAAGGGAGGACACATGACCGACGTCATCGCAGCGCCCGAGCAGACCGCGGAGACCACGCTCACCCGGATCAACCACTGGATCGGCGGCACGACCGTCGCCGGAGACTCCGGCCGCAGCGGCCCCGTCTACAACCCGGCGACCGGCGAGCAGACGGGCGCGGTCGACTTCGCGAGCGCCGAGGAGGTGGGGCAGGCGGTCGCAGCTGCGAAGGCGGCCTTCCCCGCCTGGCGCGCCACCTCGCTCTCGAAGCGCGCCGACATCTTTTTCCGGATCCGCAAGCTCCTCGACGAGCGCCGCGACGATCTCGCGCGCCTGCTCACGGCCGAGCACGGCAAGGTGCTCTCCGACGCGCACGGCGAGGTCGCGCGCGGGGTCGAGGTCGTGGAGTTCTGCTGCGGAATCCCGCACCTCCTCAAGGGCGGGATGAGCGAGCAGGCATCGACCGGGATCGACGTCTACTCGATCCGGCAGCCGCTCGGCGTCGTCGCCGGGATCACCCCGTTCAACTTCCCCGCGATGGTGCCCATGTGGATGTGGGCCCCGGCGCTCGCCTGCGGCAACACCTTCGTCCTCAAGCCCTCCGAGAAGGATCCGAGCGCCTCGATGCTGACGGCGGAGATCCTCAAGGAGGCAGGGATCCCCGACGGCGTCTTCAACGTCGTCCACGGGGACAAGGTCGCGGTCGACGCGATTCTCGAGCACCCGGACATCGCCGCGGTCAGCTTCGTCGGCTCGACCCCGATCGCGCGTTACATCTACGAGACCGGGACGAAGAACGGCAAGCGTGTCCAGGCGCTCGGCGGGGCGAAGAATCACATGATCGTCCTCCCCGACGCGGACATCGAGATGGCCGCGGACGCGGCTGTCAGCGCCGCTTACGGCTCGGCCGGTGAGCGCTGCATGGCCGTCTCGCAGGTCGTCGCGGTGGGCGGGGTCGGCGACTCGCTCGTCGCCGCGATCAAGGAGCGGCTGCCCAAGATCAAGGTGGGGAACGGGCTCGACGAGGGTGTCGAAATGGGCCCCCTGGTCACGCGCGAGCACCGAGACAAGGTCGCCGGCTACGTCGAGGGCGCCGCCGAGCAAGGAGCGACGATCGTCGCTGACGGCCGCGAGACCGCACCCCAGGGCGACGGCTTCTTCCTCGGCGTCACCCTCCTCGACGACGTCACCCCCGAGATGGACGCCTACAAGGACGAGATCTTCGGCCCGGTGCTCGGCGTCACCCGCGTCGACACCTACGCGGAGGCCGTCAAGCTGATCAACGACAACCCGTACGGGAACGGGACGGCGATCTTCACTCGCGACGGTGGCGTCGCCCGCCAGTTCCAGTTCGAGGTCGAGGCCGGAATGGTCGGCGTCAACGTCCCGATCCCGGTTCCGGTCGCCTACTACTCCTTCGGCGGCTGGAAGGCATCCCTGTTCGGCGATACGCACATCTACGGGCCGGAGGGGATCAACTTCTACACCCGCGGCAAGGTCGTCACCTCGCGTTGGCCCGACCCGGCCACCTCGAAGGTCGACCTAGGGTTCCCGCAGACCCACTAGGACGAAGCGCACCTGGCGCTTCGCAACGTCCGCGGTCTCGAGCCGGACGACGACGCGCTCGCCGAGCGGCAGCGTTCCTTCGCACTTCGCGGTGACGGCTGGATCCAGCAGCTGGACGGTTCCGCCGCCGTCCTGCTCGTCGACCTCGACCACGACCGCCTCGAACGTCTCGCCGACCCTGGGTTCGAGGACGGCGGCCTCGATCGTCGAGATGATCCCGGCCTCGTACTGCTGCGCCTTCCGATTCGAGCGGCCCATCGTCTCCGGGAGGCCCGGCAGGGCTGCACGCGCCCACGCGGGAACTTCCGTACCGGCCGCAGCGGCCACGCACACCTCCCCCACGTAGCGGTCGACGAGCCGGCGGAGCGGCGCGGTCGTGTGCGCGTACTTCGCCCCGACCCCGGCGTGAACCGGGTGGGGCGGCGGAGCCCCGTCGAACGCCTCGTAGCCGGAGCCGCGGAGCAGGACGGTGGACTCGGAGAGGAACGCAGCGTGCGCCGGGACGCTCGCAGCGAGGCCGCGGATCAGCTCCGCGTAGGTGGTCTCCGGCGCCCAGGCGACCCCGAGCGCCGCCGCAGTCTTGCGCAGCCGCTGCACGGCTCCCTCGTCGGCCTCGGGAAGCGTGCGCAGGATCCCGACGCCGGCGGAGAGCATCAGCCGAGCGGCGGCCTGGCCGGTGAGGAGCGAGATCTGGGCGTTCCATCCCTCGACCGGGAGCGGCGCCCGGAAGCTGAGCGTGTAGCCCTGCTGGCCTCGCTCGACCTCCTGCTCGGGGATCGGCAGCGCGATCCCTCCGTTCCGGCGCTCGCGCTCCTGGCGGAGAAGCCCGACCTCTCGCAGGAGTTGCAGCGACTCGGAGGCCTCGCCCGCGTCGAGGGAGCGCTGAACGCCCTCGTAGTCGAGCTTCTCGCCGCTCCGAACGAGAGCGCGGCGCACGTCGACCTCGACACCCTCGCCGGTCTCGTCGAGATCCATCGTCCAAAGGAGCGCGTGCCTCGTCTCGCCCGGGAGCAGGCTTCCGGCCGCCTCGGAGAGCTCTGGCGGGTACAGCCGCGCGTTGCCGTCGGGCGCGTAGAGCGTCTGGCCGCGGACGTGGGCCTCGACGTCCATCCGGCCGCCGGGCGAGACGAAGGCGGCGACATCGGCGATCGCGTAGCGAACGCGGAAGCCCCCGTCGCGGCGCTCGAGAAAGAGCGCCTGATCGAGGTCCATCGAATCGGGCGGGTCGATGGTCACGAACGGGATCGCCGTCTCGTCGGCGTCCGGGAGCCGCGGCTGGCGCACCGAGGCCTGGGCGTCCGCGACGACGTCCGGCGGGAACCCGAGCGAGACCTCGAGGCCCTCGCGGAGATCCGCGAACGCCCCCGCGATCTTCGGGCTGTCTGTGGCGGCGAGACGGATGCGACGGGTGGCCAAGCCGCGGAGACTACGTCAGAAGCTGCTCGCCGAACCTCGCGCGCTTCACGAACCGGCCGCTCCCCGGCTCCGCCACGACCTCGCCGCCGTCCACGATCACGTTCCCGCGCAGGAGCACGGTCTCGATGTCGCCGACGACCTCGGTGCCCTCATAGAGGTTGTAGTCGACTCGCGAGTTCTGGTCGGCCGCCGTGATCGTGTGCCGCTTCTCCGGGTCGAAGATGACGAGATCCGCGTCCGCACCGACGGCGATCGTGCCCTTCTTCGGATAGAGCCCGAAGAGCTTCGCGGGCGCCGTGCAGAGCAGCTCGACCATCCGGTTCAGGCTGATCCGGCCCTCGCCGACCCCGAAGTGGTGGATCATCCGAACGCGGTCTTCGATCCCCGGACCGCCGTTCGGAATCGCCGCGAAGTTGTCCTTGCCGAGCGTCTTCTGCCCGTCCCAGAGGAAGGCGCAGTGGTCGGTCGAGATCGCCGAGAGCACGTCGGTGCGGACGGCGTTCCAGAGCACCTCCTGGTTCGCCTTCGCTCGCGGGGGCGGCGTGTAGACGAACTTTGCGCCCTCGAAGTTCGGGCGCTCGAGGAAGGTCTCGTCGACGAAGAAGTACTGGGTGCAGGTCTCGCCCCAGACGTCCCAGCCCTTTTCGCGGGCGAGCATGATCGGCTCGACCGACTCCTGGCAGGAGACGTGGACGACGTAGAGCGGGCAGCCGGCAACGCGAGCCAGCTGGATCGCGCGGTTCGTCGCCTCACCCTCCGTCTCGGGGGGTCGAGTGCGCGCGTGCCAGACGGGCTCGGTGTGACCCGCGGCGATCGCCTTCTTGACGAGTACGTCGATCGCATCGCCATTCTCGGCGTGCACCATCACGAGCGCGCCGGTCTCGGCAGCGACCTCCATCGTTTTGAAAAGGGTCTCGTCGTCGACCATCAGGGCGCCCTTGTAGGCCATGAAGAGCTTGTAGGAGGTGACGCCCTGATCCGGCAGCGTCGCAAGCTCCTCGAGCGAGCCGCCCTCCTTCAGGTCGGTGACCGCGATGTGGAAGCCGTTGTCGATCAGCGCCTTCCCCTCGCGCTTCTCGTGCCAGAGGGCGAGCGAGTCGCCGAAGCTCGAGCCCGGCTGCTGGATGCAGAAGTCGACGTGCGTCGTCGTCCCGCCCCGGGCCGCGGCCGCGTGCCCCGAGGTGAAGTCGTCGATCGTCGTCGTCCCCCCGAACGGCATGTCGAGATGCGTGTGCGGGTCGATCGCGCCCGGGAGGACGTACTTGCCGCTCGCGTCGATCACCCTGTCGGCCGGCACGTCGAGTGCCGCGCCGATCAGGGAGATCCGCTCGTTGTCCACGAAGACGTCGGCGACGGTGTCGTCTGCCGCGGTGATGACGCGGCCGCCTTTGATCAGAACGGACATCGAACTCCTCCCTCGCTCGCTCCCAGTCGCCGTAAGGATATTGCGGGGCGGTGCCGGGCTTTGCCCGGCACCGCACACCACGAAATCGGGAGACCCCCGCTTCTGAAGGAGGGGGCTCGTGGGGGAACCCTGGGTTCCCCCACGCTTTACTCGCCGCCTTCGGTGACCTCGACGGTCTCCTTCTCCCAGTCGGAGCCGTTGACGTCGATGCCCTCGTCCTCGAGTTCCTGGACGGCGGCCTCGGCGAGGTCCGTGCGGTAGGCCCCGCTCGACGCCTCGGCCTTGATCACCGAGAACTGCTTCGAGATGTCGGCCGTCCGCTGGAAGGCGGCCTCCTCCATCACGCCGACCCCCGCCTCGTTCGGCCAGGTGATCGCGTTGATCTCGTTCAGCTGCCAGCGCTGATGGCCCTCACCGAGCGTCGGCCCACTGTCGAGCACGTTCTGGAGGCACTCGTCCTGGTTGTCCCGACAGAACGCCCAGCCCTTGAAACTCGCCTTCAGGAACCTCTTCGCGATGTCCTGGTTGGCCTCGTCGGCGATCCACTCGCCCGTGACGAAGATCCCGTCCTCGAGCATCGCGGTGCCGGCGTCCTCCATCGAGATCACGTTCAGGTCGTCGAGCGAGTAGAGCTCGCCCGTGTCCGGGTTCTTCGTCTCGAGCACCTGCGCGAGCTCGTTGTAGGTCATCGCCGCTGCTGCGTCGATCTCGCCGTTCAGGAACAGGTTCATGTCGAACGGCTGGTTGACGATCGTGACGTCGTCCTTCGACGTCGGA
>DATLXM010000089.1:0-10118 GCA_035575835.1 Gaiellaceae bacterium
AACGAAGCCGCGATCTTCGCCGGCCGCCAGCAGCTCACCCAGATCCGGATGCAGGACTTCGAGGACGCGATGGAGCGCGTGGTCGCAGGGCTCCAGCAGCGCCGGGTCGTCTCCGAGAAGGAGAAGCGGATCCTCGCCTACCACGAGGGTGGCCACACCCTGCTCGCCCACCTGATGGGAGAGCTGCTCCCGATCCAGAAGGTGACGATCGTCGCGCGCGGCGACGCGCTCGGCTACGCCTATTACCTCCCGACCGAGGATCGCTATCTGCACACGAAGGAGGAGCTCCTCGACGTGATGAAGGTCGCGCTCGCCGGCCGCGCCGCCGAGCAGATCGTCTTCGGGCGGGTCACGAACGGCGCCGCCTCCGATCTCGAGAAGGTGACGGAGATCGCCCGCTCAATGGTCTTCGACTACGGGATGTCCGAGATCGCGCCGGCGCGGACGATGCGCGCGGACAACTACGCGCTTTCGGAGGAAACGAAGCGGATGCGTGACTCCGAGCAGGCCCGGCTCACCGACGAGGCCTACGAAGAAGCCCAGCGGTTGATCTCGAAGCACCGGAGCAGCCTCGACAAGCTCGCCACCGCGCTCCTCGAGAAGGAGACGCTCGACCGGCACGAGATCAAGGCGCTCCTGAAGGGCGTCGACCCCGAGTCCCGCGCGAGCGAGACGATCGGCACCGTCCGCGTTCTGCCGTAGTACCTCGACTAGGATCGTGGGCGAATGGTCGCCCGCGGCATCCATCATCTCGGCGTGGCCGTGCACGATCTCGACGAGGCGCTCGAGACCTACACCCAGCTCCTTGGCGCGACCATCGAGCACCGCGACACCGTCCCCGATCAGGGCGTCGAGGCAGCGGCCGTTCTGCTCGGCTCCGGTCGCGTCGAGCTTCTCGCCCCGCTCGGCCCGGACACCCCGGTGGGACGGTTCCTCGCGAGCCGTGGCCCTGGGATGCACCACGTCGCCTACGAGGTCGACGACGTCCAGGCGGCGCTCGGCGCCCTCGCCGGCGAAGGCGCCCAGCTGATCGACGAGGCGCCGCGCGAAGGACTTTTCGGGCTTCAGGTCGCATTCGTCCATCCCGACGCCATCCACGGCGTCCTCTCGGAGGTGGTGTCCGTTGGCTGAGCCAGATTCCGTCCGGATCGAGATCGCGTTCAGCGGTGGGCCCGGTCTCAGCGCCCTCGTCACCGTTCAGGGCGCCGACGAGCTCGAACGTGCGCTCGCGTCCGACCAGGACGGCACGTTCCAGGTCGACGCCGCCGACGGCCGCTATACCGTCGTCCTCCGCCGGGTCGTCTACATCAAGCGCTACGCGCGCGAGTCGCGGGTCGGATTCGGGATCTAGTAGGGCGGGGAGACGAGCGGGATGGCCGAAACGGCGCAGAAGAGTCCCTCGGGGGCGGAGATCCGCAAGCTCGTCGAGCAGGCCCAGCAGGGAGACCGGAACGCGCTCGAAGAGCTCTACCTGATCCACTTCGACCGGATCTACAGCTACCTGCACATGACCGTCGGGAACCGGCACGACGCCGAGGACCTGACCACGCAGACCTTTCTCCGGATGCTCGAGTCGATCGGCAAGTTTCGCTTCCAGGCGGCGCCGTTCTCGGCCTGGCTCTTTCGGATCGCGCACAACCTCTCGATGGACCACTTTCGCGCGAACCGCCGCTGGCAGCCCGAGGAAGACGTGCCGGAGCCGCTCGGCTCCGAGGAGCGCTCAGCCGAGGACGAGGCGTTCCGGGCGATCGGGCGGCAGTCGATGCTCGACCTGATCGACTCGCTCTCGCAGGAGCAGCAGCAGGTCCTGACCCTGAAATTCGTCTTCGGCTTCTCTAACGGCGAGGCGGCCACGATTCTCGACAAGACCGAGGGGGCGATCAAGAGCCTCCAGCACCGCGCGCTCGCTTCGCTCCAGAAGCAGATCGCCGACGACGAGCCCGGCGCCGAACCGGAGGCGTAGGTGGCACTCGAGGTCGGCATCGTCGGGCTTCCCGGAAGCGGGAAGACGACACTCTTCACCGCGCTCACGAAGGCCGGCGGCGCGGGATTCGGCAAGGAGAACGTCGGGATGGCGTCGATCGCGGACGAGCGGCTGGCGCAGCTCGCGGAACTCGTCGGCGCCCGCAAGATCACGCCTGCGACGATCCGCGTCGTCGATGTGCCCGGGACAGGCCCTGCGCTCCTCGGGGGGCTCAGGCAGGTCGACGCGATCCTCGCGGTCGCGGACGGCTTCACCCCGGGCGGCTCGCCCGCAGCCGACCTCGAGAACCTCGAGCTCGAGCTCCTCGTCGCGGATCGAGATCACGTCGAGCGCCGGCTCGAACGGGTCGAGAAGCAGGCGAAATCGGGCGACGTGGCCCTCCGCAAGGAAGTCGACGTCCTCCGGGAGCTGCTCGCGCACCTGGACGCCGGCAACACGCTTCGAGACTTCCCCGGCGAGCTGCCCGGCGAGCTCGAGCCGCTGACGACGAAGCCGCTCATCGCGATCGTGAACGGCTCGGAGGGGATCGACCTGCAGCTCGAGGCCGAGCTCGCGGCGATGAGCGACGAGGAGGCAGCGGAGTACCGAGAGGGCCCGTCCGCGCTCGACGAGGTCGTGCGCAGGCTGAGCGACGCCCTCGGCCTGATCACGTTCTTCACCGCAGGCGAGAAGGAGACTCGGGCGTGGACGTTGCGCGGGGGCGAGAGCGCGCTCGACGCGGCCGGGACGATCCACTCGGACATCGCGCGTGGGTTCATCCGGGCAGAGACGATCACGTGCAGCGATCTCCTCGACGCCGGCTCGCACGCCGAGGCGTCGCGTCGGGGGACGCAGCGGCTCGAGGGCAAGACCTACGTGATCCAGGACGGCGACGTCCTGAACATCCGCTTCAACGTCTGACGGCGGCCGCGAAGCGTCGGTGCGCGGTTTGGCGGGAGAGGCCGAGATCCACTCCTATGTCCGCCCAGCTGAACCCCTGGGCACGAGCGAGCCCGACGTACTCGATCTCGATTCGCGCCACGATCTCGCGAAGCTCGGCGGCCTCGGCGAGGGTGCGGGGGTAGAACAGCTCTTCGGCGGCGGGCGGGCCGTCCATCGCCGAGAGTGTCGCGCGCGTTGGCGCCGCGCGAAACCGTCCCTTTCCGACCTGGCCTTTCGTCACCCCCGAGAGACAGGGACTGTCCCTGTCGCACAGCGGTGACGGAGCGACATGTCTCGAAGGGGCAGATCAGCCCGCTGAGAGCAGCGCAGCGCCTGCAAGCACTGCTCCCGCCCCGACGAACTGGATCGTGCCGACGCGTTCCCGGAGGAGGAACGCCGCGAGCGCGACCACGACGGCGGGGTAGAGCGACGTGAGCACCGAGACGACGCTGACGAGCCCCCGCGTGGTCGCGAGCGCGAACATCACGTTCGCGCCGACGTCGCACAGACCGACGCCGAGCACCGGCAGCACGAACCGGCGCGGGAGGCCGAGCGAGACTCCGGCCGCCACCGCCGCCGCGAGTGCGAGCGCCGCGGAGGCGAGCCGGGCGACGAGCACCGCCCAAGAGACGCTCTCGTCGGCGGCGACGTCGAGGAGGACGAAGTAGAGCCCGAAGCCGACCGCCGCAGCGAGGGCGAGCCCGACCCCGGCGGCGAAGCGGCCCTTGAGATCGTCGTTCGTCCTGGAGACGAGTGCCAGGCCGGCGAGCGCGACGGCCGCCCCGACGAACTGGAGCAGCGAGGGCCGCTCACCCCGTGCGATCCCGACCGCGAACGGGATCGCCGCGGCCATGCTCGAGATCGGGGCGACGACTCCCATCGCGCCGATCGCCATCCCGCGATAAAGCGCCGCGAGCCCGGTGACCCCGCAGATTCCCGCTCCTGCGGCCGCGAGCACGGCGGCCTGTCCGAGGAACGGATCGCGCGTGACGGCGACCCAGACGACGATCGCCGCGGCGCCGACGGCCTGCGAGACGACGAGGATGCCGAGCACGTGCGTCCGTCGCGAGGTCAGGCCGCCGAGGAAGTCACCGAAGCCGTAGGAGAGGCTCGCCCCGAGCGCAAGGAGGATCGCCGCCATCGTCCGGGATCAGTCGCCGACGGGTCGAGTCGCCGCGACGGCGTCGAGCTGGTTCGCGTGAAAGAGGACGGCGGCCTCGGCGGTGCGTGCTGCGTTGCGATCGTGGTGGGAGGCGACTGCGTGGAGGAGCTCGGCACGCGCGACCGTGTCGATCGACTCGGCGCGCTCCTCGATCAGCCTCAGGCCGAGATGGACGTGACCGAGCAGCCGCCCCTCGTCCGTCTGCCGGTACGCCGGTGCGCGCCCCAGCTCGCGGGTGCGACCCACGTCGTGAAGGAGCGCGGCTGCGAGCAGCAGGTCGGTGCGCAGGCGCGGATGGAGCTGGGCCGTCTCGCGGGCGAGGGTGGCGACGCCGACGGTGTGCTCGAGCAGCCCGCCCGCGTAGGTGTGGTGGCTGTCGGACGCAGGGAGCGTCCGGAGCGAGGCTCGAAGTTCGGCGTCACCGACGAAGCGGCCCACCACGGCGGCCAGGCCTGGATGCGAGATCTCGGCCGCGAGGAACTCGAGGAAGCCGTCCAGCTCGTCGGCGTCCCGGCGCAGCTTCGGCGCCAGCTCGGCCGGGTCGGCGTCGGAGGTCTCGACCGAGCGCACGTCGAGTTGCAGCCGTTCGCCGAAGCGCGAGACGCGTCCGAGCACCCGCACCGCATCCCCTTCCGCGAAGCGCCCGTCGAGGAGCTCGACGTCGTTCCAGACCCGGGCTTCGATCCGCCCGGTGGGGTCGACGAGCTCGAGAGCGAGGTAGGTCGCGCCCTTCTTCGTGCGCAGCCGCTGCTTGCGCGCGACGGCGTAGACGCCCTCGACGACGCGGTCCTCGGCCAGCTCGGCGATCGTGCTCACAGCCTGAGTCTAGGCTGCTGGCGCGGCCTACCAACCGGGGTCTTGCGCGCTGGGCCCCGCCCCTGCGGACGCGCAGCTCGCGCGGAAAGAGTCAGCTAGGCTCGCGCCGTGGCGGTGGTCAAGCCTTTTCGAGCCTTGCGGTACGACGTCGATGTCGCAGGGCCGCTGGAGACGCTCGTCGCCCCGCCCTACGACGTGATCTCACCCGAGCAGCGCGACGAGCTCGCGGCCCGGAGCGAGCACAACGTCGTCCGGCTCACGCTTCCGGATTCCGAGGAGAAGGCTGCGCAGTTGCTCGAAGCCTGGCGCTCGGAGGGCGCGCTCGTGGCGGACGAGCCGACCGTCTGGCTCGTCTCCCAGGACTACGTCGGCCCAGACGGGGTCGCCCGCACGCGCAACGGGATCGTGGCCTCGCTCAAGGTCGAGCCCTACGCCACCGGCACGGTGCTCCCACACGAGCGCACGCACGCAGGCCCGAAGGAGGGACGGCTGCGCCTCCTGCGCGCGACCGGTGTCCAGCTCGAGCCGATCTTTCTCCTCTACGACGGCGCCGCCCCCGCCGACCCCCCACAGCGCGAGCCCGACCTCGAGGTCGAGGGCGCAAAGCTGTGGCGCGCCGAGGATCCGCAGGCGCTCGCTCGCGCGTTCGCCGACAAGCAACTCCTGATCGCCGACGGCCACCACCGCTACGAGACCGCGGTCGCCTACGCCGAGGAGGAGAGAACTCCCGCGAGCGCGCAGATGCTGGTCGTGCTCGTCTCGACCGAGGACGAGGGGCTGGAGATCTTCTCCACGCATCGCGTCTTCTCGACTCCGCGAGAGCTCGAGGGCGACCGGGAGACCGTCACCGACCCGGAGGCTGCGCTCGGCGGGCTCACCGGGGAGCGCCCTGCGGTGATCGAGGTCACGCGTGGCGGCGCTGCGATCGTCCGCGGCGAGGCCGGCACGCTCGACGTCCAGCTCGTCGACACTCTCGGGCACGACGGGATCGCCTACACCCCGGAGGCGGCCGAGGCGCTGCGGCGCGTCCACGCGGGCGAGGCCGAGGTCGCGTACCTGATGCGGCCGACGAGGATCGAGGACGTCTTCGCGTTCGCACGCCGCGGCGAGGTGCTGCCCCAGAAGACGACCTACTTCTTCCCCAAGCTGATCTCCGGCCTCCTCTTCCACCCGCTGTGACGCCGTGGCTGGAGACGTGCCGAGCGGCAGCAGCGGACATCCGCGGGGTGCTCGCCGAGCTGCCCACGCGCGTCGAGCGCGAGCCGGTGACGAAGACCGGTGAGGGCGGCGACGAGACGACGGCTATCGACGCAGCCGCCGAGGCGGCGGTGATCGCGCGGCTCGAGCAACTCGACGAGAGCTTCACCGTCGTCTCCGAGGAGCTCGGTGAGCGCGCCTTCAACGGCGGCGGCACCACGCGCGTCGTCGTCGACCCGATCGACGGCTCGCTGAACGCGAAGCGCGACATCCCGTTCTTCTCCCTTTCGGTCGCGGTCGCCGAGGGCGAGACGATGGGTGACGTCGTTTGGGGCTACGTCTACGACTTCGGCACCGGCGAGGAGTGGACTGCGACGCGCGGCGGCGGCGCCCAGCTGAACGGGCAGCCACTCGGCGGAGTCCTGCCCAAGGATCGGATCGAGATCCTCTCGTTCGAGGCGACCACGACCGCAGAGGTCGCGGACAAGGCCGCAGCGATGGCGGGCACGGCGACGCGCCTGAGGATCATGGGCTCGCTCTCGCTCTCGCTCTGCCACCTCGCGGCAGGCCGTGTGGACGGGGTCTGCTCGCTCAAGCCGGCGCGCTCGGTGGACATCGCTGCCGGCCAGCTGCTCGTCCGCGAGGTCGGCCTCGCGATCGACCTCTTCGAGGATCCGCCCTACGGGTCCGCGCCACTCGACCTGCTCGGGCGTTCACGCGTCGTCGCAGCGGGAACACCCGCGTTGTGCGCGGAGCTGGCGCGAGCACTGTCCGCCTAGGCTCTCGGCTCGACGCCGCCGGAGGCGCAAGCGTGCCGCCGTCGAAAGGGTTGCGGACGTGAACCGGACGACTAGACTCGGAACGAGAACTCCGTATCTGCCCCCGCCTCTCCAAGACCGGGTGGCCGAGCCAGAGCGACAGAGCGGCGACGCCGCAAGGAAGACCATTCTCGTCTGTGACGACGAGCCGACCCTTCGCGAGCTCGTGCGGGCCGTCCTTGGGCCGGGCTACCGGTTCATCGAGGCGGCCGACGGCGAGGAGGCGCTTGCGCTGGCCCGAGAGGTCCCCGTCGACCTGATGGTGCTCGACGTGATGCTGCCGAAGCTGAGCGGGATCGAGGTGCTCGCGGCTCTGCGTGCGGACGAGAGGCTGGGAGAGCTTCCGGTTGTGGTGATCACGGCCTGGAGCCACGCCGAGTTCGACGCGGTCGGCGCGGGCGCGGACGGCTTCGTCTCGAAGCCCTTCGAGCCGAGCGAGCTGAGCGGCCTGGTCGAGGAGCTCCTGGGATGACGCTCGCCGGCAGGATGGGAATCGCCAGCGCCGCGGTCGCAGTGCTCGTCGCGGCGGCGTTCGCGGCGCTCCTGCTCGCCGTGACCGCACAACGGCACGCGACCGATCGAGAGGTTCGCTCGAGGAACGTGACCACGGCGACCCTCCGGCTCGAGAAGCTCGTGGTCGATCTCGAGACGGGAATCCGGGGGCTAACCCTGACCGGCAACAGGCGTTTCCTCGACCCGTACACGGCCGCGCGCAGGCAGTTGCCGGCGCGGCTCGCTGCGCTGGAGCGGTTGGTCTCCGAGGATCCGGGACAACGCGAGCGGGCCCGCGACCTGGCGGCGACGATCCGTTTCTACGTCGATGAATACGCGGCGCCGCTCGTGGTGATCCTCGGGGAGGCGCCTCAGATCGCCGACTCCACCGTCGTCTTCGAGGAGGGCAAGCGCCGGACCGACGAGATCAGGGCGCTCTTCCGGGAGTTCCTCGACGTCGAGAACCGGCTGACGCGCGAGGCGGCGGCGTCCGCGGAGAGCCGCACCGGCCGCGCCGTCGTCGTCGGGTGGGCCGGACTGGGTGCCTCGTCGGCTCTCCTCGTGCTCTTCGGGATCGTCCTCGCCCGCTCGATCGGGCAGCCGCTGCGCGGCGTCTCCGACGGCGCGCGACGCCTCGCGGACGGCGATCTCGCCCACCGCCTCCCGACCGGAGGCCCCGGCGAGGTCGGCGAGCTTCGGGCCTCGTTCAACACGATGGCCGGCCGCCTCCAGGCGGGCCGCGAGGAGCTGCAGGAGCAGAACGACAGGTTGCGCGAGAGCGAGCGGCTGAAGACAGAGCTGATCTCGATCGTCTCCCACGAGCTCCGGACGCCGCTCGCGAGTGTTCTCGGATTCACCTCGCTGCTCCTCGACCGCGAATTCGACTCGGCGACCCGCCAGCACTACCTGGGAATCGTGGACACCCAGGCGCACCGGCTCGCGGCGCTGCTCGAGGACTTCCTCGATGTGCGACGGATCGAGGAAGAGGGTGTGCGGCTCGCGCCGGAGCCCGTCGATGTCGTCGCGCTCCTGCGCGAGCAATCGCAGCTGTTCGCGGCGCTGAGCCCGATCCACAGCATCGTCCTGAGTGTCCCGGAGCTGCCGTTGCCGGTGAGCGCTGACACGAACCGCCTCGCCCAGGTCTTCGGGAACCTGCTGTCGAACGCGATCAAGTACTCGCCGGACGGAGGTCTCGTCAACGTGGTCGCGGAGGCGAGTGCCGAAGGCGTCCGGCTCAGCGTCACGGACGAGGGGATCGGGATTCCTCCCGAGCAGCAGAGCCGGATCTTCATGAAGTTCTACCGCGGAGACGCGAGCGCCACCGGGATCGCAGGTACGGGACTCGGTCTCGCGGTCTCGCGCGAGATCGTCGAGGCCCACGGCGGGCGCATCGGCTTCGAGAGCACGACCGGGCAGGGCTCGACGTTCTGGGTGGATCTCCCTGCAACCGGACCAACGAACGACTGGAAGGAGGAGCACGGATGAAACGAAGAATCGGAACAGTGTTGCTCGGTGTGCTCGTGGGCGGTCTGGCCCTTCTGCCCGGCGTCCGCGGATCCGAGGCGGCGACCGGACCGGCGACGATCCGGATCACGGACAGCCAGCTCAGCGTCGCCCGGATGGATATCGCGCCGCGGGGCACCTCGCCCGGAGACGTCGAGGTCGTGCGGCAGAAACTCTTCAACCGGAGGGTGACCACGACGGCGCTCGGGCGGGCGCAGCTGATCTGCACGTTCGTCGACGATCGGCGAGAACGCGTCTGCCAGGGCACCTACTTCCTGCCGCGCGGCACCATCGTCGTGGGCGGCTCGCTCCAGTATCGCCAGCTCTACGAGCTTGCGATCCTCGGCGGGACGGGCCTGTACGACAATGCCCGCGGGATGCTGACGGTGACCCGCACCGGTCGCACGCCGGTCCGGAACCTCGTCATCTTCAGACTCGCCGGCTGAGGCTACGCTGCCTGCTTGAGCATCGATCGCGAAGCTGTCCTCAAGGCCCTCGAGAACGTCATCGATCCCGAGCTCCAACGGCCGGTGACCGAGCTCGAGATGGTCCGCGACATCACGATCGAAGGCCCGGACGTCTGGGTTACGATCGCCCTCACCGTGGCGGGGTGCCCGCTCCGCAACTCCTTCGAGGAGCAGGTCGCGGAGCACGTCGGGACGCTGCCGGGCGTCCGGCGCGTCGAGCTCCGCTTCGACGTGATGAGCCCGGACGAGAAGGCGGCGCTGACCTCGCGCCTGCGCGGCGGCCGCCCCGAGAAGTCGATCTCGCTCGACCCGCGCACCCGCGTGATCGCCGTCGCGAGCGGCAAGGGCGGCGTCGGCAAGTCGTCGCTGACGGTCAACCTCGCGACGGCGCTGGACGCGCTCGGCCGCTCGGTCGGGCTGATCGACGCGGACGTCTACGGGCACTCGATCCCGCACATGCTCGGCATCCACCAGCGTCCGATCGTCGTCGACCGGATGATCGTCCCGCCCGTACGCGGTCGGCTCAAGTTCATCTCGATCGGCAACTTTCTCGACGAGAACGGCCCGGTGATGTGGCGGGGCCCGATGCTCCACAAGGCGCTCGAGCAGTTTCTTTCCGACGTCCACTGGGGTGAGCTCGACGTCGTCGTGATCGACATGCCACCGGGAACGGGTGACATGGCGATCTCGCTCGGCCAGCTGCTCCCGCGGGCCGAGGTGCTGCTCGTGACGACACCGCAGCCGCTGGCCCAGGAGGT